>CAWAFF010000015.1:0-32967 GCA_963780945.1 uncultured delta proteobacterium | reverse complement strand
CTTTATGTTGGTACCCCTAAACCATCGTATTGCTTAGAAAGAGGGATTGTCAAAGTCGGCGAAGAGATTGAGATAGTTGGAATGAAGGCAACCGCAAAGACCACTGTCACCGGCGTAGAGATGTTTCGGAAGCTTTTGGACGAAGGCCGTGCCGGCGACAACATCGGTGCTCTTCTTCGTGGTGTAAAGCGTGAAGACATTGAGCGTGGACAGGTATTAGCTAAGCCCGGTTCCATCACACCGCACACCAAGTTCAAAGCAGAAGCCTACATTCTGACAAAAGAAGAGGGCGGACGTCATACACCATTCTTCAATGGCTATCGTCCACAGTTTTACTTCAGGACAACCGACGTGACTGGCATAGTTGAACTTGCCGCCGGGACCGAAATGGTAATGCCTGGTGATAACGTAGCAGTACAAGTAAATCTAATTACTCCTATCGCCATGGATGATGGACTTCGATTCGCCATTCGTGAAGGTGGCCGTACTGTAGGCGCCGGGGTTGTTAGTTCTATTATCGAATAACTAAGGATGACGAAACAATGCCAAGTCAGAAGATAAGAATCCGTTTAAAAGCTTATGACCACAAGCTGCTTGATCAGTCTGTAAATGAGATTGTTGATACAGCCAAGAGGACTGGTGCTCGAGTTGCCGGACCCATTCCTCTTCCGACCGTTATTAACAAGTACTGTGTTTTGCGCGGACCTCATGTGGATAAAAAGTCCCGGGAGCAGTTTGAGATCAGAACACATAAAAGGTTAATCGACATTCTTGATCCTACACAGCAGACGGTTGACGCCTTGATGAAACTTGATCTTTCTGCCGGTGTGGATGTGGAAATTAAGCTTTAACTGAGAATACAAGAATAGGAATAATCACCATGAATAAGGGATTATTGGTAAAAAACTTGGTATGACTCAAATATTTCTGAAGACGGAACAAGAGCAACCGGTAACTGTTATTCAGGCGGGTCCTTGTTATGTTGTTCAGAAAAAAACTGCTGACAATGATGGTTATTCAGCGGTTCAGGTCGGTTTTGAATCGGTCGCCGCTGCTAATGTTAACAAACCGTACCTCGGTCACTGCACGAAATCCGGTCATGGAGTTTTCAGGCATTTGCGTGAATTCAAAAATGGACCAGGTTGAGTCCATGAATGTAGGTGATGAAATCACTGTCAATGAGTTTTCGGTTGATGATGTGATCGATGTTACCGGCACAAGTATCGGTAAAGGTTTTCAGGGTGTCATTAAACGCTGGAACTTCAAGGGTGGCCGCGCATCTCATGGATCGCGCTTTCATAGGGCGCCCGGTTCCATCGGCGCATCTGCTACTCCATCACATGTTTTTAAAAATAAAAAGATGCCTGGTCAGATGGGTAACGCTAAAGTCACCGTACAGCGGCTCAAGATTGTCCGTGTTGATGCATCTGATAATCTTATCCTGATAAAGGGTGCGGTTCCTGGCCACAAAAATTCTATTGTTACGATTAAAAAGAGTGTTAAAGCTTAGTACTTCGGGAGTTTGTGTATGCCTTCAATAGCAGTTTTTAATATGAGCAAACAACAGGTCGGTGAAGTTCTGCTGTCCGATGATGTGTTTGATGTTGAAGTAAGAGAGAGTCTTATACACCAGGCACTTCGGATCCAGCTCGCAAATCGGAGAGCCGGAACTGTCGCAGTCAAGAACCGTTCTGCAGTGCGTGGCGGCGGTAAAAAGCCATTCAAACAGAAGGGCACCGGTAATGCGCGTCAAGGTTGCAGTCGTGCTCCCCAGTATCCTGGCGGTGGTGTGGCTTTTGGTCCACAGCCTAAGACGTATAACCTTAGCATGAACAAGAAAGCCAGGTGCTGCTGCCCTCTGTTCGTCCCTTTTGTTCAAAAACGACAAGCTTACAGTACTTGACGCCATTGAGCTTGAAACTGTTTCTACAAAGAATTTTGCCGGCGTTTTGAAAGGCTTTTCCTTTGATAAGGCGCTTGTTATAACTGAATCTGAAAATCGGAATTTAGAGCTTTCCGCACGCAATATAAAAAATATCAAGGTACTTAAGACCGAAGGCCTAAACATATTTGATTTGATGAAATACCAAAGGGTTGTTTTCACAGAAAGTTCAGTGCGCAAAGTTGAAGGAGCATTACAGTCATGAATATCTATAGTGTTATAAAAAAGCCGCTGGTTACTGAGAAAACTACCATAAAAAAAGACGAGAACAATGTTATAGCCTTTGTTGTAGACAATGAAGCGAACAAAATTGAAATTAAGAATGCTGTTAAAAGCCTTTTCAATGTAGAGGTTGAATCTGTTAAGACAGTAAATGTTGCCGGCAAGATAAAGAGTCGGTAAAAATATAGGCAGACGTTCAAATTGGAAAAAAGCATATGTTACTCTTAAAGAGGGAAGCAGTGTTGATTTCTTTGAAGCATAAACCATTTAGTGGAGTTTAGATAATGGCTATCAAGAGTTACAAACCAACGTCAGCAGGCCGCAGGCATCAGACCTGTTCTACATTTGAAGAGATCACGACAAGCCAGCCAGAAAAATCTCTTTTGGTGAAGCTTAAAGAAGACCGGTGGTCGTAACAATTTGGGCAGGATAACGTCACGTCACATTGGTGGCGGTCACAAGCAAAAGTACCGGATCATTGATTTTCGTCGTGACAACGCGAGAATACCCGCTAAGGTCGCATATTCGAGTATGATCCGTATCGTAGCGCCCGAATTGCGCTTATGAAATTATGCTGATGGCGAAAAACGATATATTATTGCTCCTGTTGATCTCAAGGTTGGAGATACTGTAATATCCAGTCCAGCGCTGATATCAAACCTGGTAATGCTTTACCCATCAGATCAATTCCTCTGGGTACCATTATTCACAATATAGAGTTGAAGATTGGAAAAGGGGCGCAACTTGCTCGTAGCGCCGGTACCTTTGCTCAGCTTATGGCTAAAGAAGAAAAATATTCCCAAGTAAAACTCCCTTCGGGCGAAGTGCGTATGGTCTTGATGGATTGTACCGCAACCGTAGGCCAAGTTGGGAATACCGACCATGAAAATGTTTCTATTGGTAAAGCTGGCCGCAGTCGTTGGTTAGGCAAACGCCCAAAAGTTCGTGGCGTTGCAATGAACCCCGTTGACCATCCACATGGTGGAGGCGAAGGTCGAACCTCCGGTGGACGTCATCCTGTTACTCCTTGGGGCATCCCAACCAAGGGCTACAAAACCAGAACCAATAAAACTTCGACTAGGTTTATTGTTAAACGTCGCACAAAATAATATTTATCTGATAGAGGTATTCTGAGATGGCAAGATCGATTAAAAAAGGACCTTTTGTAGATGCTCATTTAGAGGCTAAAGTTCAGGCAGAAGGGCCTTCATCAAAGAAAGTAATTAAAACTTGGTCCAGACGTTCTACAATCACGCCTGATTTCATCGGTCTGACGTTTGCGGTGCACAACGGTAGAAAATTTATCCCGGTCTTTGTAACCGAGAATATGGTCGGCCATAAAATGGGTGAATTCGCCCAACCAGAACCTTTTTTGGACATGCTGCTGACAAAAAAAGCAAGCTGAAGAAGAAGTAAGTTTTCAAAGGAGTTATGAATGGAATCAACTGCTAAATTGTCTTTTGCACGTTTATCGCCCCGGAAAACTCGCCTGGTTGTAGATATGGTAAGAGGTCAAGGGATACAGAACGCTCTTAATACACTACGTTTTTCACCTCAGCCCTCAGCGAAATTAGTCTCGAAACTAATTTCATCAGCTGTAGCTAATGCTGAACAAAAAGGTGTCGCAGATGTGGACCGCCTTTATGTCAAGAGTATTTATGTAAATGGCGGCACCGTTCTGAAACGGTTTACGCCGCGTGCCATGGGAAGGGCCAGCAAGATCAGAAAACCGACGAGCCACATTTGCTGTGGTCCTTGCGGAGAAGAAATAAGCTAACGGGTTGGAGGTGAAGTTTTGGGTCAGAAAGTAAATCCTATTGGTTTCAGGCTTGGAGTTATCAAAACCTGGGATTCCAAATGGTACGCGGAAAAAGATTATGCGAAGCTTCTGCATGAAGACTTGAAATTGAGAGCTTTCCTAAAAAAGCGCCTGTATCAGCTCCGGCGTTTCTAAGATCGAGATAGAGCGTGCTGCCGGCAAGGCTAAGATCAATATATTCACTGCTCGTCCGGGTCTGATCATCGGCAAGAAGGGGTCCAGAAGTCGAGACCCTTAAAAAGGAGCTGGCCAAGCTTACCGACTAAAGAGATCTATCTTAATATACAGGAAGTCCGCAAGCCTGAGTTAGATGCCCAGTTAGTTGCCGAAAACGTCGCTCTACAGCTGGAGCGGCGCATCGCTTTCGGCGCGCCATGAAGAAAAGTGTTACATCTTCACTTAAGTTGGTGCGAAAGGTATCAGGATTACCTGTTCCGGTCGCCTGGGCGGTGCAGAGATGTCCCGAACCGAATGGTACCGGGAAGGGCGAGTCCCTCTTCACACACTAAGGGCAGATATAGATTATGGTTTTGCCGAGGCAAAAACGACTTACGGTATTATCGGCGTCAAGGTTTTTATTTTCAAAGGTGAAGTGCTTTCTGGTAAATAATAGATACAGGAGCTTTTTTGCGATGTTAATGCCTAAAAAAGTTAAATATAGAAAGCAGATGAAGGGCCGGATGTGCGGTACCCCTGAGGAGGTATTTCTCTGGCTTTTGGCGAATATGGTCTGCAGGCGACCGAATGCGGCTGGCTTGATTCGCGTCAGATTGAAGCTGCCCGTATTGCCATGACCCGCTATATCAAGAGGGGTGGTAAAATATGGATTCGTATCTTTCCAGGATAAGCCATTTACCGCAAACCGGCTGAAACCAGGATGGGTAAAGGTAAAGGATCCCCTGATTCCTGGGTGTGTGTTATTAAGCCCGGTAGAATGCTTTACGAAATGGAGGGTGTTACCGAAGAAGTTGCCCGCGAAGCACTCAGGCTTGCGGCCCATAAACTTCCTATTCCCACTAAATTTACATCAAGGGAAGACCTCATGAAGGCTAATGATTTAGACAAATTCAGCTGTCGACGAACTCCGATCGAAGGACAGCCGATTTAACTAAGGAGCTTTTTAACCTGAAGTTTCAGCTTCATACCGGTCGCCTGGAAAATACGTCAAAACCGGCTCGTTCGAGAAAGAAATTGCAAGGGTTAAAACCATACTCCGCGAGAAAAGGGGCTAGGGGGAGGACAATATGAGTGAACGTGGCAATAGAAAAACTCAAATTGGTGTAGTTGTAAGCGATAAGATGGACAAAACTGTCGTAGTTAAGGTTGATCGTCTTGTTAAGCACAGGTTTATAACAAATATATAAAAAGATCTGCGAAATACAAGGCCCATGATATCGAAACAGCTGCAAAACAGGCGATAGAGTCATCATTGCTGAATACTCGCCCGCTGAGTAAGGATAAACGCTGGAAAGTCAGACAGATCATTGAAGCGGATACGCTTAGTAGGAGTAACTAATGATACAGATGCAGACCATACTTGATGTTGCTGATAATTCGGGTGCGAAAAAACTATTTTGCATAAAAGTGCTTGGCGGTTCCAAACGGAAATACGCAGGTATAGGTGATATCATTGTAGCTTCGGTTAAAGAAGCTATCCCTAATTCGAAAGTGAAAAAAGGGGATGTTGTGAAAGCGGTCGTTGTCAGAACAGCAAAAGAAATAGGGTCGTCCTGACGGCTCATACATTCGCTTTGACGGAAACTCTGGTGTAGTTATTAACAATCAGAAAGAACCGGTGGGTACTCGTATCTTTGGCCCTGTTGCCAGGGAACTCAGAGCAAAGAAAGTTCATGAAAATTATTTCTTTGGCCCCTGAAGTACTTTAATTTTTACTTTGGAGATAAATGATGCTGGGCAAAAAACTGCATGTAAAGAAGAGTGACACTGTCGTCGTAATCACTGGTAAGGATAAAGCTAAAACCGGCAAGGTCTTGCAAATTCTTCCGAAAAAAGACGGCGTACTAGTTGAAGGAATAAATTTAACCAAACGTCATACCAAACCTCGCGGAAGTGAATCTGGTTCCATCGTTGAGAAGGAAGCGGCAGTTCATATCTCGAATATTATGATATATTGCGGCAAGTGCAGCAAGCCGGTGCGTACGAAGATCAATACCTTAGAAGACGGCAAAAAAGTTCGTACTTGTGTAAAATGTGGCGAAGCATTTGACAAATAGTTTGGAGGATTGAATGACAAGGCTGAGCGAGCTTTATAATAAAGAGATTGGTTCCGCAATTGATGAAAGACTTTAATTACAGGAACGTTATGGAAGTTCCTAGATTAGAGAAGGTTGTTCTTAATATGGGACTTGGTGAGGCCATTCAGAACGTTAAAATTCTGGATTCAGCTGCGGCCGAATTATCTTTGATTGCTGGGCAAAAACCTGTAATAACGAAGGCAAAAAAATCCATCGCTGGATTTAAGCTTCGTCAGGGAATGCCTATTGGATGCGCGGTTACTCTTCGGAAAGACAAGATGTATGAATTCCTGGACCGCTTAATCAATGTGTCTCTTCCTCGGGTACGAGATTTCAAGGGCGTATCGGGTAAAGCTTTCGACGGCAAAGGCAATTACTCACTTGGCGTAAAGGAACAACTTATTTTCCCTGAGATCGATTATGATGAAATCGATAAAATCAAGGGTCTGAATATAACTATTGTTACATCTGCAAAAAATGACGAAGAGGGAAAAGCCCTGCTTAAGCTTATGGGCATGCCCTTCAGGAATTAAAAGACCAGTTCGGAGGAACCAGTGGCAAAAACATCGATGATTATTAAAGCGCAAAGAGGAAGTAAATTCAAGGTACGTGCAGTACAGCCGTTGCCCTTTGTGCGGACGTTCTAGAGCCTACTATAGAAAATTTGACATGTGCAGGATTTGCTTAAGAAAGCTTGCCTCTTCTGGTCAAATCCCCGGGGTGATCAAATCAAGCTGGTAGTATTTAAAGTTAAAAGGAAAGAGGAGTAGATTCAATGTCGATGACTGATCCGATTGCCGATATGCTAACAAGAATCAGAAATGCTGGTATGGCAAAGCATCAAAAAGTTGATATCCCATCATCGAACCTAAAGGTTAGCCTAGCCAGTCTTTTTAGGAACGAGGGGTTTATCAAAAACTATAAGGTTATTGCAGATAACAAGCAGGGTGTTTTGCGTGTTTATCTCAAATATATTGATGAAAAAGATCATGTCATCAACGAGATCAAGCGTATTAGTAAGCCTGGTGGAAGAGTGTATGTTGACAGCAACGGGATCCCTAAAGTCAAGAATGGACTTGGTGTTGCAGTACTTTCGACCTCAAAAGGCATTATTATCCGATAAGACTGCTCGTGAATTTGGTGTTGGCGGAGAGCTTATCTGCACAGTCTGGTAGTATTAAAGGAGCATTAAAGTATGTCTAGAATTGGAAAACTTCCCATCGAAATACCAACGGGAGTAAAAATATCCTATACAGACTCAAACCTGCAGGTTGCTGGTCCGAAAGGCACTCTCTCCCGCGCAATTATGTCTGGTGTTTCCCTGGAAATTACAGGAACCACAATTCTTGTTGCCAGGGACAATGATGGCATTAAATCACGTTCAGCACACGGTCTTACCCGTACTCTGATTAGCAACATGGTTACCGGTGTAACGAAAGGTTTTGAAACTGCCTTGGAAATTAACGGCGTGGGCTATAGGGCAGAACTAAAAGGCGAAGTACTTAACCTGAGTCTTGGCTATTCTCATCCGATAAACTTCCAGTTGCCCAAAGGGATAAATGTTGAAGTTGATAAGATGACAAAGCTACTAGTAAAAGGTACGGATAAAGAACTTGTTGGCCAAACAGCTGCCAAAATCCGGGCTTTCCGTGGACCTGAGCCATATAAGGGTAAAGGTGTTAAATATGCCAGCGAGACAATCTTGAGAAAAGCCGGCAAAACCGGTAAAAAATAGCTTAAGCTAAAATAGAAGGAGAAGGACATTGAGTTCTCTATCCAGAAAAAAGCATCTCGTCTTAAACGTCAGGTGCGGGTCAGAAAAAAAATTAAAGGTACTGCAGAGCGCCCAAGGCTTAACGTGTTTAAATCTGCCAAGCACATTTACGCTCAGTTGATTAATGATACGGACGGCCTGACTGTTGCTGCAGCTTCCACTCTATTGGATGAAGTGAGCTCAGGTCTGGATTATACTGGTAACGTAGAAGCTGCACAGAAAGTTGGAGCAGCGATTGCTAAGCAGGCTTTAGCTAAAGACGTAACCACGGTGGTTTTTGACCGTAACGGTTTTCTCTATCATGGTAGAATTAAAGCGCTTGCAGAAGCTGCTCGTGAAAACGGTCTATCCTTTTAAAGGACGTGTAAGGAGGTTTTAATTGCTTAAGATCAACCTAAATGAAATAAATCTTGCAGACAGAGTAGTGCACATCAGCCGTGTTGCCAAAGTAGTGAAGGGCGGCAGGCGTTTTAGTTTTTCTGCACTAGTTGTCGTAGGTGACGGAAACGGATATGTAGGCTATGGCCTTGGCAAAGCCAATGAGGTGCCTGAAGCAATTCGAAAAGGTGTAGAACAGGCAAAAAAGAATCTTATTAAAGTTCCTATTGTTGAGGGGCAGACTATACCTTTTGAGATTTTAGGTCATTTTGGGGCTGGCAAAGTATTGATGATGCCTGCATCAGCCGGTACCGGTGTTATAGCCGGCGGCGCAGCAAGGGCCGTTTTTGAATCAGCTGGGGTTCATAATATACTAGCTAAATGCTTGGGTTCCAATAATCCGCACAATGTAGTCAAAGCTGCATTTGCTGGTTTGATGAAGCTTAAGACACCAGAAGAGCTGATGATGAGAAGGGGTTTGGCTGAACAGTAGTCATTATGTTTAAGGAGTGCAAGACATGTCTGCAGACGTAAAAGTTACCTTAATAAGAAGTCACATAGGAAAACCAACTAGCATCAAAGCTGTTCTAAACGGTCTAGGGTTGACCAAGCGGCAAAAGACGGTCACTTTAAAAGATACTCCTGAGATTAGAGGTATGATCTATAAAGTCAACCATTTGCTAAAAGTAGAAGAGTAATCCTCTTGAGGTGTCATATGGAATTGAATAGTATTAAGCCAGCAGCAGGGGCTACAAAAAATAGAAAAAGAATTGGCCGCGGAACTGGTTCAGGCCACGGTAAAACCGCGACTAAAGGCCATAAAGGGCAAAAAGCCCGAAGTGGTGGGAGTATAAAAGCTGGTTTTGAGGGTGGCCAGATGCCTATGCATCGTCGTCTGCCAAAACGTGGTTTTAGACCCTTATCAAAGAAAGAGTATGCAGTGGTAAATCTGTCCCAGCTAGATGTATTTGAAGCTGGTAGCTGCGTAGATATAGAAGCAATGCAAAAAAGCGGTCTGGTCAAAGATTTATGCGATGGGATAAAAGTACTTGCTACGGGTGAACTCACCAAAGCTCTTACGGTTAAGGCTCATAAATTCAGTGCGACTGCACGGGAAAAAATAACTTCTGTTGGTGGAACCGCCGAGGAGATATAACCTTGTTTGAAGCCTTCCAGAATATATTTAAGATTCCTGAGCTGAAAAAAAGAGTCCTGTTTTCCTTGGCGATGCTCGCAGTGTATCGAGTCGGATGTCATATACCAACCCCTGGTATCGACAGTCAAGCCCTGGCGCACTTCTTTAAGCAGGCTCAAGGCACACTTCTAGGCCTTTTCGATATGTTTTCTGGTGGGGCTTTAGAGAAACTTGACCGTTTTTGCACTCGGCATTATGCCATATATCTCCTCATCGATTATTTTCCAGCTTCTGACGGTTGTCGTTCCTGCCATTGAGAAACTTTCTAAAGAAGGTGAAGCCGGGCGGAAAAAGATCATACAGTATACCCGCTATGGGACGATTGTTCTGAGTGTGGTTCAGGCCTTAGGGATCAGTATCGGTCTTGAAAGTATGAGAGGCCCGGCTGGCGAATTGGTTGTTCCTTCTCCAGGATGGGGCTTTAGGGTAATGACTGTAATCACGTTGACTGCAGGAACCGCTTTCATTATGTGGCTTGGTGAGCAAATGTCCGAAAAGGGCATTGGCAACGGCATATCTCTTATTATCTTTGCGGGCATTGTCGCACGAATCCCCACTGCAATATTAAACAGTTTTAGGCTTTTAAAGACCGGGGAAATTTCTTTCTTTGCTTTAATTTTTGTATTGCCGTTGATGTTTCTAGTGATCGCTGCAGTAGTTTTTGTGGAACGTGGTCAGCGCAGATTACCGATACATTATGCAAAGCGGGTTGTTGGGCTTGAAAACATACGGATGCACAAACTTCGCATCTGCCATTAAAGGTTAATATGGCCGGCGTAATCCCGCCGATTTTTGCCTCATCTATTATTATGTTCCCGGCTACAGTGGAATTTCATCGATATCCCCTGGGTTCAGGATGCTTCTAAGAGCCTGTCTCCCGGGAATTGGATATATAATATTTTTTTTGTTGCATTTATCGTCTTTTTTTGTTACTTCTACACGGCTGTGACTTTTAACCCGGTTGATGTCGCTGAAAATGTTAAAAAGCAGGGTGGATATATCCCTGGGATCCGGCCAGGCAAAGAAACTTCTGATTTTTCGATACGGTACTCACCAGGCTTACTTTTGCCGGTGCGATATATATCTCTGTGGTGTGTGTGCTGCCTTCGATTCTGATCGGGAAATTTAACTTGCCCTTTTATTTTGGCGGTACGGCGCTTGCTGATTGCGGTTGGTGTCGGTATGGACACCGTTGCCCAGATCGAATCACACCTCATTACCCGGAGTTATGAAGGGTTTATGAAAGGTGTGAAAATTAAGGGTCGGCATTAAGTGCTTGTATAGGAATATCTCGATGAATTTAGTGCTTTTGGGTCCTCCAGGTGCAGGCAAGGGTACGCAGGCAAAACTACTTGTAAAGAAGTACCAGGTCCCCCAAGTTTCTACTGGTGATATCTTGCGGACAGCTGTTAAAGATTTGACCCCGATGGGAGTCAAAGCCAAATCTTTTATGGATTCTGGGGCATTGGTGCCGGATGAAGTTGTTGTTGGTATCGTTCGGGAACGTCTTGTCTGTGTGGACTGTGCTGAGGGCTTTATCCTGGATGGCTTTCCGCGGACCGTGGCTCAGGCTGACGCATTACGCAGTGTTTTCCAGGAATTAGGCAAGTCGATCGATCATGTAGTGTCACTTGTCGTCGACAAAGAGGAGCTGCTGGTAAGGATCACCGGCAGACGAACCTGCCGTAACTGCGGTAAAGGCTACCATATCTCGTTTGCCCCTCCAAGGTTTCCGGAATCTTGCGATGCATGCGGCGGGGAACTTTTCCAGCGAGATGACGACCGCGAAGGCACCATGCTGAAAAGGCTCGCTGTCTACGAGGAGCAGACCTCGCCCCTGATCAATTACTATCAGCAGGAATCCTGCTCCGCTCGGTTGAGGGGCTCGGTTCCATTGAGGAAATTCAGCGAAAGATCGCATCTGCTTTGCGACGACTACAGGTGATTATTCTTAAATCACCGCACGAGATCGAGAAGATGGGGTCCCCGGCAGGATGGTCGCCGAGATACTCGCCGCCTAAGGGAGTCGGTGACGCCCGGTGTTACCACTGTCGAGCTCGAAGATATGCCGAGAGGGAAACGCTGAAGAGGAAGGCGAAGCCAGCCTTTAAGGGTTATAGCGGCTTCCCCTTTCGCTTTGCTGCTCGGTGAACGAGCAGGTGGTCCACGGCTTGCCACGCAGCGAAGCGCTGGTTTCCGGCGATATTGTGAGTCTCGATTTCGGCGTGGTCTACGGCTTTCTATGGTGACTCGGCCATTACGGTTCCGGTTGGTGAAGTCGATCGAGGCGCTGCCAGGCTTATCAAGGTGACCGAAGAATCGCTCTACCGCGCCATGAATGCAGGCCGACACCAGGCACCGGCTCTCCGACATCTCTCACGCGGTACAAGCCTATGTCGAAGCGCGCGGCTTTTCGGTGGTTAGGGATTTCGTCGGGCACGGCATCGGGAGGAAGCTGCATGAAGGGCCACAGATCCCGAATTTTGGATCTCCGGCAAGGGCCTTAGACTTAAACCCGGCATGGTTTTGGCCATCGAGCCGATGATCAACGAGAAAGTTTGACGTCAAAGTGCTGGAGGACGGCTGGACGGCGGTTACCTGCGACGGCGGACTTTCGGCTCACTTCGAACACACTGTGGCAATTACCGACAACGGTCCGTGAATATACTCACAATGATATAACAGCAAAAGTATTAAAGGGAATTGTCATGAAGGTTCGGGCATCAGTTAAGAAAATCTGTGAAAAATGCAAAATTAGTCAAGCGCAAGGGTATTGTGCGGGTTATCTGCGATATTCCCAAGCATTCACAGCGGCAAGGATAGGTCTAAAAGTAACGAATAGGAGGGACGGGCATTGGCACGTATCGCTGGAATAGATCTACCAAGGAATAAACGAATCGAGATTGCTTTGACCTACATCTACGGTATCGGTCGATCAACCTCACAAAAGATTCTTGCTCAAGCAGGTATCGACGCTAATACCCGCAGTGACAACTTGACGGAGTCCGAAGTTGCCAAGATCAGGGAAAACATCGATAAAAGTGTCAAGGTTGAAGGTGACCTCAGACGCGATATTTCTATGAATATTAAAGCGTCTCATGGATCTTGGTTGTTATCGTGGCCTTCGTCACAGGAAAGGTCTTCCGGTCCGTGGCAGCGCACCAAGACCAATGCACGCACCAGGAAAGGGCCTGCTCGTACGGTCGCTGGCAAGAAGAAATAATGCAATTCTTGGAGGAATAATGGCAAGCCCAGCTAAAAAAGTCGTTAAGAAGAAAAAGAGAAAAAAAATATACCCAACGGCGTTGCCCACATTCAGGCTACGTTCAACAATACCATGATTACAATCACCGATCCGGTCGGTAATGTATCTGCTTGGTCAACTTCTGGTGCAAAGGGTTCAAAGGGCTCCGTAAGAGCACCCCCTTCGCAGCACAGATCGCTGCCGAAGACGCGCTAAAAAGGCCCAGGAACATGGTATGCGGACCGTCGAGGTCTATGTGAAGGGTCCTGGTTCAGGCCGCGAATCCGCTCTGCGGGCTTTACAGGCTGCCGGTTTCGCCATTAGCTTCATCAGCGACGTGACGCCGATTCCGCACAACGGTTGCCGTCCCCCAAAGAGAAGAAGAGTCTAGACCGGAACTTTCCGGACTCTAAAGTTACGAACTACAGTTAGGATCAAGGAGGTCTTCATTGGCTAGGTATACAGGGCCCTCATGCAGGCTGTGCAGAAGGGAAAATACGGAACTGTTTCTTAAAGGCGAGCGTTGCTACACGGATAAGTGTGCCATTAAGAGAAGAAATTATCCCCCGGGACAGCATGGTCAGGGTCGCATAAAAACTTCTGATTACGGTGTTCAGCTGCGTGAAAAACAGAAGGTCAGACGTATCTACGGCATCCTTGAAAACCAGTTCCGCGGTTATTTCGAGAGAGCTGACCGTTTGAAAGGTGTTACAGGCGAGAACCTGCTGTTCCTTCTCGAAAGACGCCTTGACAATGTTGTATACCGACTTGGCTTTGCCGCTTCAAGAATTGAAGCTCGTCAGCTGGTAAGTCACGGCCACTTTTATTTAAACGGGAAAAAGGTTACCATTCCTTCTATTCAGGTCAAAGCTGGGGATGTTGTTGAGCTTAGAGAAAAAAGCCGGAAGGTCACTGCTATAAACGAGTCTCTTGAGGCTGTAGTGCGGCGTGGAATTCCACAGTGGCTTGAGCTTGATAAAGGAGCTTTCAAAGGCGCAGTAAAAACGCTTCCTGTACGTGAAGATATTACTATGCCAATCCAAGAGCAACTTATCGTAGAGCTCTACTCCAAGTAAAAGCTACAAAGACCCCGATATAGGGAGGAATTACATGTATAAAAACTGGCGCGACCTGATTAAGCCTAAAAAGCTCCAGGTTGAGACTGAGTCGCTTACGAATACATATGGAAAGTTTTACGCTGAGCCTTTTGAAAGGGGTTTCGGCACTACCCTCGGAAACTCCCTGCGCAGGGTACTTCTTTCTTCTCTGCAAGGTGCTGCCATTACTTCGGTAAAGGCAAAAGGTGTTTTACACGAATTCTCAGCCATTCCGGGTGTAACCGAGGATGCCACTGACATCATTCTGAACCTGAAGGGTGTCAGATTCAAAATGCATGGTCATGAGTCCAGAGTCGTAAGAATATCTCAAAAAGGCGAAGGTATTGTCAAGGCTGGCGACATTATAACTGACCCCAATATAGAGATACTTAATCCGAATCATCACATTGCCACATGCTCAAAAGATGCAAACCTTGAAATGGAATTGGTCGTCAAGCTAGGGAAGGGATACGTTCCTGCTGACCGTAACCGTGACGAAAAAGCCTCCGTTGGCACTATTCCAATTGACTCCATTTTTTCCCCTTTAACAAAGGTGAACTACTCCGTTACCAATGCGCGTGTTGGGCAAATCACAGACTATGACAAACTTACTTTAGAAGTCTGGACGGATGGCAGTGTGAAACCGCAGGATGCCATTGCATATGCATCTAAAATTCTTAAAGACCAGCTGACCATCTTTATTAACTTTGATGAAGAGATTGAGCCTGCTGAAGAAGTTGAGCCAGTCGAGGAACGTGAACGGTTCAATGAGAATCTCTATCGTTCTGTAGATGAGCTAGAACTATCGGTTAGATCGGCCAACTGTCTCAAGAACGCTGGTATAAAACTTATCGGTGAACTAGTTTCGCGGAGCGAAGCAGAAATGCTTAAAACCCAAAACTTCGGCAGGAAATCCCTGAATGAGATCAAGGATATACTTGTTGACATGGGACTTACTCTTGGAATGAAACTGGAAAACTTTCCCGATCCTGAAATAATGCGCAGGCTCAGGGGTGAGCAGAAGGAAGAAGAATAATTCGCAAGGCTTGAACTAGAAAGGAATATGCAGTCATGCGTCATAATAATGCTGGAAGAAGATTGGGAAGAACCACGAGCCACAGGATTGCCATGTTTAGAAACATGGTTACATCATTCCTCGATCACGAAAGAATCACTACGACCGATGCAAAGGCCAAGGAACTTCGTTCCATAGCCGAAAAAATGATTACTTTGGGTAAAAAAGGCGATCTGCACGCCATGCGGCAGGCGGCCTCTTATATCCGTGACAAAAAAGTAGTGACGAAATTGTTCACTACAATTGCTCCTCGCTATGCAGAGCGACCAGGTGGCTACACCCGGATCATTAAGCTTGGCATCCGTCCTGGTGACAATGCACCACTATCAGTCATCGAACTGGTTGAGGAAGTAATTGAAGCGCCAAAAGCCAAGAAAAAAGCACCAAAGAAAGTTGCTCCTAAAGTTGCATCCAAAGCTGCGGCTTCGGTTGTCGCAGAAGAGGTCGAGGGCACAGCAGAAACTGAGCAGCCTATATCCGGTGAGGTAGAACCAAAGCCGGATGCTGATGCGTCTGCTGTAGTTTGCGAAGCAAAAGCTGACTAGAACTGTTCGGTAAATAATCATGAAAGGCACAGGAAACTGTGCCTTTTTTTTTATTTTATCTGTGTCTTTGGCCCATTGATGTACAAACTTGACAATATCTTTGCCTTTACAATAAAAGAGACTCTCTGCTAGTATCCAATACTTATGAAAATTAAGCGTGTAGACATAGTCGGCTTCAAATCCTTCCATGATAAAGTCTCCCTCGATTTCCAGCAAGGCATAACAGGGATAGTCGGCCCCAATGGCTGCGGTAAGTCCAACGTGGTTGACGCCATACGCTGGGTTATGGGCGAACAATCTGCCAAAAATCTGCGTGGAAAGCAGATGGAAGATATTATCTTTGGTGGCAGTGAAAGCCGAAGGCCCCTTGGCATGGCAGAAGTGTCTTTGGTTTTTTCCACAGAAGATGGTCGTGTTCCGGCTAGGTATCTCAACTATAGTGAGATCCAGGTCACAAGGCGTCTCTATCGTGACGGGGAGAGCGAATATCTACTCAACAAATCCCAGTGCAGACTACTGGATATTGCAGAACTCTTCATGGATACGGGAGTAGGTGCCAGAGCTTACTCAATAATCGAGCAGGGCAAAATTGGCATGATTCTCCATTCCAAGCCGGAAGATCGCCGCGCATTGATTGAAGAAGCAGCTGGCGTAACAAAATTCAAGGCGCGCAAACAGGTTGCACTGAAAAAGATTGAACTTACCAGACAAAATCTAACCAGAATCACTGATATAATCACAGAAATCAAACGGCAGCTCGGCGGATTGCAGCGTCAGGCAAAGAAGGCTGAAAAATTCAGAGAGTGCAGAGAGGAGCTTAAGGAAATTGAGCTTCTTTTTTCTGTAAACAAATATTCTTCAATGGAGAAAGAAAAAGTCAGCTTCGATAACCAGCTAGCTGAACTTGCCGACACCCTTGCCGTGCAGATCGCAGGGCAGGAGAGGGGTGAACTCTCCTTTGAGCATAGACGGTTGGTCCTTGTTGAAAGAGAGGACGTTATCCGCAAAGCTCAGGAGGAAATATATAGCCTTAAGGCAGAGATCCTTGGTAGCGAAAACAGGCAGGAGTTTCATAAGAAAGAGCTGCAGAACCTGGAGCGTTCGGTTGAGCGTTCCCATCAAGAGCAGGAAAGTTGTGATCGTCGTTACCGCGAGGCGCAAACGGAACTTGTGGCCTTGCTTGCGCTCCGAGCTGCTTTGACGAGTGAGCTGCAGGAAGAAGAGCATCAGCTTGTGGAGAAGGAACGGCACCTGGAGGAATCCTTCCAGATAGAGCGGGTTGCCTCTGCAAAAATAGACACAGCACGAAATGAGTTGTTCCAGTTCCTATCTGCTAATACCCTGTTGCATAATAAACAGTCTAGCACCGAAAAAAGATTGGAATTACTCACGGAAAAGTTTGAGCGAAACCAGCGGGAGTTTATTAAACTGCAGGAAAAAAAGGAAGAAGCTGCACAGGAAGTTTTGAAGCTTGAAGTAAATTGCAAAACTATTGCCGAAACAAAAAGGCAGCGCACTGCTGAGATGAACAGTCTCGTCCAGCGAGAAGCCGAATTGAAGTTGTGCTTAACGGTCGCTGAATCGGCTCTTCATGACAAGCGAACCGAGCTGACGTCAAAGTCGTCTCGCCTCAAGTCGCTACAAGAGCTGGAGGCACAGTTTGCCGGTTACGGCCAGGGAATACGAACTCTTCTTTCAAGCGAAAGATACAAGAGCCGATTTCGAGGCATGGTAGCCGATATGGTTGAGACCAGTGAGAAATTTGAGACAGTTGTCGAGATTGCCCTGGGGGAACGGCTCCAATGGCTTGTTTGCGACGATGATGATGAAGTATTGAGTGCTGTTAACCACCTGAAGGAAACCTCAGGAGGTAGATGCAGCTTTGTATTGCAAAAAAAATTCCAAGAGCAAAAGCAACAGCCAGTAGTCGAAGCAGTATATCTACTTGAAAACGTAACTATCAATACGGAATTTAGGGAGTACGTGAAACCTTTATTGGCCGGCGTCTACGTTGTTGACACCCTCCATCAAGCACTTGTTCTTGGCAAGCAGTCCCCACATATGATGTTTGTCACCTTGCAGGGTGATCTGGTTCATTCAGGTTGTATTGTCAATGGTGGGTCTTCGGAGGCTGCACATCAAGGCCTGATTCATAAGAAGCGAGAGATCAAGGACCTTTCGCAAGCTGCTAGTATTCTTTCAGAGGACATTCATGCTCAGGAAGAAAAGCGAACCCTGCTGAAAGAAGAGTTCTTTTCGCTCGAAGAGGGCATGCGCGATTTAAGGCAGCAATTGCATCAGGCAGATATTGAGCTGCTTAATTCTGAGAAAGATGCGACGCGAGCTCGGGAAGAGGTGGAAAGAGTAGAAGAAAGGGCTGCCATCAGCAGTATGGAAAATGAACAACTTCTCGAAGAAAAGCTGCTGCTACTAACAGAGCTTTCTGGTTTAAAATCCGCGATCATTTTGGGAGAAGAGCAAAAGTCGAAACTTGAACACACGTTGGCAGAACTACAACAATCTTCTGAAATTCGAAAAGAGAGCACACTCAATGCCAGGGAGTTTGTTACTGCCATTAAGGTTAAAGTTGCCGCTCTTAAAGAAAAGAGTGATGGCACTTCCCAGGGTATCACCCGCCTGGAAGGACTAATCGCAGGGTTAAAGCAGCAGATTAGCGGGCATGTCGCAGAAGCTGATAAATCCATCTCTGAGCGGGAAAGACTGCTGTCGGCGATAAGTCAGAGTGGGGAGGCGTTGAAGGCGCAGGTACAAAAACAAGCCTCTTTGGACAATTCTTTCGGTAAACTAAAGGAAGAGTACGAGGCTGAAATAAATGCTCACAAGGAAGATGAAGTAAGGCTGAAGCAATTGCGTGATCAAATGACTGTGGCAAAGGAATTGATATCCGCCAAGACACTACTTGTCGCACAGATTTCAATGCAATTAAGCCAGTTGGAAACCCAGGTGTTGGACCGGTATCGTCTTATCCTTGCCGAAATACTGCCCAAGTATGAGGATATGGAATATGGGGAGGAAAAGGTTGCTCGCCAGAATGAGCTTCAAAAGGTCATTGATGAGATGGGTGATGTAAATCTTACAGCTATTGAAGAGTATCAGGATTTGGAAAAACGTTTTCTTTTCCTGGATGAGCAAAAAGAGGATCTGGAAGAATCCCTACGCTCATTACAGAAGGCAATACAAAGGATCAATAAAACCACCCGCAAGAGATTTTTGGAGACATTTCACTTGGTAAACGAAAAGTTCCAGGAGGTCTTTCCTCGCCTTTTCTGCGGTGGGCGCGCTGAGCTCAAGTTGACGAATGAGGATGATCTTCTGGAGAGTGGGTTGGAGATAATTGTGCAACCCCCTGGTAAAAAACTGCAAAATGTGACGCTGCTATCGGGAGGAGAAAAAGCTTTAAGCGCGGTTGCACTTATTTTCTCGCTATTCCTGATCAAGCCGACCCCATTTTGTCTCTTGGATGAGGTGGATGCACCACTGGATGATGCCAACATTGGCCGTTTCAATGAGATGGTTAGAGAGATGAGTACTTTTTCGCAGTTTATTATTATAACTCACAATAAAACAACAATGGCCGTTGTTGATACCCTGTACGGCGTTACCATGGAAGAACCAGGCGTATCAAAACTTGTTTCGGTAAAGCTCAATTGAATTTCAAAGTCATGGATCGTCCTTGTCCAATGTACTGGTTAGGAGTAGGAATTGCCATTCAAAGCCATTTTGAGGGAATTGGTTGAAAGCACGCCAGGAGCCATCGGAGCTATTATTGCAGATTGGGAAGGTGAAGCTGTAGAACAATATTCACTGACCGATATCTACGAGTTGAAGGTCACTGCTGCCCATAAAGGGATAATAATCAGCCAGTTAAAAAATATACTCGTCAGCTTCCCGGTTTTCGGAGAGCTGAAACACGTGATCATAAAAACTGTGACTGGGAAAATTATAGTCGGTGTGGTGGGAACTGATTATTCACTGGTCATGACCTTGGGCAGTGAAGCCCAGGAAAGTCGGGCAGTAAGACAATTTGCAAAGACTATCCATGTTCTTATGAAGGAGGTCTACTAGATGGCAGAGGAAAAAAAAGGATTCTTCAAGGGATTTCTGGATAAATTCACAGCAGATGCATCAAAAACTGTTGACGAAAATAATGAGACCGTTATTGAAGAGGTAGCGCCTGCTGATAAGATCGGCTTTTTTAACCGTTTAAAGCAGGGTCTTTCTAAAACCCACGAGAATATTGTTGGTAGGATTGATGAACTATTGTTGGGTAAAAAACAGATAGACGCAGGCACACTCGAAGAGCTTGAAGAGATTCTTATTACCGCGGATATAGGTGTTAAGACAACTATAGAATTGATAAGAATACTGGAGCAGCGATTAAAGAGAAATGAGTTGCAGGATGGGGAAGCTTTAAAGGTTGCCTTGAAACAAGAGATCGCAGCTCGTCTGCTGCCTGGAAAAATTGACCTTGACATAACATCAGCTAAGCCTTTCGTTATCCTGGTGATCGGTGTTAACGGGGTTGGCAAAACTACCACAATAGGCAAGCTGGCGGCAAAATACAGAGCCGCCGGTAAGAAAGTGTTATTGGCTGCTGGAGATACTTTTCGCGCGGCGGCGGCCGAACAGCTCCAAATATGGGGCGAAAGGGTTGAAGCTGATGTGGTCCGTCATAAAGAGGGCGCCGATCCATCGGCAGTTGCCTTTGATGCATGCAAGGCTGCCATTGCCAGGAGCTGTGACGTTCTTCTCATTGATACAGCGGGGCGGCTGCACACAAAGGTTAATCTGATGGAAGAGATGAAAAAGATCAGACGTGTCATTGAGCGCGAGATTCCGGGGGCGCCACACGAAACCTTGCTGGTACTCGATGCTGCCACCGGCCAAAATGCAGTTTCTCAAGCTAGACTTTTTAAAGAAGCAGCACATGTCACAGGTCTCATCCTGACCAAGCTTGATGGGACAGCCAAAGGGGGCATAGTGGTGGCCGTCAGCGACGAGTTTGCAATCCCTGTTCGTTTTATAGGTGTTGGTGAAGGTATTGAAGACCTCCGGGAGTTCAATCCAGAAGACTTTGTGGAAGCCATTTTTTAACCTAACACTATAATCACCTTGACTTTTGGTGTGTAATTATTTAAAATTTCCGGCTGAAAAGGTGTTTTTTATGGATAATCTGCTTTTCGATGAATTGGAAAAAAAAGTAGAACGACTATTGGAGTTATACCAATCCTTAACTGATGAAAATGAGTTGTTGAGAGAGGAAAATAACAGATTGCAGCAGGTCGGCAGCAAGGTAAGAGACCGTGTAGATGTTATTTTAAGCAAGCTCCAAAAGGTGTAAATCACTTGAACTGCAAATCGCACCGTATCAAGGTTTTGGACCGCGAAATAAACGTTCGGACCACTGCCGACGGTGACACTGTCAGAGACATAGAGTTCTTCGTCAATCGCCGGTTGGCTGAAGTTGAGGACACAGGCAAGACGGGTGATAAAGAATTAGCAGCCATTTTAACTTTGATGAATATTGCTGAAGATTACTTGGCTCTTGAGAAGAAAATAAAGTTGAGCAGCAACTTGGAAAACGAGAGGATCTTTCGTTTGATGCAACTGGTTGATACTAGGGTTTAAGGTCTCTCAAGGGAGATTTTTTTATATAGTGGTTTGGGATGTTAGGGTTCGGTGAATAGCCGATTTTTCGGGGCAAGGTTTTGGAAGCTGCCTCGTTTCTTCTGATAGGTAGCTGTAAAAACATATGGTTTATATGTCCAAAAGGTCTAATGGTCGCCTTATAATACAAAAAAGTAGCAAGGCGACTACACCTGACAGTCCTGTCTAGCCTGATGTTTCCCTCCCATTCTCCCTCCTGAGAACCCCCTTTTCATGGCCTACCCAGAAATCTGTTTGCTTCGGCTGTGATCGGGAGGCCCATTTGCCTAAAAACTCCATACGTCAGTATATGCTGACAAAACGCCGAGCGCTTTCCCCTGCGGAGGTAGAAAGCCGTAGTCTGCAGGTGCAGAAGTCTTTCCTACAGTCTGATGAATATTGCTGTACAGAAAGTTTGGTTCTTTATGCCCCTATTCATAACGAGGTAGATACGGCTGAATTGAGGCGTCACGCAATCTCGATGGGGAAAAGAGTATTTTACCCTGTTGTCGATGGCGACAGGTTGATCTTCAGGCAGTTTCGTTCTTCGGATGATCTGTCCAGGGGCACTTTTGGTATTGACGAACCGGTAAAGACATGTCCAATTTGCGCACCTGAAGATATTGATATAATAGTGATTCCAGGTGTTGCATTCGATCTAAAAGGGAGCAGGATTGGATACGGCAAGGGTTACTATGATAAGGCACTGCATTTACTAGAGGGAACCGGAAAGCTCATTGGTTTCAGCTATGATTTCCAGCTGTTAAATGAAATTATAGGTGAACCTCATGATGTGGCCATTGATGTAGTTATCACCGAGACAAGGACGATTTGTCCTTGATTTGAACATATAGACGGGAGGTAAACTGCATTGAAAATAGATATGATAACAATTTTATTAGCGTTAATTGCTGCTGCCGTGGGTTTCTTTATCGGTAACATTCTGAGGAAAAAGTCTTCTGACGCCATAGTTGCTTCAGCCGAGGAACTGGCTGCAAAAATGGTGGAAGAATCCAAGCGACAGGCCGAAACTATTACTAAAGAGGCGAGCTTACAGGCCAAGGATGTGGTGTATCAGGCCAAAGCAGATTTTGAGAGGGAAACAAAGGACAAACGTCGCGACCTTCAAGCATTAGAAAAACGGTTACAACTAAAAGAGGAAAACATCGATAAAAAGGTTAATCTCCTGGATCAACGGGATGCTGATTTCATTAAGAGGGATCAGACCTTGGTTGCTAAAGAGCAAGTGCTCGGACAAAAAGAGGAGAAACTGAATCAGCTGATCAGCGAGGAGCGGACCAGACTGGAGAACATCTCGGGTATGACGGCGGTTGAGGCCAAGAAAATTCTCATGGAATCCATGGAAAATGAGGCTAAGCTGGATGCTGCCAAGCGTATCAAGGCAATTGAGGAGGAAGCAAAGGAGACCGCTGACAAGAAATCCAAAGAGATTATGGCACTGGCCATTCAGCGTTATGCAGGTGAGTATGTGGCAGAACGCACTGTTTCTGTTGTTGCGCTACCTTCCGATGAAATGAAAGGCCGCATTATTGGCCGCGAAGGTCGGAACATCCGGGCGCTGGAAGCTGCTACCGGCATCGACCTGATTATTGACGATACTCCTGAAGCCGTAATTTTATCTGGATTTAATCCGGTGCGCCGTGAAGTAGCCAAGCTTTCTCTGGAGAAATTGATCGCCGACGGCAGGATACACCCAGGAAGAATCGAAGAGGTTGTTGCCAAGGCAGAAGAAGAAGTAGAACTGGCGATGAAGGAAGCTGGAGAACAGGCTGCCTTCGACCTGGGCGTGCATGGCATTCACCCCGAAATTCTCAAGTTGATCGGGCGTCTCAAATATCGCACCTCTTACAGCCAAAACGTTTACCAGCATTCCCTGGAGGTTGCATTCCTGTGTGGGATAATGGCCTGCCGAGTTGGGAATTAATGTGAAGCAGGCAAAGAGGGCAGGTCTACTCCATGATCTTGGAAAGGCAGTCGACCATGAGGTGGAAGGTTCCCATGCTGTTATAGGCGCAGATCTGGCAAAAAAATACGGGGAGTCCCCGAAAATCGTTCACGCCATAATGGCCCATCATGAGGACGAAAAACCAGCGAGCGTGCTTGCAGTTTTAGTCCAGGCGGCTGACGCACTTTCCGGAGCACGTCCTGGTGCCCGTCGCGAGATGATGGAAACATATGTCAAGCGTTTGGACGACTTGGAGAGGATCGCTACTTCTTTCAGCGGCGTAACCAATTCCTTTGCCATTCAGGCTGGACGCGAAATAAGAGTAATGGTGGCTAGTGAAGAGGTGAGCGATGAGAGATCTCTTATTCTTGCAAAAGATATAGCCAAGAAAATTGAGACTGAAATGACTTATCCTGGTCAGATAAAAGTAAACGTAATCAGAGAGACAAGAGCTACAGAATATGCCCGTTAAACTGCTTTTTCTCGGTGATGTGGTTGGTAAACCGGGACGTCAGGCCCTTTCCTATGAGCTACATCGATTGGTTGACCGCCATATGGTGGATCTGGTAATTGCCAATGGGGAAAATGCTGCCGGTGGTTTCGGTATTACCGAGGAAACAGCCAGAGAGCTTTTTGGTTGTGGAATTCACTTCCTTACCAGTGGCAACCATATCTGGGATAAAAAGGATGCCCTGAACTTTATCAAACGGGAAGAGAAACTTGTTCGACCTGCCAATTATCCTGAAGGAACACCAGGGCAGGGAAGTGCAGTCATAAGAACCGCCGGAGGGGTTAAGGTAGCAGTACTGAATCTGGAGGGACGCGTTTTTATGAACAACCTTGACTGCCCATTCAGGGTGGCAGACAGGGAGGTAGCGCGCTTAAAGATGGAGACACCAATAATCTTCGTTGATTTTCATGCTGAAGCAACTTCTGAAAAAGCCGCCCTTGGTTTTTATCTGGATGGCCGTGTCAGTGCCGTAATAGGTACCCATACCCACGTTCAAACGTCGGATGAACGTATTCTGCCCGGGGGAACTGCCTATATGACTGATGCCGGCATGTGCGGGGCTTTTGACTCCGTTATCGGTGTACGCAAGGAAGAGGCAATAGAGAGATTCCTGACCCAATTGCCGACTAAATTCGAGGTAGCAAAAAAGAATATCCGGATTAATGCCGTGACAATTGAAGTTGACGAAGTTTCCGGAAAAGCCACCTCAATAGAACGAATCTCCCTTTCATGCGCAAGCTGAGATAATGTAGACGTTGCGTTAACTGCTTTTTTGGAGGTGTTATGACCGTAGCAGAACAAATGGAAATCATTAAACGTGGGGCTGTCGAAATCCTCTTGGAAAAGGAACTGCTTGATAAGCTTGAGAAATCCTTAAAGACTGGTGTCCCTCTAAAAATAAAAGCAGGCTTTGACCCCACTGCCCCGGATTTACATCTGGGGCACACCGTTCTGCTCCATAAACTGCGCCAGTTTCAGCAGATGGGCCATGAGATATATTTTCTGATCGGCGACTTTACAGGCATGATCGGTGATCCAACCGGTAAATCCGA
Organism: uncultured delta proteobacterium; assembly: GCA_963780945.1. Classification (GTDB taxonomy): domain Bacteria; phylum Desulfobacterota; class Desulfuromonadia; order Geobacterales; family Geobacteraceae; genus Geotalea. Next base: position 8,225 of record CAWAFF010000015.1, on the reverse strand, counting down.
GACTCGCAGGGTGCTTTCCCGGGAAGATGTTCTCAAAAATGCCGAGACATATAAAGAGCAGGTCTTTAAGATTCTCGACCCGGCAAAAACCAAAGTAGTTTTTAATTCGGAATGGCTTGCTAAGCTATCTGCTTCGGATATGATCGGACTTGCATCAAAATACACGGTGGCCCGGATGCTAGAGCGGGAGGATTTCAATAACCGCTTCTCCAATCAGCAGCCCATCAGCATCCACGAGTTCATGTACCCGCTCATTCAGGGCTACGATTCCGTTGCACTGAATGCTGATGTGGAGTTGGGGGGAACCGACCAGAAATTCAACTTGCTGGTGGGTCGCGAGTTGCAGCGAGAGTGGGGCCAGCTACCTCAGACAGTCATTACCATGCCGCTTCTGGAAGGATTGGATGGCGTTAATAAAATGTCCAAATCCCTTGGTAACTATATTGGCATCAATGAACCAGCCGATGAAATTTTCGGTAAGATCATGTCCATTTCAGATGAGCTGATGCTCCGATACTATGAGCTGCTAAGTGCTATGACTATTTCCGAACTCAAACAGTTACGGACTGATGTTAAAGCTGGCAACATCCATCCCATGGATGCCAAAAAACGCTTGGGGCGAGAGATGGTGGCCCGTTTCCATGGTGATATGTCGGCTTTAGAGTCTGAGGAAAATTTTATCAAGCGTTTCAGGGACAACCAGACGCCTGACGAGATGCCTGAGATTAAACTTGCTGCTGTTGGCGCAGATATCTTGCTGGAAAGCTCCTGGCAGAGGCGGGTCTTGTTAAATCCAACAGTGAAGGGCGTAGATCCATTCAACAGGGCGGAGTGAAGGTAAACGGAGAGAAGATGACAGACGATAATATAGCTATAAAATGCGAAGGCGAGATTATCCTGCAGGTGGGAAAACGTCGCTTTGCTAGAGTAAGTTTTAGTTGATCTAAAAATATAAGCGCGGCTTCTTGCCGCGCTCAAGGCATAACCTACCTCGTCTTTTAGTCGGGGTTTTTTTATTAAGTTTATGACTGTCCGACTGGGGTGCTATGACAACGTTGGCAGTCTTGTAATGGAAATGCCACAGAAATGTGACAGATACCACAGTACTTGCCTTCATTTATGTCAGCCATTGAATATTTGGTCATGCCTTTTTTTATCCCTGCGAAAACTTCTGGATGGCAGACTTCACAGCCGTTCCAGAAAGTATGTTTTTTATGAGAGAAAACAATGTTTGGCAGGCCCGGCACTTTGGCCTCCAGGGCAAAATCTTTTTGCACAGCCAAGGGTGCTCTTTTGATTGATACATTTTCGAGGAAATCAATAGGTTTGATGTAGCCTTCGTTTTCCGCTTTTTCCCAATCGATGCCATTGCCAAACCTCTCTTTTGGCAGTTTCTCCGTAAAATGGAAGAAGTCATCCGCTTTTACCTGGTCTTTTTCCTTTTGATGGCATCTATGGCACTGTCTTTCTTCATTACTTGTCCCTTCCCGGGAGCAAGAATCGAATATGATTTTCCCCTCATACTTCCGTTTGCCGTCGTGACATGTCCCACACATGTATCCACGCATGTTGTCCTCAGCCCTGATGTCAGTCGTTCCACGTTTCATGTCAAAACCTATATCGGCATGGCATAGTCTGCAGGTGTACTTTGCCCTGTGCACCCAATGGTCAAAAACGGCCGGGGGCTGTTCTGAAGGTGTGCCCGGTGGGGGAGAGATAATTACACTGCCATACTCATAAACCTTTGATCTCTTCTGCTTGACGCCAGTTTGTGCCGTAGCAATGCCTGTGAGCAAGCCAGCGCTGAGAACAAGACAGATAATTTTTTTCATGGGTCTCCCTATAACATAAATTGTTATTAATCTTAGTTAAAAGTGCTTGATTGTCAAGAAGCAATATGCGCATCTGTTTTATCATTTGGTTCCGAATCCTTTACTTTGCATCATCTTTATTAGGCAACAATGGCTTTTACTTTTACCCACATTATAGTCACCCTGAAGCTGCGAAGGGATATTGACAGAAATTACTTCTACGGCTTAAGATTTGCCTTCGACCGTTCTTTCCGTCTGAGTGTTGGCTGCAGCCAATCTAGCTGCCAAGGCTGCCATGCCGACCAGCAATGCTGTTATCCCCTTATCTTTTCCCAGTCACTGGCAACAGATCCTCTGGCAATCAAACGCTATCAAAAACCATCTTGTCCATTCTCATTCCATTTTCCTGATTTGCCGGAAAAAGCAGCCAAAGGAACTTCGGTTGAAGTAGGGCTCACATTGTTCGGGGTTGCAACTGAATACCATGAATGTTTTCTAAAGGCATTAACCCTCACCGCACAAGATAGTTTTTCTATTGCCAAAGCGGAAGCTGTGGATTATGCCGGAAACCGTTATTTGGTAATGGGAGATGGTGGGCAAGCATATCCTGACCGGATCTTTATCTTTTCTTCAGCGGAACTGCAGAAGACTTGCGTACAGCTTCCTGACATAATTACCATTGAGATTCTGACCCCAATGCGGCTAATGCAACAAGGGCGTCCTTTGCGGGAAATAACTTTTTCCTGCTTTGCGCGAGCCTTATTCCGGCGGGTGTCATCCCTTACCTACTATTATGAAGGTGTTGAGATGGGGTATGATTTCAAGTGGCTGTCAGAGCAGAGCAAGGATATTGAGACATTAGAATCCAGCTTTGCCTGGACTAAATGGAAAGAAGACTGCGGAGGGACAAGGCTAAGCGGCGTAACCGGAAGGGCTACCTTTTCCGGAAACCTCGATGACTTTCAAATTTTTTTACTGCTCGGACAGTATCTAAACATAGGAAAGGGAGCAACATTTGGCCTTGGCCAGTATATGATTGTGTAAACATAATTACATGTACAATCACAACCGCCTTGCTTGTAAAACTGTCGGCACTGGGTAAGCTTTTATTTATATCAATCATTAAAGCGTGAGGAGCCGTGGATGGGGCCTTCTGTGTGGAAACCTATCATTTTCATCCTGATAACTGTTGTCTTTTTCAACCTTTACTACAGCGTCTTTGTTAAACAGGCAGGAGAGCAGGAGTTCAGCGTTTCTTACAGCCAGTTTAGAAAGGAGTTAGCATCCGATAATGTAAAAAAGGTGACGATAAAAGGATTCAATGTAAGGGGATTATTTCGCCACAAAGTAAATGTGCCAGAGAATATCCAGGGGAAAGAGTTACGCAGGCAAGTGACAGCGTTTAATACCGTGCTGCCCAATATTGCCGACCCGACGCTAATGCCAGAGCTTGCAGCGAAAAATGTTGATGTCACCGCCATCTCTACCGAAACATCATCCTTTGCCAGTGTAGTCATTTATATTTTGCCGTGGATTTTGATTATTGGTATTTGGTGGCTGATGATGAGAGGGGTGAAGGGACAGGGTCCAGGCGCAATGATGGGTGGGTTTGCCAAATCAGGTGCCAAAATATATTCGAGCGGTGAAAGGATCAATGTCACCTTTGAAGATGTGGCGGGAATGGAGAACAGTAAGCAAGAATTGAAGGAGATGGTTGACTACCTGAACAATCCCAAAAAATTCGAGGACCTCGGCGGAAAGGTTCCCAAAGGAGTCTTACTAGTAGGCCCGCCGGGTACGGGCAAGACCCTCCTGGCAAGGGCGGTTGCGGGGGAAGCGGGAGTAACCTTCTTTAGTATCTCGGCCTCCCAGTTCATTGAGATGTTCGTCGGGGTGGGCGCCAGCCGGGTTCGGGACCTGTTCAGTAGCGCAAAAAAGGCGGCGCCAAGCATCATCTTCATCGATGAATTGGATGCGGTGGGACGAAGCCGTGGCGCCGGTTTCGGCGGCGGCCACGACGAACGGGAGCAGACCCTGAACCAGCTCCTGTCGGAGATGGACGGCTTCGACCAGCACCAGGAGGTCATCGTGCTGGCCGCCACCAACCGCCCCGACGTGCTCGATCCCGGCCCTGCTCCGCCCCGGCCGCTTCGACCGGCACGTGGTGATCGAACGCCCGGACTGGCGCGACCGCGAGAAGATCCTCCAGGTCCATGTCCGCAAGATCGCCATGTACTCGAGGGGATCGATCTGGGTGTCGTTGCCCGCGGCACGCCGGGCATGACCGGCGCCGACCTGGAAAACCTGGTGAACGAGGCGGCCATCCTCGCCTCGCGGGAGAATGCCGCGACGGTCACGATGGAGCACCTGGAAAAAGCCAAGGACAAGATCCTGATGGGGGGTGAGCGGAAAATGTTCATCACCCCCCAGGAGAAGCGCATCACCGCGTACCACGAAGCGGGGCATACCCTGGTGGCCAGGCTGCTTCCCGGCACCGACCCGATCCACAAGGTGACCATCATCCCCCGCGGCATGGCGCTGGGGTGACCCAGCAGCTCCCCGAGGACGACCGCTACCACTACCCGCAGAGCTACCTGGAAAACCGGCTGGCGGTGGCCATGGGGGGCCGTGTGGCGGAGCGGCTGGTGTTCGGCGAGGTTTCCACCGGCGCCCAGAGCGACCTGAAGATGGTCACCGAACTGGCGGAGAAGATGGTCTGCCAGTGGGGGATGAGCGAGAAGGTTGGAGCCATGACCTTCAGACGGGGAGAGGAGCACCCTTTCCTGGGTCGGAAACTGGCAGAGGAGAAATCATTTTCTGAACAAATGGCGTGGCTAATCGACCAAGAGATATCAGCACTAATAAAAGAAGCAGAATTGAAGGCGGAAGAACTGGTATCGTCACACCGCGGTAAACTTGATAAATTGGCCCTGGCGCTTCTTGAGGAGGAGTCTCTCGATGGGCACAAGGTCGATGAGATACTTAAGTCCGTTCAATAGATAACTATAAATCCATGATCTTGTGCAATTTTCGATATCTCCAGGGTGTCTTTAATGTAGTAGGTTTTTCCCTCCAAGGTAAAGGTGAACCCTCCTGTTTCGTTGGGGACAGCGCTCTCAATCAATGTTTCAAATAGTGCTGTTTTAATAGTCTCCATAACATCAATTCCTTTCTGACCCTTTTTTACCTCGGCCTTCTTGCCCACGACAGATTGCATTATAGCAGCTTTATGGCATAGTTGACACCAGCCAATTTTATAGAGAGGTAGTCGAATCATGGAAAACAAAAGAAAGAGCGGCATATTGCTTCATCCAACTTCCTTGCCGGGCCCTGGGGGAATCGAATCTCTTGGTGCTGAAGCATATAAATTTGTAGAATTTTTGCAAAAGGCTGGCCAGACAATGTGGCAGATATTACCTCTGGGTCCAACAGCATATGGTAATTCTCCATACTCCTGCTATTCCGCTTTTGCCGGCAACCCACTACTCATTTCTCTGGAGTCTCTTCTTGCTGAGGGGGACATTTCCCAATACGACCTGAAAGTGGACCTGCCCCATGGGCGTGTGGATTACCATCTTGTCGAGCCTCATAAGTTAGGGGTCCTCCGTAAAGCTGCAGCTCAATTCTTCGCAACTGGAGGGCAGCGGCGCAAGGAGGATTTTTGGTATTTCTGCGACAATACCTTCTGGCTTCACGACTATGCATTGTTCATGGCGCTTAAGGAACATTTCTCCGGTAAAAACTGGTGTGATTGGCCAGAGGATATAACATTACGCAAACCTGAGGCCATGGCTTATTTTACGGAGGAGCTTGGACCTGCAATCGGTGAGCAAAAATATATGCAATGGCAATTTTCCCGTCAATGGCAAAGTCTAAAAGCCTTCGCCAATCAGAGTGATATCGAAATCATAGGTGATATGCCCATTTTCGTTGCCTTTGATTCTGCCGATGTTTGGGCGAATCCGCACCTGTTCCACCTGGATGAGAAGAGAAGACCTACTGTCGTTGCCGGTGTTCCTCCTGATTACTTTAGTAAAACAGGGCAGCTATGGGGCAATCCCCTATATAACTGGGCGAGGATTGCTGAGGAAGATTTCAGCTGGTGGGTTGCTCGTGTGCGAAACGACCTGTCTCTTTACGACCGGGTCAGGATAGATCATTTTCGCGGCTTTGAGGCTTGCTGGGAAGTGACGGCTGGGGAAAAAACAGCCAAAAACGGCCGCTGGACCAAAGGTCCAGGAGAAGCATTATTTCAGGCACTCATCGGCCAATTGGGAACTGTTCCTCTTATTGCTGAGGATCTTGGGGTTATAACCCCGGAGGTTGAGAGGCTGCGTGATCAATTTGGCTTTCCCGGTATGAAAATCCTCCAGTTTGCCTTTGGTTCAGGCCCCTCGAACCCATACCTTCCGCATAATCATGTCAGGAATAGCGTTGTTTATACGGGCACCCACGACAATGATACCACTGCCGGCTGGTTTGCCTCCCTTAAGGATAAGGAGAAGCAAAATATCCTCAACTATCTTAATATTACAGCAGAGAATGTTAGTGGTGATCTCCTACGATCAGCTCTGGCATCGGTAGCTAGCATGGCGATTTCCCCTCTTCAAGACGTTCTGGGGCTTTCCAGCGAAGCGCGAATGAATATTCCAGGGGTCGCTGGAGGAAATTGGTCATGGAGATTCACCTCGAACATGCTTGACAGTAAAGCAGCAAAACACCTGAAGGAGCTGACAGAGCTTTATGGGCGAGGTAGAAATAACCCAGAGTAATCAAAGAAATAAATCGAAAAACAGTGGTTTTTATGGTAATAAGTTTTCTTAATCATAAATAGAAGGAGGAAATGAAATGTCTGAAACTAAATTTAACTTTGATACCCTCACCCTGCATGCCGGTCAGTCTCCTGATTCAACGACCCTGTCACGGGCTGTTCCCATTTATCAAACTTCCTCATATGTATTTAAAAGCTCGGAACATGCCGCCAACCTGTTTGGGCTCAAAGAATTTGGCAATATATATACTAGGATAATGAATCCTACTACTGACGTGCTTGAACAGCGAATGGCTCAACTTGACGGGGGCGTAGGCGGATTGGCTGTAGCATCTGGTCAGGCAGCAATAACCTATGCGGTGCTGAACATAACTCAGGGGGGGCAGAACATAATATCTACCAATTATTTGTACGGTGGCACCTACAACCTTTTTCACTATACCCTGCCAAAGTTCGGTATTACCGTAAAATTCGTTGATACATCGGACCCTGAAAATGTACGTAGGGCCATTGATGAAAATACAAGACTTGTCTACACGGAGTCCGTTGGTAACCCTAAAAACAATGTGGATGATTTTGAAACCATCGCCACTATTGCCCATGCAGCCGGAATACCTCTAATCGTCGATAATACGGTTACCACCCCATATCTTTTCAAGCCTTTTGATTTCGGAGCAGACATTGCTGTATATTCCCTGACCAAATTCATCGGCGGACATGGCACCAGTATAGGAGGGTGTGTTGTCGACAGCGGCAAATTTCCATGGGACAATGGTAAATTTCCTGAACTTACGGAACCAGATCCTTCCTATCATGGACTTAAATATTGGGAGGCCTTGGGTAACCTGTCCTATATCTTGAAGATGAGGGTGACTTTACTTAGGGATATGGGGGCTGCCCTGTCTCCATTCAATTCTTTTCAATTCCTACAGGGCCTAGAAACGCTCCATGTGCGCATGCCACGGCATGTGGAAAACGCTCAGAAGATTGCGGAGTGGCTAGAGAAGAACCAATTGGTTGTCTGGGTAAACTATCCTGGGCTTGCCTCTCACGCTGATAATGGTCGCGCAAGGAAATACCTGCCCAAAGGTGCCGGAGCCATAATCGGCTTTGGAATCAAAGGAGGGGTAGAGGCTGGAAAGAAATTTATTGATAACGTAAAGTTGCTTTCACATCTGGCCAATATAGGTGATGCCAAGTCGCTGGTAATCCACCCGGCTTCAACTACTCACCAGCAGTTATCAGAGGCAGAACAGATGGCAAGTGGCGTTACTCCTGATTTCATCAGACTCTCAGTCGGTATTGAGGATGCAAATGATTTGATAGCGGATTGGAACAGGCGCTAAAGGCCTCACAATTATAGGAACATATCTGGAATGATTCTTAGTATATAATAATTGTAAAAGCGTTGACGGCCAGAAAATGATTTGTTATAACCTCTCTTCTGTTGAACGGGACCGATTGCTGAAGAAAAAAATATCGGTTAGCGAAAAAAGGTTTGACAGGGAAAACGGTTTAAGGTATAAAGTTGGACTTCGCAGCAAACGCCGAAAGGCAGCGAAAAAAAGATTGACCGCAGAAAAAAAGTTGTTGACATGACGAAGCAGGTTTGATAGGTTGCAAAGTCTGTCGCAGCAAAAACT
>CAWAFF010000014.1:0-18578 GCA_963780945.1 uncultured delta proteobacterium | reverse complement strand
TAACTTAAAGGGGGGTGGTAACACCCCCCAATATACAAATCAATCACAACTACCACAAATCATGGACATGCAATTGACGAGATAAATTCCGCAACTAGCGCAAGCTGGATGCCAAGAGTTTCTCGGTGGCAATGCCGAGAGGGTCACACCCGTTCCCATCCCGAACACGGAAGTTAAGCCTCTCAGGGCCGATGGTACTGCACGGGTAGCTGTGTGGGAGAGTAGGTCGCCGCCGGGATTTTAATTGAAAAGCCCCAACTGTTCATTCAGTTGGGGCTTTTTTTAAGTTGCATCGTCTGATCTCTCTCCCCGGCTCCTATTCCAACCAAAAGCTGTGCGCTGCCGTGACTCTTTCTTAGATCCTCATTTCTTCTTTTACGACCTTACTCCATTTATCAAACCATACCGCCTTAGTAATCCGTCTTTTTGTGACCTTGACCTTATCCCATTGTTTTTCCCGTTCCACTTTGAGTTCATTCAATTGTTCTTTCAAATTATTGATAGCAACTAAAACACGTAATCTGTTTGGTTTAAGTTCCAGGTTTCAGATTCAAACGATAATGAAAAAGCACCTTGAGAACGTTTTCAACTCCTTGTGTACTCCAGCGTACTCCAACATCCGCTCGGCGATTTGACCTTCCCCCTTAAAAATCTACCGTTGCAAACTTAGCGATTTCGGTCTAGAAACTCCCAGAGGAGACTAGACATGAAAGCGAAACGATTCACGGAAGAGCAGATCATTGGCATCCTAAAGCAGTCAGAAGCGGGCATGAAGGTCGTAGATCTGTGCCGGATGTACGGCATTAGCGACGTAACGTTCTACACATGGCGCAAGAAGTATGGCGGCATGGAGGTATCCGACGCGAAGCGCCTCAAGCAGCTCGAAGACGAGAACCGGAAGCTGAAACAGATGCTTGCCGATGCTCTTCTGGATAATAAAGTCCTCAAGGACGTAGTCTCAAAAAAGTGGTAGCACCCGTTGCAAGACGGCACGTTGTGGAGTACATCATGCAAACTCACTCCCTCAGCGAGCGACGGGCCTGTAAGCTGTCCAGCATAGATAGAAGCAGTTTTCGGTATAAGCCAGAGACGGACAAGAACGCTGAAATCCGAGTCAGACTGCGAGAACTGGCTGAGACACGACGCAAATTCGGCTCTCCAAGACTACTGGTCTTACTACGCCGAGAAGGGCACAACGTGAACCATAAGCGGATCGAGCGCCTTTACCGGGAGGAAGGGCTGTCGCTACGCAGTAAGAAGCGGAAAAAGCGTATAAGCCATCTTCGGGTTGTGCTGGGTCGCCCGGAGCAAGCCAATCAGCACTGGTCAATGGACTTCGTCTCTGACAGCCTCTGGAATGGCAGAAGATTCCGAGTGCTGACCATCGTGGACGATCTTACTAGGGAATGCCCGGCTTTGGAAGTTGATCACTCATTGCCAGGACAGCGGGTCACAAGGGTTTTGGATCGTTTAGCCGCAACCCGTGGTCTGCCTGAAGTCATAACCGTTGATAACGGGCCTGAGTTCATCAGCAAGGCAATGGATGCCTGGGCTTTTGAGAACAAGGTAAGACTGAGATTCATACAGCCGGGAAAGCCGGTTCAAAATGCTTACATTGAGAGCTTCAATGGCAAGTTTCGCGATGAATGCCTCAACGAGAATGTGTTTATCGACCTGAACAATGCGAGAAACAAAATTGAAAGCTGGCGCAGGGATTATAATTCTACCCGGCCACACAGTTCCTTGAATAATTTAACACCAGATGAATTCGCTGGCACTTTACCCCAACAAGACCGAATCACTAAGGCTTTGATGGTTTGATGATTGGGGTAAGGTCAGATTGAGTTCGCGCATTTCCCGCTCCAGAGGGGATGTTGTTAAGTATGTGATTCCCGGTTCTCTCAGGAATGTAAAAGCTTCATTTGCTGCTGCCTTCAGGTGGCCTGCAGCCGTTGTAAAACCGAAGCTTTCAAGATCTCTGACAAACTGATCATAACGCCGCTTTCTGTCATTACCTGTCCAGAGAATCGTTTTGAGGTGATCCTGATAAAAACCTCTGTCTTTGTAGGCTAGGCCGTCTTGCCAGAGGTAATGTCCCAACTGGTGCGACAGGTGCCAACGGCAACGCTTGACATGCTTGGCGCAAACGGTTAGATCATCACCCCCGTCATGCACAACAATGTCGGGTGTAAGCTCTTTCAAGCGCGCTCGAAGCGGATCAATGCCTCCTGCATGCAGATGAACCAATTTTTTGACTATGCTTGGGCGTCCAGCAACTATAGGCCCAGGGGTAGCCGTCACGGCCAGATGTATCGGAACCCCACGTTCTTTGGGACCCGCCTTGGCTTTGGTAGCGTCAACCATGACGGTCTGGCCAGAGACATCATCCGGCATCTCAATTTGAAGGGGCTCGTTCTGCGATTTTCTGACGTATCCCTTCAGCAGAAATATTGCCGGAGGTCAGATCAGGGATCGCGTTTGCTGAGCGGACAAAGGGAAACTGGGTACCAAGTTTTATACCTTTCTCCACAAGCTCGTCGACAAAGCGGCGGGCAAAGGGAAGTCCCAAGACATCGTTAAGGGGCCGAAATACCCGTCCGCAGGCTTTGCAACACGCCTGCAGAACAAGCAGCCTGATTTTGCCACGCGATGTGCCCAGTATCCTATTTCGCCACCCGTACGGATAATTCTGCCGGCACCGCAAGATGGGCAATTATGGATTGCGCATTGATCTCGAAAATAGAGAGCCGTTGCAGTTCCTTGAGCCTGTCCGCAAACTCATGGGCAAGCCATTTGTCTGCATCAACGAGACTACATGGAAAAGCTGATTGACAGCTTGTCCGGCCAAAGGCAAAATTCCTTCTGGGAGAGTCATTTCTCCTGGGAGCATCTGAGTTCCTCCTTTTGGTGTGGTGAGAGACCCAAAAGGTAAACCAGATGCTCTCTTTTTTCAAAGAGCGGTTAGATTACGTGTGTTTTGCACTATCAAATTATTTAACTTTATCTGGTAGAAAAGGGAAACCATTGCCAAATGGCCCACGATTAAAGACTAATTCTCCTTCTTGAGCGTATGAAGTTTAGCAGCAGTCATGTGTCCGGCTTTTCTGATACATAGTTCAATGATTGTTTACTGGCCCATTAATGGGAGAGAAGGGGCGCCTTGCCATCTCCGGCTGCAGATATTTGCAAAAACTGCCCTGTCATGAAGGTTAACGTTCTGCCCTTTTTATCATTAGTAAATCGCAGTCGGGAAAAACTTGATTTTAAGGCACGTCAATGTTTTCAAGTTGGTTGATTTGAGCGGGCGGGGGTAAGTTAGTCATTGTCAAGGTAAGGCTATAGAGGCCAAATCAAAGGCGTGAAGGCCGAAAAGAATGATTTTGTGTTGAGGAGGCATCTCCAAAATGAACAGCTGCTTGGCTCAATACTTAAAACTGTCGTCTTTGGTTGTAGAAGATATTTTTTGGGAGGAATGAGGGTGCGCTTATATTCGAGGTGAAGTTCGGAGAAGGAGGTGATCTGGCTGAAGGCGGATACACCCTGCTCGTTAAGCGTCGGGCCGTGAACTTGGCCGATAAGCATCAGTTGGGGCCAGGAAGTCCTGTAGGGAATCATTTGTTAGAAATTGCTCCGCCACTTCGCCTCCACGCTAGCAATGCAATTCTATCGCTGATCGGGCTGGTGGCAACTATGTATCAGGAACAGTAAAAGCGGTGGATTATTTGGAAAAAACTTCGGCGTACAGAGAATCACTCTGCCTTTCATCAACCTTAATACCTTCTTTACTAAGCAATTCGCCAGTTGTTTGCCACAATCTGGTAATGGCATTATTATAGTCGACCAAGGCCCTAATCTGGTCGTTTTTGGCGGTTACCAAGTCATTTTCCACGTCGAGGACATCCTTTGTTGTGGCAAGCCCCGCCTGGTTCTTTTTGATGAAAGCATTGAGCCGTTCTTCTGCAAAAGCTTTGCCCCTGTCAGTTACCTCAAGCTGCTTATAGCTAGCCTTCAGTCCCCTTATGGCGGTCTTGACGTCGTTGGCTATATTGGATTCAATAATCTGCAACTGGGTCCGGGCTTGTTCCAGGGCCAGTTTGCTCTTGATGTAATCATTTTCCGCAGCCCTGTTTCCCAAGGGATAGGAGAATTGCAAACCAACTCCCCATACCGGAAAATCTGCTGAAGCAATATTGCCTAAACCAGTTGTATAACTGGGGTCAAGGCTGGTCAAGGCGAAGCTTGTTGTAAGATTAAGATCCGGGCGAGTCCGGTTCTGCAGGGTCCGCTTTTGCAATTCAATGGCCTTTAGATTCGCACGTTGGCTCTGCAGTTCGGGACGGGTGGCCAAAGCCAGTGTCAGTGCCTCATCTTCGGCAACCGCTAGTTCTTGTCTCGTCGGAGCGTCAACCGGTAGAATCTCCTGATTCCCCTTCACTTGCAACAGCACCCGAATCAGGTCCATTTCGTCACTTAAGGCCCTTTGCGCGTCAATGATGTCTTTCTCGCGGGTAGCAACACCGAATTCAGCATTAAGGATTTCCATCGCCGGCAGCACCCCTGCTTTAACCCTTCCCTGGGTGTCAGAAAGAATCCTCTGCGCCAGGGCGAGAGAAAGCTTCTTCACTTCCAGATCCTCCCGCAGGCTATAAAGACGGAAATATTCGTTCCTGACCTGGGAAACTGTGTTATTCAGTCTGGTCCTGAAGTCATCCAGCGAGCCTTCCTTGGAAAGTCTTGCCACATTAATCGCAATCTCAGTGTTGTCCCTGCCAAAGTTCTTCAACAGTGGCTGACTGAAAGAGACGGCAAGTTCTGACTGATAGTAATTGGTGAAGGATCTGCTGGGATCAAAATTATTATTATTCCATGTATTATTAAATCCAGCGGACACCGTTCCACCGGTTGGGATGAGCTGGCTGGCACCGAAGTTAAACTGTGAGGCATGCTGCCGGGAAAATCTTGTTTCTCCAGTCAGAATCGGTGTTGGAGTGGTCGTAGTCGCCCTGTTGTAATTAAGTAATGCACTCAATAGAGTGTCATAGATGCCCAGATTCCTCTGAATATCTGCTTCAGCAATGGCAGGGTTATAAAGCTCGACCTTTACTTCCAGATTGTTTTCAGCAGCCAATTTTATGGCGTCTTTTATGGACAGATTGAGCGCTCCTTCTTCGGCAGAAGCTGACCCAGCTAGGCATAAAAAGATGACCAGGAGTATTGATAATGGGTTTTTCTTGTAGACTCTCATAAAAAATCCTTTCAAGGAATCCGATGAATGCTCAGCTGGATACTACATAGTGCAACTGGCCATTTTTATCGATAAACAATCAAACTGTAAAGTGGTATTTTTGGAAAGGCAGGTAAAGGACGAGCCTAGTCAAAAAGCAGTGAGGCCCGTGCTTTCATTGATAACGACTTATTGTGTCGTATCAGTATGGTTAAATGTAAAAAAACATGGGGGTGCCACATGATCTACATTACCAATGATTCGATGGGACAAGGTGTTTATCTGGATCTGCATAAATCAGGACCACGTAAAAGCGCGGGTGGAATGGAGCATTTGTTTGACGGATTGATAGGCAATGGAGTGACTGAGGTACAGGTAAAAGTAAAAAGTTGCCAGGACAGCCTTGAAATCATCTTTGGCGGCAGCCGCCTGTTTCAGTTGGTGGAAGAAAAAACCATCCGCAGAATGTTGGGTGACGTTGTCCGCGAAATGGTGATGAACTGATTGGAAACATTCGTAAGAATTAACTAAAGATCCTTCTGAACAACCCTTTTTTGTCGGCCTCGCGCTTCTCTGCGATGAGTTTCAGCCCATTGCGGGCATTATTCTCTTTCGGATTAATCTTCAGGGCCTTCTGAAATTCACCCTCGGCAAGGCCTTCCCGTCCCTCATCCATGAGCATCAGGCCTCTTAAGGCAAAGGCTTCAGCATTCTTTTCTATTTGCAGTGACTTTGCCAAGAGCATCTTTGCCTTTTCCAGGGCGGCCTTAGACCTTAAATTGGCGGGATTCCTGTAAATAGCCAAAGCGAGCAGCGCACAATGACTGGCATTGTCCGGCTCAATGGTATAGGCGTCCTGAAGGGCCTTCTCCGCATTTTCGTACTCCCCCATTTCGATGAAAACATTCCCTGACTGAAATTGTATCCTGGCCTGAAGTTTGTCATCCTGCTTGCCGTCGAGTCCAATCGTAGTATCTGCATTAAGCATTTCGTCGTAACGCTCTTTGGCGACAACACTGGAAAGGGTGTTATAGGCGTTTGCGTAGTGGGAAAGGATCTCCTGGGCGATATTCATTGTTGTGCCGGAAAGCTCCATGAATCGTTCCGGTGAATACAGGCGGGTCTTGGCAAAATATGAATCTTTCAGTGCAATAAAAGTGAAGGTCTGTTGGCTGAGACCGAAAATCTCATAGTAGTTTTTATCCTGAAGTCCCGCATATTCCCGCTGGACGGTCTGCTCAAAATTTATATCGTCGGACGAAAGCGGTACTGCCATGCTATCCGTGCCCACAACAAGTTCCAGGGTTTCTGAGACTTCCTCAACCAGATCATCAAAACCTACTGTGAGTTCTTCTGATGTTTTAATTTCCTCCATGGGACGGTTGAAAAGGCTTTTCTGCAGGAAGTCCGGCTCGTCATCCACTGACGGCAGGGGGCGAAATGCTACCATTCCCATGGAAGAGAGAAAGCTGAAGAAACCAGTTGCCTCAGCGGGGGCCTCTGAGCCAGCAACAATTTCCTGCAGGGTGCGCTGTGGGTCCAATCGGCTGAGAAAGTCTATGTCTTGCCTGCGCAAGGTGATCAGGTTCGAGAGACGGAAAAACAGCATGGTCCTAATGGGGTACTGGTTGCCGTAGCGGAGCATAAACTGTTCTTCGTCAAAGGATATGCTGTTTTCCTTCGCAGCTTGGTAGATTAGGCGGGGCACGGAAAGCGGGGTGAGGGGAAAATCAACCGCGGATAATGTCTCCTCCACAAAATTGAAACGTCCCGTTTCTTTCAGGGAAGAAAGTATTGTTGCGGTAAGAAATAGTCGTGATTCATCGACCAAGTCTTCATAGGTTAGAATACCTGCCTGGGTGAAAAAAAGTCGTTTCTCGCCCGCGGCCATGAACAACATCAGGTCTTTATCG
Organism: uncultured delta proteobacterium; assembly: GCA_963780945.1. GTDB lineage: Bacteria > Desulfobacterota > Desulfuromonadia > Geobacterales > Geobacteraceae > Geotalea. Next base: position 11,441 of record CAWAFF010000014.1, on the reverse strand, counting down.
TTGATTTTGCCGGTGGACAGGAGGAAAGAAGGGAAACCCAGTTCTCCATTTGACAGGAAAGAAATCGGCTCTCCATTCAGGAATGCCACCTTTATTCCCTGTGGCAATGAAAGAGTGCCGGACTTTCTTGCCCCGTAAATGCTCAGAATTTGACTGAACAAATTAGATACTCCTGTCATGCAGGGTAGGTCTGAGAGGGCTGATTGCACGGCACTAAGAAAAATTTGTCTAGAGAAGGGTTTTTCTAGGTAATGGCGTACCCCCAGTTTCAGTGCTGCCTGAGCATATTTCTCGCCCTTGTAGACTCCGGTCATGATAATGACCGGTAAAGCTGGCCAATTGGATGACTGACGCAGTTTCTGCAGGATTTCCACCCCGCCAGGCGCAGGCAGCTTTAGGTCAAGGAGAAGCAGGTCAACGTGGGTTGTGTCGAGACATTCCATGACTTCGACACCCGTCTTGGCCAAGACCGTTTCCAGCCCTTGAGCAGCGAGAAACGTTTGCAGCATCTGGGCCAGAGCTATGTTATCTTCTGCCAGTAATACTCGGGTAGTCATTGGTATATCCCGCCATTTTCCCGGTTGCCGGGGTAGCAGATGCCGAGGGCGATCTGAGATATCGGTTCACTGCCCGATTATGTTCTTCCAAAGTGTTGGAAAACTGGTGGCTGCCATCTCTCTTAGCCACAAAGTAGAGATAATCAATCTGGGCCGGATTGAGGACCGCTTCGATTGCTGCACTGGAGGGATTACCGATCGGCCCCGGAGGCACACCGTTGATCACGTAAGTATTATAGGCTGAGCGGCGAAGGATGTCCTGCTTAGAAATGTTACCGGCAAAGGCACGGACACCGTAAAAACAGCGGTCGGGTCGCTCTGCAGCCGCATGCCTTTTTTGAGCCGATTGTGGAAAACAGCGGCGATAATGGGTCGTTCTGAGGGCTCGATGGCTTCTTTTTCGATCATCGAGGCGAGGGTAAGTATTTCTGTCTGATTCAAAGGGCAGCTCCTGCTCCTTTCGGCAAACCTGGCAGCATATACCTCATTGAAGTGCTTGACCATCTGCACGATGAGGTCCCTTTCGTTCATGGCGGGCAAAACATTGTATGAACCGGGATGCAGATAACCTTCGACGCTAGCGCCCGGAATAGCCAGGTCGTGGAGCATCTTTTTATCCCGGCACTGACTCAGGAAAGATTCCTTGCTGAAAAATTTACGTGATTCAAGGAGTTCCGCGATCTGGAAGGTGGAGTAGCCTTCGGGGACGGCAAAGAGGCGGAGATAGACATCACCGGTGACCATTTTCCGCAGAATTTCTGCTGGAGACATGCCGTCGTTTAATTGGTAGGTGCCGGCTTTAAGTTTTGCATCTTGACCGCGGAGACGCGTATAGATGGTGAAAAGGCGCGCACTGGAGATCAATTTCCTGGTCTGAAGTTCAGCAGCTATTTTGGCCGGGGGCATGCCCTTGGGCAAATTGACCATTGCCACGGTTTTTCCGGTGCCTGTAGCGTTGCAGGCAAAAACCCCCAGACGCAGCACAGGTAACAGCACCAGCAACAGAATGATGCTGCGGAGGCGGTATTTTTTTTTCTTTAAGAAATTGAGATTCATGTGCCGGTGAGGTTGCGTCGGTTGATGATGTTCATAGAAGGCCGATATTCAGCTATTTGTAGGTTATATTCAGTAGTATGTCAAGGCTAAACACCCTGGTTTGCTGTTGGCAATTGCTTTGATATTGGAGCTCACTGGAGATATTTCCCCTTTTGTCAAAACCTTGTCCCAATGGCCTTCAGCTCCTCGTGTGTTGACTTTAGGTTGCTCATGGTATACTTAATTAATCGTTACTTTTTTTTGCATGGCTGGCATCTGTTTTCCCGTGCAAAGGTAAATCAACACGAGGTATATGGTTGCCATGTTCCATATGCCTTTTTTGTTAAAATGTTAGAAGATAATCCAAATTCCTGATATGTAGGGCTTGATGCTCCACAACGAGAGAACTATGAAACTAAAAAATAAGAATGACTATTTTCCTTATGGGATTCAGATTGGCAGAAAGTTGTGGGATGAAGTCGGGCTGGATGGCATTTACAGGGAGGTGCAGGCACTGGGGCAGCCTAATATAATGTTCATCCGCCAGCTGGCAGGCGCCCTCAACAAGCGACCACAACAAGCAGAGCAGGTTGTCCCTGCCGGTCTTCTCAACCTTTACGCCATGCTGGAAAAGATCTACCGCCATGTGTACGACCTGTATGTAGACCAGCAGTTACCAGTCCTGCAGGAAGAGATGCTGGCAAGATTGGGCCACAGAATGGATTCCACTGAGTTGCAACAGTTGCTGGTCCAGTTTGCTGAAAATTTTCCAGGTGCGTCCATCCTTGAGAGACAGGAAGACGCCAGGCAATATATTGCTGCCGATGCAGACGGCGGTCGCAAACGGCTTCTTTTGAGAGAGCTCTGGCTTCTTAGTCTCAGCGGTGAGAATAAAGCCTTGGACTCCTTCCGACAAATTTTTGATGCTCCGGTGCTTAAGAATTCCGACAAGTACCAGGAGCTGGAAAACATAATAGATAAAGGCCTTGCAGCTGCTCCACCAATGCATCCGTTTGACATGCCCTTGCCACTGTTGTTACGCGCACCCATGTTCGCCTCCCCATATTCTCTTCAGGGGCAGATTGATTATATACGCATCAACTGGCGGGCTATCCTCCCTCCTGATTTGCTGGCGGAGCTTTTGACGGCGATGGACATCGTCAAGGAGGAGGAACGACAATTCTGGGAAGGCCCTGGCAATCCGCAGGTCTTGGAGTTTCTCAAGGGTAAGCGACTGGGGAAGGGGGGCTATGATTATCCCGAGTATGATCGATTTTCCCCAGACGCCGACTGGATGGCCAACGTAGTCATGATGGCCAAGATGGTCTATGTCTGGCTTGACCAGCTCTCGAGGAAGTACCAGCGGCAGATCACATCGCCTGGACCAGGTGCCGGATGAGGAGTTGGACCATCTGGCCCGTTGGGGATTTACCGGCCTCTGGCTGATCGGCATATGGGAACGCTCGCCTGCTTCACAGCGCATCAAGCAGATCGCCGGTAACCCGGATGCCATCTCCTCGGCCTATTCACTCTACGATTATGTCATCGCCCATGATCTGGGGGGGAGGCGCTCGCACAACCTGAAAGACCGCTGCGCCGCACGCGGCATCCGGCTGGCGAGCGACATGGTGCCAAACCACACCGGTACTCTACTCCACGCTGGACCCTGGAGCATCCCGACTGGTTCATCCAGCTCGACTATCCCCCCTATCCCGACTACCAGTTCAACGGCCCCGACCTCTCCAGCCCCGGACGAGTCGGGCTCTTCATATCGAGGACGGCTACTGGGACAAGCGCGATGCCGCGGTGGTCTTCAAGCACCTGGACCACGCAACGGCCGGGCGCGCTACATCTATCACGGCAACGACGGCACCAGCACCCCCTGGAACGACACGGCCCAGCTCAACTACCTGATGCCCCGAGGTGCGCGAGGCGGTGATCCAGACCATTCTCCACGTGGCGCGCCAGTTTCCCGATCATCCGTTTCGATGCCGCCATGACCCTGGCCAAGAAGCATTATCAGCGGCTCTGGTTCCCCAACCGGGGCACGGCAGCGGTGTGCCGTCCCGGGCCGAGCATGGCATGAGCCGCGAAGACTTCGACGCAGTCTTCCCGGAGGAGTTCTGGCGCGAGGTGGTCGACCGGGTGGCGGCCGAGGCGCCGGATACCCTGCTCCTGGCCGAGGCTTTCTGGCTGATGGAGGGCTATTTTGTCCGCACCCTCGGCATGCACCGCGTCTACAACAGCGCCTTCATGAACATGCTGAAGATGGAGGAGAACGCCAAGTACCGCCAGACCGTGAAGAACGTGCTGGAATTCGACCACAGCGATCCTGCAAGCGCTTCGTCAACTTCATGAACAACCCCGATGAACAGACCGCGGTGGAGCAGTTCGGCAAGGAGGGGAAGTATTTCGGCGCCAGCGTGCTGCTGGTCACCATGCCGGGCCTGCCGATGTTCGGCCACGGCCAGATCGAGGGCTTCCACGAGAAATACGGCATGGAATACCGGCGCGCCTATTGGGACGAGCCGGTGGACCAGCACATGGTCAGCGCGGCACGAGGAACAACATCTTCCCGCTCATGCGCAGGCGCCGGCTCTTCTGCGGATCCGAGCAGTTCGTCCTCTACGATTTCTTTGCCGGCGGCCACGTGAACGAGAATGTCTTCGCCTACTCCAACAGAAAAGGGAACGAGCGGGGCATTGTGCTGTATCACAACAAGTTTGCCGAAACATCCGGCTGGATCCGCACCTCCACCTCAATAGGGGTCAAAGGACCTAATGGTGATACATTACTGGTGCAAAAGAGCCTGGGTGAAGCACTGGACTTCAACAGTGACGGCCGCACCTATTACATCTTCCGGGATTATGCCTCCGGGCTCGAATATATCCGTTCAGGGCGTGAACTCTGTGACAGAGGCTTGTATGTGGATCTGAAAGCTTTCGAGTATCATGCCTTCCTTGATTTCCGTGAAATCAGCGATGATGATTTCGGCACCTGGGGACAGCTCTGCCATATACTTAATGGTCGTCCTGTCCAGAGTATGAATGAAGAGGTGAAGCAAGTCCGCTACAAGGGACTGATCAACAGACTGGACGAGCTTTTGCAACTACAGATATTTGTGGAGGGTAAAGCCACAAAGACGGTAACGGATGAGCTTGCGAAAAAGATGAAGGCATTTCTTGTTACCCTGGCCGAGCATGCCGAGACCAATGTAAGCTACGAAGAAGTTATTGTCGACTTTACCCGTGCCTATGCTGCTGCGAACAGTCTGGTTGCTGTAAAAGCAGGGGCTGTCCCGGTGGATGAACCGTTGCTACAGTTCGCTGAAGTTATCACGACCCAGATCGGCAGGCTGATTACCTTTGCCTATCTATGCCTTCATGCAACGGGCAGAATGGTGAATGCAGCCAGCTATCCCCATGTGTCGTCGGAATTGATCTCAAGGTTTGGTCTTTACCGGTCATTGCAAGAGTCATTTTCCGCTCTTCCAGCAGAGGCCTGGCAGAGCTATCGAGGCATGGATGCTGCGCTGGCAGTCCAACTCATCACCGTCATGATCGAGCACCAACTTTTCTTCTCATCTATTGGAGAGGCAATCCCTGAAACCGACTTTGTCAGCCTCTTTGAGGAACCGCATGCCAGGGGATTTTTGCTCATTAACCAGAGTGACGGCAAGGAGTGGTTTAACAAGGAACGGTTTGAAATGTTGATGACCTGGCTTGGCATAGCTGCCCTGGTCGAAGTAGAGAAAGAGCTTGCTGACGAGATTCTGATGACGAGGGCGAAGCTGTTGCAGAAAAAAATAACAGCCATAGCCGCCATGGCATTGGAAGCCGGCTTTGAGATCAACGCTTTTTTTGAATTGCTGCAACCTGCAGTAGCGGAGGAAAAATAACCTTGCAGCCAAGAATCTTTGCCATAAGCCTGAAGGTCCTGCTTGTATCGGCTATGCTGCTGCTATCCGCATGCGCCACCATATCAAAACCAAAAGCAATCATTGTTCCCGGAAAAGATATAGAGACAGTCCAGTCTTCGGTATCAGTCAATATCCAGACCCCCCAGCGCAGCGTTGGCGGCAGGGGGTACCTGGTTTTCCGTCACCCCGATCAGTTTCACCTGGCTATTCTGTCCCCCTTTGGCTTCAGCATGTTGGAAATGTACAGTGACGGCGACGCACTGACATGCCTGATTCCCTCAAGGAATATCGCCTACAAGGGGATTTTGTCAGACTTGCCGGAGCAGGGAGGGCTGAAGAGCTGGGGACTGCTCCAATGGGTAGTTGAGCGGCCACCGGTAGCCGGACCATCCCTCGGTGCCAGGGAAATCGTTATGGCCGACGGCCGCAAAGAACAGATTTTTTTTGACAACAACGGGCTTGTTCTGCGCAAGCTGACAGAGGACGGCGACGAGGCGTCCTATAAAGGCTATCGCACCATAAATGGTGTTGCTTTTCCAGAAGCCATCGAAATTGTAAATCGGGACGGCAACCGCCTGAAGATTACCTTTGAGGAACCCGAGGTAAATGAGCCTGTCGAAGATGCCGTTCTGAGGCCGAGACTGGATGGTTTTGCAATTCGTCCCCTGACGGAGTTCAAAGGACTGTAACCCTCAAATTACCACTCGCTTCTTTTTTCACTTCATTTCTACTCCCTCTACCTCGCTATTGGTCGATTTTACCCGCGTCTTGCAACACCTGCCGGCTTGGATTTCCCTTGCAAGAGCCTTCCCATGAGTGTACTCTTTTTAATTTTGCAAAAACGCTGACATTGCTGCAAGTTCACGTGGGAAGGAGGTTGCTACACCCGTTGGAATGATCGGCGAAAATTTTCATCTGCAATTCAAATATCTTGGAAGGAGAAAATCAGTGAAGAAATCCCTAATACTGGCAATATTTGTATCTCTTTTTATGGCGGCAGGTTCTGCCCAGGCTGAACACAAGCTGCTCGTAACCGAGGTTCTTGACGCAAAACAGTGCCATCTATCGCGCCACACTGGTAAATAAAGGTGGGGAAGACAATCACAACCTGACATTTGGTGCCGAAGCCAAACTCAATGAGACTGTCACATTAGATGTCCGCTTTGATGCGATCTTGACCACCGGAACGGAATTCAAGTCGGTCCCACGGGTTCTATTCCCTTGAACTGGCCAGTTACATCCAGTTCTATCATAACCTCTATGTCATTCCGGCTGTTACAGTCGCCACCGGATCTTCAGTGAAGGCCAAAGACTTTGATGCTCGTACCGGTTCACCCAAGACAATCGGTGGTGCCATTTCCCTCTATTATCTGTTTTAGTGGGCGTATAAAACATAGAAACAAAAAAGCCTCCATCGTTGCCGGTGGAGGCTTTTAATTGGCTCGTTGTGAGGCACTATTTCATTTTCCTGGCCTTCAGGCCACACAATGGGCAGCGTTTATCTTTTACAGCAGTCTCGCATTGATCACACCAGTATTCCCCGTTGTTGCCTCTGCACATGGAACAGTTCTCTTGATTGCAGGTGCACTCTTTGCCGGCCATGAGATCCCCCAAAACTATAAGGGGCTGCACCCCTATCTTACACCTTCCATTTTTCATAGAAGACAATCTGGTCAAGCGGCTTCCGTGATGGGCCGGCCTTCGCTTCCTCCTGCGGATAACCGAGAGGGAAAAGCCCGACAATTCTGATCTCCGGTGGGATATCCAAAAGATCTCCAAGACCTTCTTCATCGAAAACGCCGACGAAGACGGTGCCTAGCCCCAGGTTATGGGCGGCGAGCATCATGTTCTCTGCGGCAATGCCCATATCTGCCATATAATAATGCTGGCCATGCAGGTCTCCTGACTGGGTGGGCTCGGCGCAGGCTACGATTACAGCCGGCGCCTCTGCCAAAGCCTGCTTCGCCGGATTCGTCTTATAGCCTTTGGGGGCAAAAAACGCTTCAACGTAAGAAAGTTCGCTCATCTTTGCCTTAACCGCCGGGTCTTGCACCACGACAAATCGCCAGCACTGCATGTTTGCCCATGAAGGAGATGCCTGGGCTGCTTCCAAAACAGCCTGGAGCTTTTCCGGCTCGATAAGCCGGTCAGAGAACTTGCGCACGCTTCTTCTAGTTTTTATCGCTTCCATTGTATCCAATTTATTGCCTCCTTAGTTGCCGGCTGACGAAACTTTTGAAGTTTACCACAAAAAGCACTTGGTAACACCTAACTTTGCGAAACAGCTTATGGTCCATCATCTCCACCTTAATGCCGGCAATCTTTGAATAAAGGAAGTGGCAGGTTAAACTTTAAGAAGGTTGGCAACTACTACTGAAGGAGGTAAAACTATGGTCAATGTCAGGCGTTTGATTTTAACTGCAGCAGCGTTGGTGTCGCTGACAGCTTTGGCTTCTGGAGAAAGCGGGGATAAATATGCAACTCCCACTACTGATAAGATGCTGATCAGTCAGACCGGCAGTAATGATGGCTCAATTGGTTTCGGTGGTAGCAGTGGAATCGGCAGTAGTGGAACAGGTATTGGCGGTTCGACAGCTCCTGGCGGCAGCTTTGGCACTGGTACATCCGGCACAGGATCATCTACTGGCGGCTCATTTGGAACAGGCACCGGTGGCAACACTGGCGTTGGTGGCAACTTTGGAACAGGTACAGGTGGTAACCTTGGTACAGGTACTGGCGGGAATTGGGAACTGGAACAGGCACCGGCAGTGGTAGCACAATTGACGGCACTGGCACCGGCGGAAGTTTTGGAACCGGCACCGGTGGAAGCACTGGCACTGGTAATTCCTTTGGCACAGGCACCGGTGGCAACTTGGGAACGGGCACAGGTGGCAATCTGGGTACAGGTACTGGCGGCACATTCGGAACTGGAACGGGCACCGGCAGTGGTAGCACAATTGACGGCACTGGCACCGGCGGAAGTTTTGGGACCGGCACCGGCGGAAGCACTGGCACGGGTGATACCTTTGGCACAGGTACCGGTGGCAATCTAGGTACAGGTACAGGCGGGACATTCGGAACTGGAACGGGCACCGGCAGTGGTAGCACAATTGACGGCACTGGCACCGGTGGAAGTTTTGGGACCGGCACCGGCGGAAGCACTGGCACGGGTGATACCTTTGGCACAGGTACAGGTGGCAATCTCGGTACCGGTACAGGCGGGACATTCGGAACTGGAACAGGCACCGGCAATGGTAGCACAATTGACGGCACTGGCACCGGTGGAAGTTTTGGGACCGGCACCGGCGGAAACACTGGCACTGGTGATACCTTTGGCACTGGTACCGGCGGCAATACTGGCACCGATGATACGCTTGGCACCGGCACCGGGACTGGCAGTGGTAGTCCTTCTGGGACTGGTAATGGTGGCGTGTCAGGGACGGGAACTGGGGATATGGATAGCAGTGATACAAATAGCAGTCTTGACCGGTAATGACAAGAGCAGTGTTCGCTCACATCTCTTAATGCCATGGTGTCCAGTGTAGGTTGGGCTCTTGCCAATAATAAACCATTTATTCTGCCGTCTGTGGTATCTTGGAGTTTTGTAAAAACAGCAATCATTAAAGCGTAGAGGAAAAACTGTATATGACGATAAGATGGTATCCAGGCCACATGAGCAAGGCCCATGAGCAGATTTCCGAGTTGATTCGCAAGGTCGACGTGATTGTCGAGGTCCTCGATGCCCGTCTCCCTTTCTCCAGCTCCAATCATCTGCTGGAGGAATTGCGCCGGAACAAGCCCTGTATAAAGGTCTTGAATAAGAACGATCTGGCTGATCCTGCGGTAACCAAATCCTGGGTCAACAACTTTCAAAAGAGCAGCCGGGGTCCGCGCTTTGCCGCTTTCGGCAAAGCAACTCCCCGAGGTAAAACAGTTGATCAAGCTCTGCAAGCACTTGGCCCCCAACAGGGGCAATCCGGGTTGGCCTGTGCGTGCCATGGTGGTCGGTATTCCCAACGTTGGCAAGTCAACTCTGATTAATACCCTGGCCGGTAAATGTATGGCCAAGGTTGGTGACAAACCAGCCATTACCATCCGTGCCCAGCAGATTGACCTCCATAACGGCATCGTGCTTTTAGACACCCCCGGGCTGCTCTGGCCTGAAATGAAAGACCAGACAGGTGCCTACCGGCTTGCGACCAGCGGCGCCATCGGCGCCAACGCCCTCGACTATACCAACGTCGGCTTCTTTGCTGCCGAATATATGATGGGACGTTATCCGGAACTGCTCAAGAGCCGGTACAAGCTCATGGAATTGCCCGCTGCGCCCTCTGACCTTATCGAGGCCATAGGTCGCTGCCTGGGATGTCTTGCCAGCGGCGGCAAGGTTGATCTGCACCGGGCGGCAGAGGCTTTTCTCCGGGAACTCAGGGCGGGAAAGATCGGCCGAGTCAGTTTCGAAGAGCCCGAAAAGGAATCCGTCGGCGAGGGAGACCTGCTCCTGGGGCAGGAAATAACCGGGAATTGTTCCCTTACGCTGGAAGACAGTGTATAGTAGGAAACTATGAAAACTCCAAAAAGCCTTGAAATCTTAGTAGAGAATGGCCTCGTCGATGAGGTGGTCTGCCAGCTTATGAGCGGCAAGGAAGCTTCGGTCTATGTGGTTCAATCCAGAGGGTGAGGTACGTTGCGCCAAGGTGTACAAGGAAGCCGGCAAACGTAGCTTCAGTCAGCAGGCCCAGTACCAGGAAGGGCGCAAGGTAAGAAACAGCCGACAGGCCCGCGCCATGGAGAAGAGGTCCCGCTATAGTCGGGATGAGCATGAGGCAGCCTGGCAAAATGCCGAGGTTGATGCCTTGCGACGCCTTGCCGACGCTGATGTGCGGGTCCCGAAGACCTACAACTACGCCGGCGGTGTGCTGCTGATGGAGCTGGTGGTCGATGCCAATGGCGATGTGGCTCCACGCCTTAACGATCTTCGCCTGACAGCGGAGAAGGCCAGGGAATACCACCGGGCGATGATCGCTCAGATTGTCCTCATGCTCTGCGCCGGAATCGTCCACGGCGATCTTTCCGAGTATAATGTGTTGGCAGGAAGCGAAGGGCTGGTGATCATTGACTTGCCACAGGCCATTGATGCTGCAGGTAACAACAATGCCAGGGCGATGTTTGAGCGGGACGTGCAAAACATGACTGCTTATTTTGGTCGTTTTGCGCCAGAATTACTGACAACCAGTTATGGCAGGGAGATCTGGAAACTTTACGCCTGCGGTGAACTAACTCCAAGAACCGAGCTGAGCGGTCGTTTTGTGGAGAGTGGCATTCCCGCAGATGTCGGCGGCGTGATGAGGGAGATTGACTCGGCGCGGCTCTGGCATGAGCGTTATCAGTCAAAGAGCTGAGCAAATAATAAAACTGGAAAGAAAGAGGACAAAAGCATGTGAGTGAAAAACCATGCCTAGGCCTAATGATTTATCCAGCCTGAGAAACAGAAAGCCCGAGGGGATTAATTCCCTCGGGCTTTTTTTGCTGCAGTTTTTGGACCTAATACTGGGTGACAGTTACATAATTGTACTTGCTGTCTACCTGAACGCCATTCTTGTACACAAGGACGGTCAGTTTCTTGATGCCGATGGTGGCGTAGGTGTGGCTGAGTGAAGCTGAGCTGCCGGCGCCTCCCACGTTGGCGAGGATTGCTGAAGTGCCGTCGGCCCAGATGATTCTCAGGCTGTCATGGTCCTTCAGGTTGTCGAAGTTAAAGGTTGTTGCCACTTTCATCTTTGCTGTTGTCGGACCGATGGTCATCCCTCCGGCAACGGGTGGATTGACCACATTAAACGACTTTGTGGCAGTTGCGGTTTTCCCTTCTTCGTCGGTTACCTTGACAGTGATGCCATAGGTACCCAAAGTGGTGAAGGTCTTGCTGATTG
>CAWAFF010000013.1:0-6061 GCA_963780945.1 uncultured delta proteobacterium | reverse complement strand
CTTTGATGCGTAGCGCCGTGCTGATAGCCAAGCGGAAAGAAAGCGGCAACACATCGCTAACACTATTACGACGCCAGATAAGGACTAATATGAAACGACATTTACGAACGGGTATAGCTGTCGCAATGCTGGTCGAAGTGCTTCCATGGCTTTCGCCGGGATAGTCACCTATACCGAAGGGACCGGGGTCGGCACCTCACCCCATAACATGAACCTCTATCTCCCCTTGGCAACCGGAGGCGCCAACCTGGGGGACAACCAACGCCAGGTATGTAAATTCTGTCATACCCCGCACAACGCCGTCTCTACCGGCCAGAGTGGCTACAATCCCTTGTGAAACACAGAACCCGTCACGCAGAATTTCCTGCCTTACAACGGACTGCTTGACAGTGATTACATGGCTGAACCAGACTACGCGAGCCAGTCCAGTAGCCTGCAGGCACAGATCAACGGGGCAGACATGATGGACGGTCCATCGCGCCTTTGCGATGAGCTGCCACGACGGCACCACCGCTATCGACTCCTATGGTGGCAAAATGGGTTGGTTTACCCCTACTTCCGAGGCTATTGTCCTTGCTCCTAACAATGGGGGAACCCAACAAGGGCCAGGTGGAGATCTGATGAATGATCATCCGATCGGTTTCAGCTATAGCCAAGTTGCTGCCCTGGACCCGGGGATACGCCCCGCTGATTTGGATATTGGCTGGGTATCAGCAAGTGATCGTAAATGCAACAAGATAGAAGAAGTATTATATAAGGGAGACATTTTCACCTGCGCCTCCTGTCATGATGTCCACAACAGTGCCGCCAAAACAGCCGGCAAGCCATTGCTGCGTGTGAAAAGTGATGGGTCGATGCTGTGCCTGACCTGCCACAACAAGTGACCGTGTCGGAACGCCCAGAGTGCTGATCAAAGCAGGTAGCCGAAGCGGCTGCCTGCTTTACTTCTTTACTGGAGACCGGATAAAATGAAATACGGCAAATTGAATTCTGTTGGATGCTCTATTCGGACATTGTTTCTGCTTCTGCTTTTTTTAACTGTCTCTGGCTGTGCCATACCGGAAGCAAAAAAGCCGATATTTTTCCCCCCAGTCCCGATCTGCCCCATGTGCAGTATCTCACCAGCATTTCCAGCCAGGCCGATATAAAAAAGCCTTCTCTCTTTGATCCCGACGACCCTACTGAAAGTCTGAAAAAACCCTATGGTATCGCGGTGAAAGGCAGCAAAATTTATGTCTCTGACACCCCTTTTGCTGCAATACATATAATTGACCTGGACAAAAAGACTTTCAGTCAGTTGAAACAGACCGTACTGCAGAGCCCTATCAACGTGACTTTTGATGCGGATGGCAATCTTTACGTAGCTGATTCAGTTGCCAAAAGTGTTTTTCAATTTCGTGCAGACGAAAGTATAGACTCTTATACCGAGGCCGACACCAAGCCGACTGACATGGCCATTAGAGGCAATGATCTGTTCATGCTGGACTACAGTAAAAGCGAAATTAAAATTTTTGACAAAAACACGAAAAATATCATCGGGACCATTGGCAGAGAGGGCAAAGAGGAAGACACTCTCTCACTGCCTACCAACATGGCATTGGATAAGGAAGGCAACATTTATGTCACCAACCTTGGCACCTGCCGTGTAATCAAAATGGACAGAAGCGGCAAGGTCTTAAAAGCTTTCGGTGAGGTTGGGGATCGTCCAGGACAGTTCAGCCGCCCCAAAGGGATTGCCGTCGATGAGGGCGGCCTCATCTACGTGGTCGATGCCGGCAATCAGGTGGTGCAAATCTTCAACCAGGAAACCCAGCTCCTGATGTTTTTCGGTGAAAGGGGCTCGAAACAAGGCACCTTGAATCTCCCCGCGGACATCGCGGTCAGTCGCGAAAATCTTGATTATTTCAAGACCTTTGCCGATCCTTCCTTCGAGGTCGAGCAACTGATCTATGTCACTAATCAGGCTGGTCCTCGCAAGATCAGCGTCTATGGTTTCGGCCACAGCAAGGATCCTGGCAAATTCATGAAACACAAAAAATAACTCCTGCCAAATACATCCTCTCTGGAATCTCCAATGAGCAACTTCCAGTTTTACGTCTGGAAAGATAATTAATTATTTTGCACGTATGGACAACCTGTTGGCAATCCAGAAAATCCCCCAGTGTCACCTCACCCAATTTCAGCTGCTGCTGGGTCAACTGACCCAGCAAGTATGCAGCTGTCGATCCAACAAGACTTCTCCACCTTTAGGTAGAACCCCACCCAAGAAGGCATAAGCAATAAGTGACCAGCATGACATATATTTATTCGAATAAAGGCATATTAAGTGCAAGCTAATTGTTGCGCTTTCTAATTTCGTTTGGTCCGGCACCATCCCGGGTGCAGCATCCCTCAATGTTGCGCCACTGATTTGGCAGGAGACATCCCAGTTCCATGAGGAATCTGGAAATCACAATTTTGAAAGGATATGCCATGAAAAAACGAATGAAGGGTTTGCTCCCTGCGATGGCTGCAGCCGGTTTCCTTGTAACCGGTCTGTCGCTGTCCTCGGTTGCACTTGCCGCTCATCCTCCGATTGAGCTCAAAACTTACGATGAAGTAGCAATTCAGTATGGAGTCCCGTTTAATGTCGACGCCAGCGGCAATAAAGTTCCCGCCGGTCCGATGCCGGTTATGGTTGGGGGAAACCCGCAGAACCCCATGGAAGGTTTTCCCTACAGCCCCAAAGCGACCTGTGGTTTCTGCCACAACGGTTCCACTATCGCACCGTCCACCGGAAAACCGCTCAAAAGCTATGAAGCCCTCGCCGACCATTCCTTCCATTCGGCGCTCGGTGCCAACGAATGGAACGACTCCCCCACCGGCGGATTTGACTCAACGGTCAACCGCCAGAAGCCATGGAATCAGACCAAGGCCATGTGGGGAAAGTGGTGAAGCCCCTCTCTTCGCCAGGTGGCGAATCTAATGAAACAACCAGGTGGTGCTGATCTAACCTACCCTACTACTGATCAATTTCTTTTTGGCGATGTACCCGGCAGCAAGTACACCAAGGTCGACCTTTCGGTCTGGGACATGGCGACCAACTGCGGCAGTTGCCACGTGGGCGGCGCTCTGGTGGAAAAAGACCGCAATGGCTTCAGGCTTTCACAACGTGCCTTATCGGACCAGACAATTAACCCTTATATGAATACAGTTGCCGAAGCATGGGATCCAAAAACCGGCAACCCGCTCAGCAGTGTGATTCGTTCACCCTGGGCCTATCCCGCCACGTCCGACAGAAAGGCGCCTGCACTTGGCGGCGGCAATGCGATGATTGCCCCCAACGGCTGGGGAAGTGTTGCCATGAATCAGGATGGGACGGCAAACACCGCACCATATATTCAGAACAATCAACTGATGATGCCAAACGTCCGGGAAATGGACTGTCTCTTCTGTCACTTCCAGGGCTACAACAATGTGATGAGCTCCGTCTTCGCTCAGATGGGTGTCCTTAATGCGGCGCCAATGGCCGGAGCAGGGCTTATGGATCTAATGCCTGGCAGTCCTACCCAAGGTGGTTACAATGCCGCCATGATCGACCTGGGGCCCAAAGATGCCAATGGTATGCAGGTCGTCAGCTTGAAAGGGTCCGTGATTGGCAACATCAAGCGCCTGCCACCCAGCTCCAACTGTCAGCAGTGCCACAGCCCGAATACTCTCAGGGACCTGCCGGAAATGATGACCGGGTTCCTCTCTTCGGCACCGATGATCCTGAATACCAACCCGAATAATCCCATGGTAGGCCCCACCGGCCTGGTAATGCCGGGGTACGATTTAAACGCACCATGGCTGCCATCTCCCGATAAATATTCCGGCGCACCCAATTCACCATTGATCGACGCAACCAATATATATAGCTATATGGTACGGGGCATCCTTACCGCCCAGGGATCAACCGTCTACAACAGGCTGACTGTCAACGGCATGACCTCCTTCGGTGGTGACAATAAAGGTGGCAGCGGCCCGATCTACTACGAGGCACCGGTTACAGACATCGGCCTTACCGCAGATTTTACCGGACAGCAGAACCAGAACGTGCTGAAAAAGTCCGTTGTACCCTTTCCCCGTGCCGACTGGTTCAAGCGTGGCGATGCCTGGCAGCAAGGCCAGGATATTCACGGCAGCCTTGGCTGCGCCGGCTGTCACATGGAAACCAACAGCTCCAATCCCGACAAGAACCAGTGTGACCCCGGCCGCGGATTCGACGGCTCCGGCACTATCGAAGATGGCTCACAGATAGGAACCAAAATTGACACCCGCAATACCGTCAAGCGCTGTGAAAGCTGCCACATTTCCGGAGCAACTTTCGCCGGCGACATCACCAACACGTTGGGAGCGCCTGACCCAACAGCAGCACATCAACGAGCAGGCCTCACCGCCATGCTCAACAGCGCCATGGGTCCAAACGGCAGCGGCGGTCAAAAACTCATTCCGGGCAACCATCTTGATGTCATTGACTGCACCGTCTGTCACGTGCAGAAAAAAAGCATGGCAGTCCGGGCCCTTGACTGCACCAGCGGCAATCGGTATCCAACCATGGTCGGTTTCGATTACAGCAAAGGCATGATGGGCATGTTTGAAGACCCAGCGCCGGACGCTGCCAACGAAGGTGCCAGACAGCAATACAATTTCATGAACCAGTCCATCAACCAAAACTGCGGCTATACCTCTGCCAGCCAGGGTCCGGGAACCATCTGCGTCGCAACCAATCAACCAGGCCCAGGCTATCAGGCGGAGATTCCATACGGCACCCAGCTCATCGGCAGTGCACTCCAGGAATGGCTGCCATTGAAAACCTGGTCCAAGGTCGGCAACGGCTCTAAGAGCAGCCCGAACTTCAGGCGTAAAATCTACCTGACCAACACCATAGTCTCCGCACTCTTCAACAACGACCATGGCACCACTGTTGACGCCAACGGGGACGGTGTCAATGGGCAGATTTTGGCAGTCGGTGATTTAAACTCAACCCAGGGCTTCGGTGAGCCGATCTTTGACCCATGGATTCAACGTGACCTCAAAGCAGGCATCAACTTCGCCCCCGGCGGCTTTGCCCCCATCCCGGTCGGATTCGGTGGCCCCGGAGACGGTGTTCCCGGATCAACTGCTCAGGGTGGCAGGTTCCAGAGCGCCTACAACATGGACGGCAGCTTCACAGGCGCCTGGAAATACGTTGGCGTCTACGGCGGCAACAACATCTTCACTACCCCGGATGAAATACGGGAATATAAGAATTATAGAACCCGGATCAAGGACATGCCGGGACAGAGTGGCAAATCATGGGATGGCACCGAGCTTGGGTATGTCGGCGGCCTTTACCAGGTGACCCACGGCGTGAAAACTGTCAACGACTTCGCTTTGGGCAAGCCAAAGGCTTTTGATGCCTCCGGCAAGGTAACAGTTTTCGGTTGCAGCGATTGTCACGGTACGGCTAAAGATTTCTTCGACGGCGGCTTTAACATGACTGGCACCGCAATACCCGCCGATGCCACCTGGACTCCGGCCCCCGGCATTCTCCCTGCGACCGCCTCAACCATGATGGAAAGACCTGCCGTATTCATTCCCGCCATCAAGGCATACAAAGGTGACCTTCGCACCGCTACTGAGCTCTTCAACAAGCTTGGCCAGCCCAGGAGTGTTCCCTTCGAGGAAGAAGTAATTGAAAATAGTATAGCTTACACGCAGACCAAGGATCTGAGCCGCGGTGAAGCTCTCTATCCTGATCCAGACGGCTACTTCAGGGCTGATGGAACTGCTCCTGGTGGTACCGGAGTCGGGGGATCCTACACACGGAGCCAGTGGCTCAGCTATCTGCTCTCCATCGGCGACAATGGCCTGAGCTATGGCATCGGTATCAATCCAGTGGCTCAGTTTACAGCATCCTTCCCGGATGCGGATGCCAACACTGCTGGCAACCAGCTTATAGTAGGCACCCCCTACACCCTGTCAGCTGATACCACTGTCAATATTAATGGCTCTTTCACCTATAAATTAACCGTTACTGATGGCACCAACGTAAGCGGAC
>CAWAFF010000012.1:0-3949 GCA_963780945.1 uncultured delta proteobacterium | reverse complement strand
AGGAACCAATGGCAGTGCTGCCGTCACTGACAGCAAGATTGTAGGTGAACAATCCATTACTATTGACGCTGGTATCAGCTGACAGGGTATAAGGAGTGTTGATAATCAGCTGATTTCCAGCGGTGTTGGGGTCGGCATCAGGGAATGAGGTCGGGAATTGAGCCACAGGATTAACCCCTAGTCCCAACTTTGCCTGCTGTGCAGGATCGCCAAAGCTGTTCAGATATGCTACCCATGTTTTTCGGTCAGTGGTAGCTACAGGTGCTCCGGTTAGGTCAGATGCTACTCCCCTGTAAGTTTTGTCAACCCACAAAGATCCTGCCAGACCCAATGGGCCAACGTCGCTCTGCGGATGCATACGGACGGTGTAACCATTGCGCCCTTCGATGAGCAGCCCGGTGCCGACAGCGTTGGGCCTGATGCCGAATTCCTGTTGGCCGCCGCTGTAGGAAGTGCCGTCCCATGTGCCGGTAAAGGCGCTGCCCAGGTTGGTGAGGAGGCCTGTCATGTCTGTAACCAACGCCGAGACCTGTTTGGTGCGAGCAACAACCGTCTGGCCTGCGTTATTGGTGGCCTCAATTTTCAGTAGCCAGCCCTGGCTTGTGGTACTTGTGCTGGTACCTGCCGGGAAGGTGATGGCGGTGCCGGTGATGCTGCTGTTGAAGGCAGTATTGCGAGCCTTGAAGGCATTTTCATACAGTCCTTCACTACGGTCAATGTCACGGATGGTCGTGCCGTTTGAGGCGAATTGAACGGCGATGGATCGAACACCACTCTTCTCCTTAACGCCCGGGTGGAAGTCAGAAGGCTGTGTGGATCCGTTTACGGAGGCAAATGGTGTTACCTGGGTGCCGGCGGACCAGGAGATATTAAGTGTATCACCTTTGACCATGAACTTGCCGCTATAGAAGCCGGCAGCAGTGGTGTCACCGACAGTACCTGCGATTGTATTGCTGGTTGAACCCTTGTGGCAATCGGCACAACCACCTGCACCCCAAGCTGCAGCGGCCGGGGAAATGTCATGGTTGGTTTTGAAGGTTACACCCATGAAGGAAAGCCTGCTCACATGGACTTTAGTGTTGGGATCCACTGAAGATGCTTTGAGCCCTAATTGAACTTCGAGATCACGATCAATTGCGCTGATATGATCGGCAATATCGGCTGCTGTAACGGTGCCGAGCTGTGTCAGGGCCACCAGTGGCTGGCCTGCCCTTGGGCCTTGGCTATAGGTGTTGGCTTTGTTGATGCTTGCCACGTGGGTCTGCAACAGGGAATCCATGCCGCCGCCTCTGGCGTCGTTGTTGGCGTCGAAGTTGACGTCGTTCTTGTCTCTCCAGAAGGCAGATGTGGAAAGATTGGCTGCATAGAGTTTGGTTCCCTGCCAGGACATGAAGTTGTTATTGGTCATGCTCTGTCGAGTTACGTTTTCGTTCTCGTGGTCTGCAAGACGTCCTTCTGCATCAGTACCGGTGCCGTCAACCATGGCGCCGCCGGTGAAGTTCCCCAGTTTGCGGGAGTGACAGGCCTCGCAGGCCATGAGGTCCACATGGCTGACATTGGCGATACCGCTCATGGTACCCCCTTGCTGGACGATTTTCGCCGTTAGTCCTTTTGCCTGGTGAGCGGCCGTAGGATCCGGTGCACCCAGAGTGTCATAGGAGACTACGCTTTCGCTGACGGGATCGAAATCGCCGCCATAGATATGGCAGCCGCTGCAGTTCTTGGTGCTGTTGTCGCTGGGATTCCACAGGGACCCATAGGGGGCGTTACCCTTGGCAGGATCACATTGCCCCAATTTTTTGGAGTCGTCGCCAGGGCTGGCGGAGCTGATATTGTTAAAGCCGTAGGTTCCCTTCAAACCACTGAAGCCGGAGGTTCCGACTTTTGTGAAATTGCTGTCCTTGCGTTTGTGGCAGCCCATGCAGCCTATCCTGTAGTGGACTTCGGAACCCGGTAGCCAGGCGTCGCCCCGCTTTTTCCAGTCAACTGCATGTTCTGCCATGTGGCAGCCGACGCAGTTGTTGGAATCGGGGGTGGACAGAATATTGGCGGAGACCGTGCCTGCCAGTTTCAGAGCAGTACCATCGCCATTGGGAACAACCTTGGCGGTGTCATAGGTGACGTTGATACCGTCAGTGGCACCGGCAGTGCCGAGATGGGCACCTGTTACACGGGATGCATCAAACTTGCCGGTACGTACTGCCTTCTTCCGTTCCTCCCAGGAATAATCCTTCAGGTGGCACATCAGGCAGTCCATCTCCAGGACCCCGGTCTGACTGTAATCATTGGCCGCAGGGGCGAAACTGGCAGGGGTGCCGTCCGTATTGAAGCCGTCTCCTCTGGTACCATAGCTATCGATAAAGTAGTTGAAAGCAGTCACTGCTGTGCCGAAGACATAATCACGCAGAGAAATTCGCACTTCTGGCTTGTTGCTGGGGACATATTCGTTGGCGCCACCTCCAACATGGCATTCGCCGCAGTCGCGCATCGAGCCGGCCATTGAATTGTCCACCTTCTGCTTGAACAATACGGCATTGGTATAATTGTATGGGGTGTAGGTGCTGAATGGGACATTATTGAATTTGGCAGTTGTTGCATCGTAGGTGGTGCCTGCACCGTCATTGAATAATCTCGCCAACTGGCGAGCAGAGGGTGGTCACCACGCCCCCACATGGCCGGGGCCCTGAACCCAGTTTTTACCCTGGGGGCCTGCGCCACTGACTACCGGGTCTTTGGAATCGGGATTCCAGTTGTTCCAGCCCCTTTGCTCATTGGAGGCTAACTGGGCATGGTAGCTGTGCCGCTCAATCTGGTCGTAGCTGAGTAGCGCTCTGCCAGTGGAGGGGGCGATAGTTGAGCCGTTGTGGCAGGCTCCACAGGTGTTTTTCATGCTGAACGCCTTGGTGCTATCAGGGGCGATAAGAGTGTTTCCTGCATCACGCAGTAGAATGTTGTCATGGGCAGGATTATAGGCGGCAGCTGTTCCGGCCATGAGCAAAACTGCACCGGAAACCAGCCCGAGCCTGAACCGGCTTCTGGTTGATAAGAGTGTCACTTTCATTAAATTGTCTCCTAAAATTAGTTTTCCCACCTCAAAGCTCTTGGCCTTGACACGGGCATCTGAAACTGCTGGAATTTGGTCCTCCTTTCGATGTCTCTTGCCACGCTCCCGTTGGGGGACAGAATGTGGCAACTACAGCTGAACAACCGGAATAGAAAGCGATTCTATACCCTAAGCAGGAACTAGTCCCGAAGCAGGATTAATGACCCGTAATATTTCTTATGGGAGGATGAGAGTTACTTATAAATTTGCTAGGGTTGGTTGAAATGAAATTTTTGCAGGACAAAAACTTGAAAAAAAATGGATGCTGCCACAATGAGAGGTGGAAAAACAGGGGGATGTGACCTAAGAAGTTGTTATTGGGGCTTTAAACCCAGTGAAAAGCCCGGGGAATTCTCCCCGGGCTTCTTTGCGGTATGCCGCTTTCTATACTTTGCTGCTACTGGGTTACAGTGACGTAGTTGTACTTGCTGTCCACCTGAAGCCCGTTCTTGTAGACCAGTACCGTCAGCTTTTTGTTACCGATTGTGACATAGGTATGGCTGAGTGATGCTGAGCTGCCTGCGCCCCCTATGTGGGGCAGGATATTGGAGCTGCCGTCAGCCCAGATGATCCGTAGACTGTCGTGGTCCTTGAGGTTGCCGAAGTTAAAGGTGGTTGCCACTTTCATCTTCGCTGTTGTCGGGCCGATGGTCATTGCCCCGGCAACAGGGGGATTTACCACATAAATAGTCTTGGTTAAGGTGGCGGTTTTCCCCTCCTCATTGGTCACCTTAAGCGTAATGCCATAGGTGCCGACAGTGGTGAAGGTTTTACTCAGGGATGGTCCGCTTACGTTGGTGCCATCAGTAACGGTTAATTTATAGGTGAAAGAGCCATTAATATTGA
>CAWAFF010000011.1:0-8900 GCA_963780945.1 uncultured delta proteobacterium | reverse complement strand
GAGAATCCGGGAATACCTGCTATTGCAATGGTAGATACGAGGAAAGTTATAAAGGTGATCGGCATCTTCGACTTAAGCCCGCCCATGTTGCGCATGTCCTGAGCATCGTCATGTGAATGGGCATGATGCAGGGCATGATGCATAGAATGTATGACCGAACCTGAACCTAGGAATAGACAGGCTTTAAAGAACGCATCGGTAATTAGATGAAAAACGCCAGCAGTAAAAGCACCTACTCCCATGGCTAAGAACATGAAACCCAGCTGGGAAACCGTCGAATAAGCAAGTACACGCTTGATGTCATTCTGGGCTGTGCCAATGGTAGCGGCAAAGATAGCAGTGGCGGCTCCGACACAAGCAATGACAAGCATAGTTTCAGGAGCTTTTATAAAAATGAAGTTCATGCGGCCGATCATGTAGACACCAGCGGTGACCATAGTTGCGGCATGGATCAGTGCAGATACAGGGGTAGGGCCTTCCATGGCGTCTGGAAGCCAGGTATAAAGTGGAAGCTGTGCAGACTTGCCGGTAGCTCCAAGGAAAAAGCAGAGAGTAATTACGGTGACGATGCCACCGACCGGCAACAGGTGCGATGCCTGGCCAAGCTCAATGAAGTTGATGGTCCAGACATTGTGATTTTGACCCAGGTACCAGAACAGCGTAAATACACCGAGAAGAAACCCGAAGTCGCCGACCCTATTCATGACAAATGCTTTTTTGCCCGCATCTCCTGCAGATTTTTTATGGAAATAATAGCCGATAAGAAGATAGGAACAAAGACCAACGCCTTCCCAACCAACGAACATCAGAAGCAGATTGTTGCCAAGAACCAGAAGCAGCATCGAAAAGGTAAACAGGTTAAGGTAGGTGAAGTACCGATAGAAACCTTCCTCACCGTGCATGTAGCCTATTGAATAAAGATGAATCAGGAATCCTACACCTGTTACAACCATTATCATTAAAGCGGAAAGTGGATCAATTAGAAATCCAATATCTGCTTTAAAATTTCCCGATTGAATCCAGGTAAATAGATTGAGCTCATAAAGACGCTCTTCACTGGGCAGAGACAGTAATTTAAACAGTATCCCGCAGGAAACCAGGAAAGAACCAAAGACCATTAACGATCCAATCCCGCCTATAATCTTCTCATTCTTTATTGATTTGCCGAATAGGCCGTTGATTACCACCCCGATGAGTGGGAACAGTGGGATCAACCATACGTATTCAAACATTCCTGACTCCTTTATCTGATAATTTCCTGAGGTTTATTTGAATGACTACCATTTCATGACATTGACATCTTCAACGTCAATGGATTCTCGGTTTTTATAAAAAGCTATCATAAGGGCAAGTCCCACAGCAGCTTCGGCAGCAGCGACAGTCATGACAAAGAAGACGAAGATCTGGCCATCGATATTGCCAAGATATTTGGAAAATGCGATAAAAGTAAGGTTTACCGCATTCAGCATCAGCTCAACGCACATGAACATGACAATTGCATTTCTTCGGACCAGTACACCTATAGTGCCTATGGAGAACAGTATTGCGCTTACTATGAGATAATTGTTTAAGGCTAACATATCTTCACTCCTGATAATTTATATTTTTCTTTTAGAGAGAATCACTGCTCCGATAATTGCTACGAGCAAAAGCAGGGACGTTATCTCGAAAGGGAGCAGGAAATCTGTAAAAAGTGCCTTACCAATCAGCTCGACATGACCGACCTTTTCTACGAGTGCGGTATCCATTAAACCTTTTTGACCAGATAGAGAACCATTGATCAGGAAATAACATGTCTCAAAACAGGACAAACAGCCCAACAACACTGCCTGCAAGTATGGCGTGGCTACTTTTCTTGCCAGTTTCTGTCCTGATGTTAAGAAGCATAATAACGAATACTATCAGAACCATGATGGCGCCTGCATAGACAATGACCTGTATGGCAGCCATAAAAGGAGCATCAAGCATTACATAGAAGGTTGCAAGACAGAAAAAGGTCATTACCAGTGAAAGTGCACTGTTAATTGGGTTCTTGCAGGTTATTACCAGAATGCTGGATATGACAGCCACCGCTGCCACTATGAGGAAGAATAACGACTCTAGCATTGACTGCTCCTTTATTTCTTTTCTAAAAGTCTTTCTTTTGAATAGATAAAGTCATGGCGCTTGTAGTTGGCAAGTTCAAAGGCTTCAGTCATGCGAATGGCATCTACAGGGCACGCCTCGACGCAGTATCCGCAGAAGATGCAGCGCAGCATGTCAATCTCATATTCAGCAGCAAATTTATTATGATTCTCATCCTCACCTGCCTCAACTTTGATACATTTTGCCGGGCAGACCGTGGGACAAAGATAGCAGGCAACGCATTTTGCTTTGTCGTGGGAAACATTCAGGG
The DNA here is from genome assembly GCA_963780945.1 of uncultured delta proteobacterium. Lineage (GTDB taxonomy): Bacteria > Desulfobacterota > Desulfuromonadia > Geobacterales > Geobacteraceae > Geotalea. The sequence goes on along the minus strand of CAWAFF010000011.1, from coordinate 6,505 downwards.
CATGAAGGCCTCTGAATCTTGGTGCCACTTCCGGCCGCTCATCAGGATATTGCAGAGTTACCGGTTTTTTGAAAAGATGACCAAACGTGATTCCTAAACCTTTAAGCAACGGCATTATCATTGGTGTTACCTCGCCTGTAAATTTGACACTATTTCAAAAGCGTAACGACTATTCCTGTAACCACTACATTTAGCAGAGTCAATGGCAGGAACACTTTCCAGCCGAGTCTCATCAGCTGATCATATCGGTATCTGGGATAAGTCGCCCTAATCCACATGCAGGCGAAAATCAATGCATACACTTTGGCAATGAACCATATCCAGCCGGGCAAAAATGCAGGGCCATGCCAGCCACCGAGGAAAAGTGTGGTGGTAACGGCACAAACCGTAACCATGTTGGCATACTCAGCCATAAAGAACATAGCGTATTTCATGCTGGAGTATTCGGTGATGAATCCAGAGACAAGCTCTGTTTCAGCCTCGGGAAGATCAAATGGGGTACGGTTGATTTCCGCAAGAGAACAGATAAAAAAGATGATGAAGGCAAGAGGTTGTTTAAAAGCATACCAAGCATACCCTGCTTGATCTGCAACAATTTTCTGTAAGGAAAGTGACTCGGAGAGCATAAAGACGGCAACGATTGCAAGCCCAGCAGCCAGTTCGTACGAAACCATTTGAGCTGAGGCCCTAAGGCCCCCCAGCAGGGAATATTTGCTGTTCGATGACCAACCTGCCAGTACTATCCCATAGACGCCCAGTGAAGCCATACCCAGGATATAAAGAACGCCAACGTTAACATCAAGAATCCTGTCTCCAGCCGGATCATACACGGCGGCTATCTGCAGGGGAACTTTATAGCCGGCAACCTCTATCGTCTCCCCGAAAGGAATAACCGCAAAAGCGATAAATGCCGGTATAAGAGCGACAAGAGGGGCCACCAGGAAAGCAAACTTGTTCGCTTGCGCAGGAATGATCTCTTCCTTGAAGAAAAGTTTCAATCCGTCTGCAATTGGCTGTAGCAGTCCGTGCCAACCTGTTCTCATGGGTCCAAGCCTGACCTGCATATGGCCGATGATCTTTCTTTCAGCATAGGTTGCGTAAGCAACCGTCAATAACACAAAGACAAAGGCTACGAGCACTTTGGCAATCATTGCTATGTAGTACGCAACTGGCAGTCCTAAGATTAGCGTATCCATCTGATTGTCTTCCCCTCTTTAGTAAATTTAGCTTTATTCTAGGATTATTTATTGATGGTTACCCATGTAACAGGATTTCCATCGGTAATGGTGTTGATAGATTGTTCCCCAAAGTGATAGGGAGCGAATACAACCCCTTTGGCCATTCTCATGTTTACTTTTGCCTTAAGCTTGATTTCTGCTCCTACCGAGGAAATGGTCAGCAGGTCGTTGTCGCAGATCCTAAGAGCAGCGGCGTCTTCTCTACTTAATTCAGCGTAGCCTTCAGGGCAAACGTGCATTGGGCCTTGGCCATAACGAGACATGGTCCCGCAGTGATATAAAGCACTTCCCGTAACAAGAGCATACTTTCCAGCTTCTGCTTTGCTAGGTGCTGCAGCAATCGCTACAAACCTGGCTTTAGTTGAGACGGGAATCAGGACGCCGTCTTCTCCCAGATTCTCATAGGCAATCCCTTTATAACCTGAAACAACTCCAGTTATTTCAGCGAAGGCCTGTTCGGGGCCTTGGAAAGTCACTCCGCCAAGCAGCTTACTCAGTCCGTTGATGATGTCAAAGTCGCTGCGACTCTGACCTATTGGCCTGATTGCTTTCTGAATCTTCTGCACGATTCTGCCGACACTGGTAAATGTCCCTTCTTTTTCAGCAAAAGAGCAGGCGGGCAGGACCACATTGGCCTTTTCAGCTGTTTCTGTAAGGAAGAGATCCTGGACAACGAGAAAATCCAGCTTATCCAGGGCAGCAATAACCTTCTTCCGGTTTGGATAAGAAACAACAGGGTTTTCCCCAACCACGTACAGTGCCTTAATTGTGCCTTCTACGCAGGAGTCAATGATGGCTGATGCACATTTTCCCTTTTGACCAGGGAAAACGCCCATGTCAACAGCCCCTTGACTGTTGTTCTTCTCGCCCATGATCAGGATACCAGCTCCTTCTTTGCCGACATTACCGGTAAGCAAGGCAAGATTGATAAGAGCCTGTGCAAGGTATTTATCATGTCCGGCATAACCAAGACCAAGTGGAAGAAGAATCAGCGCCTTTTCGGCCTTGGCATAGTCAGTTGCAAGAGACACAATTTCGTCAGCAGCTATGCCACAGGCTTCAGCTACAAGTGCAGGTGTATAATTTTCCAGAGATTTCTTGTAGTCTTCCAAACCAGCGATGCCGGCCACTGCAGCGTCTGTCAGGTTATTGTCTATGATGGCTTTTGCCAAGGCATTGACGAGGAAAATTTCGTTGCCAGGCTTATAGACATAAGTTATGGCCTTGGGAAGCCGGGACAACTTGCCCTTTTTATCAGAAATTATACGCAGGTCCACGCCTTTGCGTTTTACACCAAGATTTATTTCAAAGCCTAATACAGGATGGGTCTCATAAGCATCGGTTTTGACTACTAGCAGCAGATCGCTTTTCTGAATATCTGCGATGGTCGAGGGAGATGCTGCATGGCCAAGGCTCTCGAAAGCGCCGGCGCTTAAGGCGCTATGTGCATAACCGGCAGAATGATCCAGGTTATCAGAGCCAAGGCATTCATTGAATAGCTTCTTCAGCAGGTATAGTTCTTCATTGGTTAAGCGCGGCGTTACGAGTCCGGCAAGACTATCGATGCCTGAGGCCTTCGTTGAACCAAGGCCATCGACTACAGCTTGCAAAGCTTCGTCCCAGGTTGCAGGCTCAAGTTTGCCATTCTTTCTGATAAGGGGCGTAGTCAGACGCTTATCACTGTTGACAAACTGGTAACCGAAGCGTCCTCTGGTGCAGAGCTGACCGTTATGAAAGCCCTGGTTCTCATCATAGATAGTCGTTAGAACCTGATTATCTTTAACGCCCAGGGTCAATTGGCAACCCGTGCCGCAGTATGAACAGACGGATTTCACCTTGTTCATGGACCACCAACGAGCCTTGAATTTGAACGGCCTTGAAATCAGCGCACCGACTGGGCAGACAGAAACGCAAGAACCACAGAACTCACAGTTAAGGGGTCCATCAAATTCTGTTCCCATCTTAGCTTCAATACCACGGTTCATAAACGTATAGGCACCGTAAGAGACAATCTCATCACAGATACGGGCGCATTTGCCGCAATGGATGCAGCGATTCATGTCCCGTTCGATGAGCGGGTTTTCGTAATCTATTTTGTGATTGAATTTTTCGTCCGTGAATTTGTTTGTATTGACCTTATACTCATAGGTCAGGTTCTGCAGGTCACAATCCCCGGCGGCATCACATACAGGGCAATCAACCGGGTGTTTCAGTAGAAGAAGTTCCAGAACCAGCTTCCGTGCGTTGACAATCTCTGGTGTGGTGGTGGTGACCGTCATTCCTTCTGTAACCGGTGTGGTACAGGAGGGAATGAGCCGACCTTTCATCTGCTCTACTTCAACTAGACACATCCTGCAACCACCGAAAGGATGCAGCTTTTTATCGTGACATAGAATGGGGATTTTTATACCTGCTGCCTTGGCCGCATCATAAATAGTAGCGTCTTTAGGTACAGTTACCTTTTTATCATCGATTGTAAGATTAACCATCTCGACCCTCTGTTCTCCCACGGATGTATACTTGGTGATGAGCTACTCAATGGCCATGAAACGGCATGCGTCATAGCAGGATTTGCATTTGGTACATTTTTCTATATCCAGATAGGCAACCTGTCCTTTTTCCCAGACAATTGCATTGGATGGACAGGCCTTCAAACAAGCACCACATTTGACACATTTTTCTTCTACCACCTTCCACAGCAACAACTCTTTACAACAGTTGGAAGGACAGCGCTTGTCGTTGATGTGAGCTTCGTACTCATGGCGGAAATATTTTACTGTAGAAAGAATCGGATTAGGCGCCGTCTGACCTAGACCACATAAAGAAGCCTTTTTAATCGTGGCCCCCATTTCCAGCAATGTGTCGATATCAGATGGCTGGCCGTTACCTTGAGTTATTCTCTCAAGGACGTCGAGCATGGCCTTCAAGCCAATGCGGCATGGTACGCATTTCCCGCACGATTCCATTCTGGTGAAGGTCAGAAAAAATCGAGCAACATCGACCATACAGGTGGTTTCGTCCATGACAACCAGACCACCAGAGCCCATCATGGCCCCGGCTTTAATCAGTGAGTCATAATCGACAGGCGTGTCCAGAACTTCTGCAGGAATACACCCGCCTGAAGGTCCACCGGCCTGTACGGCTTTGAACTTGCGATTATTGGCTATGCCGCCGCAGACATCATAAATAACCTGGCGTACGGACATGCCGGCAGCGACTTCTACCAGGCCCGTGTGCTTGACTTTACCAGTAACAGCGAAAATTTTGGTCCCTTTGGTTGTATCCGTACCAAGAGAGGCATACCACTCTGCGCCCTTGTTAATAATATGGCGAACATTTGCAAAGGTCTCAACGTTGTTGATATTTGTAGGTTTGCCCCAGAGGCCTTTTACAGCTGGAAAAGGAGGCCGCGGACGAGGCATGCCACGCTCACCTTCGATAGATGCCATGAGTGCAGTTTCTTCTCCGCAAACAAAAGCTCCGGCGCCCATTTTGATGCGCATATCAAAGTCTAAACCCCAGCCCTGAATGTTTTTGCCTAACCAGCCCTTCTCATAGCAGGTGTCAATGGCGTGTTGCAGTCGCTGAATCGCCAGCGGGTATTCTGCACGAACATATACATAGCCGTAATAGCAGCCGATTGCATAAGCAGCTATCATCATCCCTTCAATAATGCAAAACGGGTCCCCTTCCAGCACAGAACGGTCCATAAAGGCACCGGGGTCGCCTTCGTCTGCATTGCAGATCAAATATTTCTTGTCGCCAGGAGACGCAGCACAGAAAGACCACTTCATCCCTGTGGGGAAACCACCGCCTCCACGTCCCCTAAGTCCGGATTTCTTGACTTCATCGACTACTTCAGAAGGCTTCATGGTCTTTACGCACTTCTCGATTGCCTTGAATCCATCTTCTTCGAGATATGCGGGAAGACTATCAGGATCAATCTGACCACAACCGGTCATGACAATCCTCATCTGCTGATCGACAAAGGTATTGTAATAGGGTTTTGCTTTTTTCTTTTCAATTACAGAATTATTGACAATATGTTCGTCAAGAATCGCAGCAACATCCTCTGGCACAACGAAATCGTAGGTGACTCGGCCCAGTTCGGGGGTAATGACATCAACAAGAACGTCATTGGCACAGAGGCCTCGGCAACCGGTCTTGATTACGTCACAACGTTTACCGACGATGGCATTAATGCCCTTTTCTTCTATCAGCTTTGTGAATTCCAGCTCTACCTTTTTTGCACCGGCCGAAATTCCACCAGTGCCTTGACAGATCAGAATCTTTATTGCTTCATTTTCGCTCATAAAAAATGATCCCCTACTGGAAATTGAAGAGCTAATCTATTTCATCGGCCTTTGACTATAATCTGCTATGATCGATTCGACTTTTTGTACCGTCATTTTACCAAAGGTATCGTCATTAACCATTGCCAGCGGAGCCATACCACAGGCACCTAGACAGGCAACCTTTTCAAAGGTGAAACGCAGGTCCGCTGATGTCTCGGCATGGCCAATGTGCAGTTTGTCAAAAAAGGTATCGACAATACGCTCTGCACCCTGAACGTGGCAGGCAGTTCCTACACATACCCTGATGATAAATTTCCCGCGGGGCTTGAGGTGGAATTGTGCATAAAATGTGAGCACGCCATAAATCTGACTTGGATAAACATTTAGTCGTTCGGCTACCAGATCAATTGTCGGCTTGGGTACAAAGCCATATTCTTCCTGTATCCCTTGAAGAACGGGCATAAGGTTGCCTGGCAATGTCAGATATTTATCTATCACCTGATTTGCTGCAGCTAAATCAATTTCTTCTGTTGGTAGTTCTTCGGCTGGAGCGTTACTCATGTACTCCATCTCCTTTGCAAGTGGGAGTTACCTGTCTATTTCACCAAGGACAATATCGAGGGTCCCGATAACCGCAACTAAGTCGGCAATCATTGCACCCTTCGCCATTTTTTCGATAGCCTGTAAGTTAACAAATGAAGGTGGACGGATCCTCATCCGGTAAGGCTTAGTCCCGCCATCACTGACAATGTAGTAGCCAAGTTCTCCCTTTGGGGCCTCGACCGACTGATATACCTCGCCTTCAGGAACAGGAAATCCCTCACTGGCAATCTTGAAGTGATGGATAAGCCCTTCGATGGTGTTATAAACATCTTCTTTGGGCGGATAGCATACCTGGGGAGCATCAGACAGGATTGGGCCAGGCTTAAGCGAGTCCATTGCCTGCTTGATAATCTTGACAGCCTCACGCAT
>CAWAFF010000010.1:0-27995 GCA_963780945.1 uncultured delta proteobacterium | reverse complement strand
ACCCTTGGCGGTAGCCGAACCAGCGGGCGATCTGCATCAGCGTATCCGAGGCCGATGCATTCCGGAGAATATAGGATACGGTAAGCCCTCGAGAGTAAGACCGCGCGAGAGCAGCCCTCCGGATGGCTACAATATGAAGCCCGGCTGAAGTGTTACCGGCATAATCAAGTGCACTTCCCCGCATATTGACTGTTCTAACGGTTATGTTACCGGATGCTTTTGAAAGCACACTCAAAATTTCGTCAAAGGTGAAACCGCAATCAGCGTACTCCTCCAGAAAAACATCTCCTAACTCGGCGATATCCTGATCCCTGACAGCATCTGCACCGAGACCGGCATTTACTGTAATCGCGTTTTTCAACCGGTCCAGAAAAAGATAGGTTAGTCCGTGAATTCGGTCCTGAACACTGTTAAAGCGGCTGACGTTGATCATCATCGAACAGTGCCTGTCGCCATCTCCGCGGAGTACCCTGATGGCTCTGGTTAGGATGTAGTTCAATGCGTTTTCGAGTGACGGCGGAAGACAGGCAACCGGATGACCATTTTTGTGTTTCAACGGCAGAATATCTTCGTAATCGTCAACCGTCCGGACCATGGCGTCACGCAGGTCACCGCCTTCACGAAACACCCTTATCGCCCCGACATAATTAGTCGGCGGTTCAGGTGCTTTGATAAAATGCCTGGGATACAGGTCGTCCTTCAACATTTCATCTTCGGTATCCGGATCGATGAAAATGTTGGCGAATGGCGTGGCTGTATATCCGACATAGGTGGAGCGGTCAAACAGCGCAAGGATTTCACGGATTATGCCGTTGATGGCCGTAACCCGGTTCGAGTCGGACAGGGTATTGATTGATGCATTATCCGCCTCGTCGTCGATCAGCATCAGCGTATCTTCGATACCGGTTAATGAATTCTGCTCTTTCAGCCAGTCCCTCAGATTCTCCAGCGAGGTCTTATTCTTCTTGGTCACAAAAACGATCGGCTCTTTCAGCGCCGCAAGATACTGTACGTTCTGGCGGCCTCCTTCTTGAAATCCCGATCACGGGATGTCCCGTATGCGGGGAACCTCTTCTTTCGGCATAATTGACAATCGACATCGGTTCTATAACTGACGCCTGGAATAAAGATTTTCTTCCGATAAAGGTTTCGTCGAGACGCTCCTGGGTTTGACGTCGAAGGGAATTTGTTATCCTGGCGAACAACATTATGACATTTTGTATCCGGCATCGGCTGCTTTACAGATCAGTGCAGAGTAGTTAGTTGTTTTACCCGACTGTACATGCCCCAGTACCATCCCCCGCCGGTCCCACTCTCCTGAAACATCCGGGTTTCCGGAATAATCAAGAATTTCGTCGGTAACGAGATCAAGCGTTGCAAGGACATTCGGCGGAAGGACCCCCTGTTCAATGTAATAACGCTTCAACCGGTTCCAGTAGTAATAGTCGATATCGCCGCGCCGTTCGGCAAGCCACGGCTTGTAATCACAGCTTTTGAGAGGAACCCATTTTCTGGGTAATGTCAAAGGTGTGCTCCAGATACCGGATGATATCCTCGCAGGCATCTTTCGGAAGCATAAACGGGTTCTTATCAACGACAGACCTGATAAGATCCAGTGTCACCTGAGGAGCCTTCGAATTGTAATCCGGAAATACGCAATTTCACTTTCATACTCAGCCATGTAGCCACCCCTTGCTCTTTAAAAAATCATTTACTGCCGGCCAGTTGCTGCTGAACGGTTCCGTACTTTCCATTTGTTTGATCATCGCTTTTTTGTCACCGTCACAATCCGCGAGCAGAAACGGCAGTGATGCGTCGAGATAATCCCTGAACCGGCCGGCATCCGGTTCTGTAAGGTAGACAAAGGACTGACCTGAAACAACATCTTGGCTGAGCGTTGTTACCGGGAATCCCTGTTCGATTGTCCGTAATACGCATTCCGTGCATTCAGGGTCTTTGCCGGCCAGCGCTTTTATCAAAGGATGCTCCCGGTTAATTTCATAATTTATCTCGCCGTGTTTCGCATACCGCTTCCATACTGCGACCTTGCCGTGGTCATGTATCTTCCCCCCCTTGACCGGTGAACCTTTACCGCTCTGCTTTTCAAAACGGTGACAATCTGCCTGAGCCTTGCTCTCAGGGCCGACGGCAGCTGGGCGTCAGACTTATCGATGGTAATTTTCCAGATGTTATCCAGACTGTTGGGGATGTCGATACTGATCCTGGCTATCTGGGATAACTCACCGTGTTTGATCAATCTGAACCATGTGCCATAGATGATCAGGCGGTTGTTCCGGTAGACATAAAAGCCCTCATTTTTATAGAAGGCCTTCATCACCTGACAGATTTTCGAACTCTGATTGTTTTAGCTTGGAATAGTGGGGAAGGATGTACGACGTGATTTTGACGACCTGCCTTTTGATTCTGATTGTTTCCGGATCCGATGGCTGTGTTGCATTGTGCTTACGCTGAAACGGGTCATACTCCGGAACAGGTTCTCCGTTAATAGTGATTTTCAGCTTTCTTTTCGGAACCTCTCCGCAGATGTAGCGGTGATATATCAGTGCCAGCCTGTTTCTGGCATGAACAATCATCTCGTTGACTCTTGCCGCATCCATGCAACCGCTTTCTAAGTCCGTCCACAGTGACCATACGACTTCTGTCCCGTCGGAGGTCTTCAGCACATCGGAACAGCATGCTTCAACCTCTTCCGCCGAAAGGGTTGCCATATTCAGAGTGTTCAAGCCGATTCAGATAATCCCAGACTGCTCCGGACATAGAACCATTCTTACGCGTATACGCTTCAGACAAAGACACTGGGAGAATGACGCCGATTTAAGCCCCCAGCCGAAACGTCCTAAATCATCAGGAGATCTTTCCTCCATTGGATTTTTACTCGCCGGGCGCATTGCCGCATATAACTCTTCACGGCTCATCCCCTGACCATCATCAATGATATGGATGATTGGATCACCACTATTGAATAAACACTTAAGAATTATGTTTTTTGCTTTCGCGTTAATGCTGTTGTCGATCAGGTCGGCAAGAGCACCGGCGAGGTCGTAATTACCGAGCTTCTTGCCGACATCATTAACGCGGATGTGGATTTGAGACGTATTCCATATAAATTTATCGATCCTTGAAGTTATGGACAAAAAAACATCCTGATCAGCTCGCAGACCTCGGACTGGGAGACTTGAAACCATCCGGCCAGCAAAGCTTTTCAAGGGCTACTTCGCATTGCTCTTAAGTGCCATATTTTTTGAGAAAAAACTATTCGAGGGCTCATATCACGCTTAAATTGATTAGCTTTAGTCTTCTTGGAAGCGTCTCCAAAGACTACATTAAGGGTATGACAGAAATGCGTCTCATTCCTGGCTGAAGACCAGCGCTAATCGACGAAAATAAAAAAGCCGCCGGTCAGCAAAAAGCTGACACAGCGGCTTAAAAAGTTATTCCCTGTCCCAAGGGCACTCCCCATCCTTTTCCCTCCAAAAAATCAATTAAAAGCGATTCAGATTAGTACACCCTTTCACCTCCAAAGTCAAGAAACGGCTAGGATGAAGGATGAAAGCTTCGGCTGCTGCTCGGTCCGTTCATCTAAGGATGAAGGTTGAATTATGAATTATGAAGATCGAGGCCGAATCATAAGAATGAGAGTTGAATTATCAATAGACTCAAATCACGCGTATTCCAATGCTGCTTCAGTTACGACAGCAAATCTGGCCGCTGCTCCTAAGCCAGCTTTCGACTCACGTGGCTTTTGAGCCGCCGATCTTTTCCAGGCTACGCAGGTTTTCCAAGGTCATCTTCGTCGCCGATCAGAAAGATTTTCTGCTCTGCCATGATTCGTGTCGTGAACTGCTCTCCGGCTGCCAGCTTGGTATTCCGGCGGACACCATACGCACTTTAAAAGGCGGCCAATCGGCCGCCTTTGCTGTCTAAAAATTTTTATTGCCGCTCACTATCAACTGTGGCACACTATCAAGTACCTAAACCGGTATCGCAAGGAGTACTTAATATGAATACTATCCCCGCTCAGGAACTGAAACGCCGCGGTATTGCAGCTGTTGACGGGCTGATTGCACAGGGTGACGTGCATGTCATCCGTAACAACCGACCCGAGTACGTGGTAATGACTGAGGCGCGTTACCAGGAAATGGTCGCCGAGGTAAACGAGGCATATCTCGCACGGGTCAAAGAGTCGTTGCAGGACTATAAAGCCGGACGGGTGAAACGTGGCAGCGCCGATGAGTTGATCAAAGAACTGGGGCTGGACGCCTGAGCATGTATACCCTGATCTGGACCGCCGGCTTTACCCGCTCCGCGAAAAAGTTTGCTGACCAACATCGTGAACTGCGCTCCAAATTCGCCGCTGTCCTGCGCGACCTGGAGATCGACCCGTTCCAGCCCCACCTGAAATATCACCATCTGACCGGTAAACTGAAGGGAATCCAGGCGGTGAGCCTCACGCACAGCTATCGCATTTCCCTGACGGTAATAGTCACCGACCGGGAGATCATCCTGCTCGACGTTGGCAGTCATGATGAGGTTTACCGCTAACAAAACTTTGCAGGCATCCCGCCCTGCTTGATGATACTGATCATCCAATCACGGCCCACAATCCAGCCGCAACGACAAATCCCACACGCTTCTGATTGATCTTGTTTCTAAGCCAAAGCCGCTTACTCTTGGACAACCCCTTGCCGGTTTTACCAGATCCCCCAGACGGACCTTGCCGAACACGCAACAACGGTCATCTAGAGCCTGCTCCAGTACGCCTGAGAAAGGAACGTTCCGCAGCCGAAAACAACGCTTCCTTAGCAGTAAAGGCAAGTCCCTCAAACGTCTGACGGCTGTTTCGCCTTCAGAACGGCAAGAATACCCATGACAACTGCAAAAAGGACAACGATAACCAGAATATTCATTATGGGGGGCGGGACTGTAAAATTTATTTATACATCTATCTAAAATAATTAAGAAAATCGAAGAACTATAGGACAAAAACTGGTGGGATTCAACCTGAATAACACTATAATTTTTTAATACAAAACACTTCTGCCTCACGGCCTGAATATCATATAAAATCTAATGAATCCTAAACGTTAGATATATCAAAAAAGCCCCGATAGTTGATATCGAGGCTTGCATTGACCATGTGGTTGTATTACAAAGCAACATTGTACTGATATGCCTTCTTACTATCCTGAGCCTTTGTAGGTTTAGCAGTCTTAGCAGGTGCTGCCTTCTTAGCAGTTACCTTAGCCATTCTTACTTCTGGCCTTAATCAGATTATCAGCTAGACCAGCATCTAAAGCCATCTGCTTTCTGGATTCAGAATAGCTCTTGGCGGTTAAAGGTTGGGTAGCAGGTATACCAAATTCTTTCTTGTAATCTCTTGGGGTTATGTCATGGGAATTTTTAAGGTGTCGGGTAAGGGTCTTCATCCCACCTTTTCCACATATCATGCAGAGTACTTCATTCTTCTTAAATGCTGTTTTAACTGTAAGTCCAGGACCCGCTGTAGTAGGAGATTCACTGGTTGAAACAGGTAAACCTGCCTCTAGTGATTTAAGCGAAGAATGGACCTTTTGTAGCTCTTGAATCAATTCCTCTGTACTCATTGCCGAAGTTGAAGCGTGTGAGGATACTATTTGTGCTGCAAGTTCAGTTAGTGTTGCCATTTCAGATATTCCTCCTGGTAATAATATTGAAATGAATTGTAGCAGGTATATCCTTTGGAACAAGTTTTAAATATCAGAGAGAAGTTTCTTGAAACGTTCTTTGGGATCAGTAAATTCTACCTCTGATGGATCAAAGTGCTCTGGATCAAACGACCATCCCTCCATTGATTCAATCCAGCTTTTGTAAAGTGAATTATTGAGTGCCGGAGCAGGGCTTAATTGCTGAAATGAAAATAGACCTGATCCAGTATATAAATGAAAAGCCCACCAATTGTTCGGTGGGCTTCTTTTCCTTCTAAATCTTAGATACCTTTTCAAGGTCTGTTCCGGTTCTAGCTACCACCGGTTCTATACAACACTTCAATTATTTAACCTGCATGGTGGAGTATCGTCTATAAGATTATCCTCCTTTGTACAGTTTCTGTTTCCTTCGATCTGGTTCCAATTTATCATTAAAAAAGTAAAAAAACAGGCTGTTTTTTATTTTTTTCTCGGAGTATGATTTTGAAGTTGAAGTGAAAACAGCCTTTAACGGTCCTTTCTCCCCGCCAAAAGTAGATAGTGTCCATCCGGAAACTCCGGATGTGACACTATCAGTTTCCAGATTGGAAAGCGGGGATTTTTTCTCCTGGCAAGGAAATCAAGGGATTGCGCGGAGGCGTACATCGGTACGCCGCACAAGCAAGACCGCAGATTGACGCCGCCAGGGGGAAAAAGCACCCTTTCCGGATGGAAACTAGATAGCTCGTTATTTCACATCCACATTCCTGATCCCGTCTGGCCTCCAGGCTGGAGAAATGACAAATGATCCCTTGTCATCGTTGTCCAGTACGCTGCCAAATGTCACTGCAAAGTTGCCATACCGATCATTCACCTCATCCATCGCAGCCGTGGTCAGCACTTTCCGTCGCTCGTCTTCGAACAGGGGCAACTGCAGCCGCTGGTAACAAAGGTTGGTAATTCGCACCCCCAGTAGCCGCACCGGCTGATTCAGATCAAGGGTATCCAGGATAGTGACCGCTTCCTTGAAGATCTCATCACTTTGGTTTGTATGTACCTTCCGGGTCTGCTGCTTCCCTATCATGGTAAAATCCGCAAAGCGTACTGCCAGATGGATAGTCTTTCCTGCGACACCGTAACGTCGGGCCCGGCGCCCCACCATCTCCGACAACTGCAGCAGGTACTTGAGTATGTCTTGCCGACTGCTGATGTCTCGATCCAGGGTCATGCTGTGGCCGACGCTTTTGACCTCTTGTTCGTCTTCTGCAGGGACCACGGGGGCATTATCAATCCCCTTCCCCATCTGTTGCAACCGCTTGCCAACAATTCCGAACTTGCGGCTCAGGCGATCGACGGGATAGCGCCCCAACTCTCCGCAGGTGCGGATCCCCATCATCAAAAGCTGCCGCTCCATTTTCTTGCCGATGCCACAAAGCTCCTGCACCGGCATCTGTTCCAGAATCCGAGAGACCTCTTCAGGCGGGATGACAGTCAGCCCGTCAGGCTTCTTCATTTCACTGGCCAACTTTGCCAACAATTTATTGGGAGCAATGCCAATGGAACAGGTGATGCCGAAACGATGTCTGATACGTGCCTTCATCTGGTAGGCGATCTGCTCTGCTGAGCCGTACATGGAAAGGGAATGGGTAACGTCCAACCAGGCTTCATCGATGGAGAAGATCTCCACCAACGGAGTATAGTCATGCATCATCTTCATGATCTCGGCGGAGGTGTGGGTATATTTGCGGTTGTCGCCGATGACAAAAATGACCTGCGGGCACGCCTGTTTGGCTTGCCACGTGTTCATGCCAGTCTTGACGCCGAAGGCCCGAGCTTCATAGGATGCCGTGGTGACAATGGTTCGCCCCCGGCCAATCACCGCTATGGGCTTACCGCGCAGTTCAGGGTTACTCTGCTGCTCAACGCTGGCAAAGAAGGCGTTCATGTCGATGTGCATGATGATGCGATCTGCCACGATCAGCTCCCCTCCAAACCGCTCAACTCCCAGGTTTGTTCAGCTGTGTCGTAGGTCAGCTCATACAGGCCACCCTCATCCCGTACGGCGAAGTGGAGACGTTTGGTGCTCCCCTTGATGTCCGACCAGGTGTAGGTGGTTTCCAGGACAGCATGCTTGCGGTTGCGCCAGTCAAACCAGATCGGCTTGATGGTACGTCCTGGTCCGAAGACCACCGCCACCCGAATGGGTTCTTTGATCTGCATCCCCTACTCCAGCCTGCGGTAGACGCCAATGACCTTGCCGACAATGGAGACATCTCCGTCTTCAGGGCGGATGATAATCGCCTTCATATTTGGGTTTGCCGGTTGAAGGCGAATATGGTCCCGTTCCCGGTAAAACCATTTGAGCGTTGCCTCCCCTTCCACCATAGCTACAACGGTGTCCTTGTTGTCCGCCGTTAGCTGAGGTCGAACCAGTGCCAAGTCGCCGTCAAAGATCCCGGCTCCTATCATGGAATCCCCGCTGACTCGCAGGAAAAACAATCGCCTCCCTTGACCGCCAGGTGATCGACGGAGAAATAGCCCTGGATATCCTCGATGGCGGGTGAAAGGTGGCCTGCCTTGACAGTGCCGACAATGGGGAGAGACACAGAGCGGCTGGAGGGAGCAGTCAAGCCGATCCCCCGGCTGACGCTGTTCCGCTTGATGTAGCCCTTTTTCTCCAGGGCATCCAGATGCTTCACCGCGGCCCTGGGGCCGCTTACGCCCAGATGGCTGGCGATGTCTCGCTGGGTTGGTGGATAGCCGCTATTATCGATGTGGGAGGTGATGAATTCCAGCACTTGACGCTGGCGATCGGTGAGAGTTTGCATGTGTCGCCCCCATAGGTATTCGCTTGAATACCATACAGAGGGAATGGAGCATTGTCAATAGCCGACAAAACAGTACTAAGATTTAGAGAGCTGGGTGTATTCTCGCTAAATCAGAAGCAGTACCATTGTAGGACTGAGATAAAGAGTAGGTACAAAGCATTCCTGGCAGATCAATGGAACTTCAGGACAGCAAAGGTGGGAGATGAGGTGAGTAAAAGCGCGGGTTTAAGACCCGCGCTTTCGATGAGAGTTTTATGGCTAGTGCTGAGAAAACTCGATTACAGACGTATGGTTCGACTACAGATCCTTGAGCTCTTTGCCGGGAGCAAATTTACCGCTCTTTTTAGCCGAAATTTGAATTGCTTCTCCGGTTTGCGGATTTCTTCCGGTACGTGCTGCACGGGTGGCTGCACTGAAGGTTCCGAAGCCAACCAATGTAACTTTGTCATCGGCCTTTATGGCTGCTGTTGTTTCAGAAATGAAGCAGTTAAGTGCCTTTTCGGCCTGTGCTTTGGTCAGTCCTGCACCTTCAGCAATTTTTGCTATAAGCTCTGCTTTCGTCATAATCCCTCCTCAGTAAGTGTTAGTCCGTAGTGTATAGCGCATCCCAGTGCTTTCTGGCAAGCTTTTTAAAGAGGCAGTGCCTGTGATGCTGGTAAAGGATTTCAGGTGTGAGCACGGGATCAGCAACGACTTGATACAGCTGAATCTTTGAAAGCTGGCTGTTTCCCTTCAACGGCCTAAATCCATTGTTATCACTAAACCTTATCTATAATCTTAGGACCACAAAAGGGCCACAATTTGAATGCTATTTTGCTGCTATTTGTAGCCGTTATGAGGGTATCTAAAAGAAAAAGGGGCTGCGAAAAAAATTCGCAACCCCTTAGCTTTGCTCCATATTCTATTCTTCTCACAAGAACAGAATATTTTAATTGGTGGAGGTGGCGGGAATCGAACCCGCGTCCGAAGATCGTACACGAAAGGCGTCTACATGCTTATACCAGTATTTGTTTTAGCCCCTGAGAACTCCACTGGCCGGGATTTCTCAGGTTCGATCCTGCTTTAATTTCGCTTCGGGGCCACAGGCGTTCCCTTCGGCTATCCCACTAAAATGACGATCTATCCTGCCCCATGGGAGAGGGAAGGTAAATCGTTAGCAGGTTATTAAGCTGCTAAAGCGTAATCGTAATTATCGGCGCTTAAAGCGTCCCGGATTGTTTAACGAGCCACCCGGACCTCGGCATGCGACCTTTGCTTATTACCCCCGTCGAAACCTTTACACCCCCGTTGTTTGAAACGCCATTTTTGGCCGCTACCTGCGTCAGCTTCGTCATTCGTTGTGCGACGTGGCGCCAGGCCACGTCTCCGCCTCACTTCTCAGCTTCCTTGTTATCGACTCAAAACTGTCGTTTCTATTTCTTCTTTGTTTGCCATTTTTGAGCAATTTCTTCGTTAATCTTCGAATCTCCTCATGCAGCGTACCTGTAGGTACGCTTCCGCGTCGATCCTTGATCGCCTTGAACTTATCTCAAAACTGTCTTTCTTATTTCTTGTTTGCTTCAAAAACTGTCATTTCTTTTAACTTTTATTTACCACCGACCGCCGACCACCGACCGTATTTAAACCGTCTTTATTTGTTTCGTTCCTTCAAAGCCACCGCCACATCCCGGTGCATATCCTTTTTCTTCATGTCGTCACGCTTGTCGTAGAGCTTCTTGCCCTTGGCCATACCCAACTCTACCTTGACCAGGCCGGCTTTGAAGTAAAGCCTGAGAGGAACGACCGAATAGCCCTGTTCCCGGATTCTGCTAAAGAGCTTGCCGATTTCCTTCTTGTGGAGCAGCAGTTTGCGCATCCGATCTGGATCGTGATTCTCGCGATTACCAAATTCATAGGCTAAGATATGCAGGTTGTGAAGATATGCCTCACCATTCTTGATCAGGGCGAAGGAGTCGTTCAGGTTGGCTTTGCCCATTCGCAGGGACTTGACCTCTGTACCTTTGAGGACCATGCCTGCTTCGAATTTTTCTTCGATGAAGTAATCGTGGTAGGCTTTTTTATTGTTGCAGATCAACTTCTCGGACATTTTTATATGGTAGCAAATCCATCAAATAGTGCAAGGAAAAAGGACAGAATTTATCTTCTTTGTGTTTTAACCACGGTTAGCCATTCAGACAGCTCGTGCATTCTTTTTTGATTGATGCCAGGCACCAGCAGAAGGTCTTCGACGGTGTTATAAGGTCTGGTCCTGCGGAAATTGAGAATGGATTGTGCCTCCCCGGCTTTCATGACGGGCAAACCAAGCAGAAGAGGTTTGGTAATGGTGTTTAGATCGATGCGAACCTGGAGGTCATTTTTCCCTTCCAAACTCAGAAGGTTCTTGATGCCGCCATATACCCGCGGTGAAATACCCTTTATGGATGACAGGTCCTTGATGGATGAAAATTGGCCCCGTTGCTCCCGTTCTTTAATTATATGAAAGCCTATCACTTCGCCAATGCCAGGCAGTCTGGCGAAGTCGGCGGCTGAGGCGCTATTGATATTGAGTTTTCCTTGATAGGTGCGCAGAACCTTTGCCCATGACACATCCGTGCTCAGTAGAATGATAGTGGCCATCAAAAATGGAAATAAAACACGACAACATCTCATAGTGTCCACGCTCCTGATTAATTTAATTGACAGCCGCCGATATAAATTCCCTGTAGACGCCCTTCTTCGATAATCAAGCGGTGCAGTTCCGGGCCAGGGTCTTTATTATTCAATCCCATCACAATAAAATCTGCGCGCTTTCCCTTCTCCAGAGAGCCTAAATCACTATCAATTCCCAAGGCTCTGGCACCACCCATGGACGCCATCTCCAGCAGCTCCTCATGCTCAAAAATACCGGGTGAGTCGTTCAGGATAAAGCGCATCTCATCCCACAGTGAGAGCGAATCATTACTGGCCAGTGAGTCTGTTCCCATAGCCAATGGAATGCCCAATTTCTTGAATAGTTGGTAAGGCGCCCTGCCCACATTCAACCTGTCGTTGCTGCGCGGACAGAGAACGACCTGCACTTGCCGCTTGTGCAGGATTTGCGCATCGTCCGGTGTCACATGGACACAATGGACGGCAATTGTCGAGGCATCCAGGGCTCCCAGGGAATCAAGGTAAGCGGTGGATGTGGTCCTTCGTGGCGGCGGCAGGTAATTTTCCCAATGGAGGTAAGGATAGAGAATCTCAGCGATCTTTCCGGTAGAGTCATGCATGAAAGCAGCTTCTTCGGACGATTCTGACAGGTGCGTCATGGTGGGAAGAGACAGCCTGGCAGCGAACTGCTTTATTTCCTGAAAGAAAGAAGACGACAAGGTATGGGGAGCATGTGGTGAAATCCCCAATGATATTTGGCTGGAAAGCACTGCCTGCTCCAACTTCTTCAGGAGAGTTGCACATGCGAACTGATCCTGGCCAAGCGCTTCCAGAAAGGGCAAAATCTTTGCCTGGGATCCGCCATAGAGTGGCAGCAGTTTGCTGTCGGAAAGAATGTCAGCGGCGGCAACGGTACCAGATTCCAGGGAAATACGCAGACCTTCCTTTAGGGACAGCTCTAGTTCTTCAGGCTGCAGGCTGCGTTTGATTTTTATGACCTGAATGATCCAGTCCACATAGGTCCGTGGTGAGTAGTCCAAGTCCTTGCGTATTTTCCAGGAAGGAAAATGGGTCAGCTCAAGATGGGTGTGGGCATTAACGAGTCCAGGCATCAGTATGCTGTCGGCAAAATCAGTGACCGGTGCACCATAAAGAGCACGCAGGCTTTCCACCGGCCCCACATTGATAATGCGACCATTATCCACCGCGATGGCCCCGCGTGCAATGGGGGGGGATGCGATGGGCAGCACGGATGACGCGGCAAAGATTTTCACGGGAATCCTCAAGAGAGTTTAGAAGTCTACCAGGCAGTCTTTTTCAGAGTTCCCTGACCGGCAATTTCCTTGCGTGACCCTTCACCTGTGGCTTTTGCTCTTAAGCATCTTCCTGTCCAGGTTATTCCTCATTCAGGACACAGTTGTCAATCAGTCTTGTTTTTCCAATTTTAACAGCCAACGCTACCACTGTCTGTTCATCGGCCTCGTCAACTTCTGCAAGTGTTGTCATGTGACGAAACTCAACATAATCCAAAACCGCAGAGTGCTCAGCATTTATCAACTCAAAAGCCAATTTCTTCAATGTGACCACCGAAGTTTCTCCAGAATGGAAAGCAGCTTTTATCGCCTGCAGCGACCGGAACAGACAGAGGGCACTCACCCTTTCAGCCGGCGACAGGTATGAGTTGCGGGAGCTCATGGCCAAGCCATTTTCTTCGCGGACGATGGGCATGCCGACCACATCTATGGCCATATTCAGGTCTAAGGCCATTTGCCTGATTACCGCCAGTTGCTGGTAATCTTTCTGGCCGAAAAAAGCCGAATTGGGAAGAATGATGTTGAACAGTTTTGTTACCACCGTTGTTACACCACGGAAATGCCCGGGACGATTGGCTCCGCACAGTGGCAGCGTCAGATCTTCCACATTGACATAGGTCTGGTAGCCGGCCGGGTACATATCGGAGGCTTTGGGGGCGAAGATATAATCAACTCCGGCAGCCTCAGCAATACGCCGGTCATTTTCCAGATCCCTTGGATAACTATCAAAATCCTCACCCGCACCAAATTGAGCAGGATTGACAAAAATGCTGGCGACAAGAATATCGGCGTGTTTTCGGCCTTCCACCATCAATGAGGCATGACCCTGATGGAGGTAGCCCATTGTCGGTACCAGTGCGATACTTTTTCCGTTCTTTCTGGCAGCAAGAGCAATGGCCTGCATCTCACTTGGGCATTGAATGATAATCATCAGTTGAATGAGTTCCCTTCAGTTGGGAATGTACCTTCTTTTACTTCCTCAATATAGCTTGATATGGCATTGGCAATGATCGGCTTGAGTTCTGCGTAACGCTTGACAAACTTGGGAGAGTATTTTTCACACAGACCGAGGATGTCATGAATCACCAAGACCTGACCGTCACAGCAAGGTCCGGCACCGATACCAATGGTAGGAATGGTCAGTTCACTGGTGATTTTTGCCGCCAGTGCGGCAGGAATGCCTTCCAGGACAACGGCAAAGGCGCCGGCGGCCTCAACGGCGCGAGCATCGGCTAATAATTTATCCGACTGTTCCTCATTTCTCCCTTGGACGCGATACCCCCCCATGCGGTGTAAGGATTGGGGGGTGAGGCCGATATGTGCCACAACCGGGATATCCATGGCAACAATGGCTTCGATTACCGACGAAACATTTACCCCCCCCTCGATTTTAACCGCGGCGGCTCCCCCTTCCTTGATCAGTCGACCAGCATTCATTCTGGCTGACGTCATATCAGTCTGATAGGACAGGAAAGGCATATCAGTCACAATTAACGCCTTTGGCTGGGCTCTCACCACCGCTTTGGTGTGGTAAATCATTTCTTCCATTGTCACAGGGAGTGTGTTGTCATGACCGGCATATACGACACCAACTGAATCGCCAATCAAAATCATGTCGATGCCGCAGTCATCCATTATCCGCGCTGTGGGGTAATCGTAGCAGGTGAGCATGGAAATTTTCTCACCGTCAGCTTTCATTTTTTGGATGTGAAGTATTGTTTTGGCTTTATTCAAGGCATTCTCCAATAAAAAAGCGCCCGCAGGTAGGGGGCGCTTGAATGAACAAAAGAGAGAACTCTCTTTCTCAGCTATTGCCTCCGTCCCGGTTCATGTTGAATCCTTGCGGTATTTATGTTTTCAGTTGCAGAGGTTTTCGGATCCGTACTGCTGTTACGGCCCATTTACAGTGGTTGTTGATATCAGTACCAGAATACCAATTTAATGTCCATATCTTTTTAGCTGGCGATAGACTTCATCACTTCGAGCTCTTTTACAACTGCTCGACTATCATCCTGTCGTTGTTCCAGGCCATCAAAAACCCCAACAATCATTTCACCCACAGCATCAACTGAATTCTTTATTTCCGTTCCTTCTGCCACCTGCCGCTTGTGGCGATAACCATTTCTTCTGTCATGTCCTTGATCAAAACTATTGCTTTGGCAATGCTTTTTGTCGCATTTGCCTGTTCTTTTGAAGCATTAAAGATTTGCGAAGTCATGGAACTGACATCCTCAATGGAGTGGGTAACGAACTGGACACTCTGTGCCTGCTCTAGCGTTGCTATCTTAATTTGTTCCGTCATCTCCATGGCTCGCTGGGAACTGTCCACGATCATGTTCAATGCTTCACCGGTCTCGCGACCCAGTTTTACACCTTTTTGCACCAGTTCCTTGGTCATGGTCACATTGCTGGCGGCGATTCGTGATTCTTCCATTATCTCTTCAATGATGGAGGTAATCTCGCCTGTTGATAGCCCGGTCTGCACAGAGAGGTTACGAATTTCGTCGGCGACAACACCGAAGCTTTTGCCGAATTCCCCAGCCTGTGCTGCAATGATAGAAGCATTCAATGCCAGCAGGTTCGTCCTTTTGGTTATTTCGTTGATGACGCTGACGATGTTATCGATGCGACTGCTGTTTTCGCTCAACCGTTTGATACCCTCATAAGAAGATCCACCGCAGTCTGAATATCAGTAAGGGAGGTAATTGTTGCGGACACTACTTTTTTTATCTTGTCACTATGTGATTTAACCTGGCTTGATACCTGATGGGAAAGAACCGTGTTTGATTCAACATTTGGATTGTCTTGGAAATTTTCCCAATGGCTGAGACTGATTTATCAACGCTGTCGGAGAGAAAAACCAGATTTTTAGTAACCTGTTCAGTTGCCGTAGATATTTCGATTACGGCTGAACTTGTTTCATCCACCGACATTAAAACACTTTCCGAGGCGGTTGCTATCTGTGTCGCACTATCGGCAACAGACCCTGCAGAAGTTTTGAGTTTATTGACATTGCGCGCGCAAACATCTCTGTTTTGCAGAATTTCTGAAAATGTTTTGCCCAGTTGCATCGTCAGAGTGTCGATTGCTTTTAGGAGATTGATCCTCGTAATGGCAGAAGCCGCCTGATCGGCGAAAAGCATTATTGTGTCAGAATCAGTGTCATTCAAAGTTCGCTGAGTAAACCTGTTATCGATGCCAAAAACCCCGAATGATTCTCCTTTGACAACTATGGGGCAGAGAACGAAGCTTCGAGACCGAAGGGGATGGATGGTATCATATGGAGACCGCAAATGATAATCTGACGGATACTTGGAGATATCATTTATGAGATAAAGTTTTTTTTCCGTGAAGCATTTATATATGACGCCACTGCGGCTATCCAGAGGCAGATAAACATTTGATCTATCAAAATTGTCAGAGCCTGTCGCCGCGGCAAATCGCAGCTCTTTCCTTTCTTCATCGGCCATTAGCAGGTTGACACGATCATAGCCTAAAATATCATGCAATCCCTCGGCGCATAGGGATAAAACTTCTTGGATACTGATGCTTTTCTGTATCCTGCTGCTAATTTGATGGAAGTTTTTGATGTTATTGTCCAAGACTTTGTAACGGTTCTCGAAAATCTCCTTTTGAGAAGCTACTTCCCTGTGCAGAATATCAAGTTCCACAGTCCTTGCATGGAGTTCGTCAGTAGCTTTGCCGATAAAAAGGCCGACGACAGCGAGAACAAACGCCGTGCCGAGTCCCATGTAAGAATAAAGGGCAATATTGTAATTGGTTTTGGCAACATCCGAAAAAATCTGAGACATCAACGGAAGGTTTTCGTCCATTAGAAATAACAGACGGGTAATCGTCCAGCCAACCGGGGCACCGATACCTAACACAAAACCGAGCAATGCATAACGCCTGCTTCTTAGACCATTGTTCATTTAGGCTATTACCCCTTGCTATGTGTAATGTCTATCATTAATAA
Organism: uncultured delta proteobacterium; assembly: GCA_963780945.1. GTDB lineage: Bacteria > Desulfobacterota > Desulfuromonadia > Geobacterales > Geobacteraceae > Geotalea. Next base: position 11,566 of record CAWAFF010000010.1, on the reverse strand, counting down.
AAAATTTTTCGCAGTCTAGGATACCGACCTTACAATGTCAATTCTAAACCTCATCTGCCAACCATAATACCCAGATCTTCGGCGGATTTAACCACCTCACCATCGGGATCTACCAGCTTGAGATTTTTAATCGCATCCTCGATTGCTACTTTTCCAATACTCCGACCCTTCAGGCAGACCATCATGCCAAATTCTTTCTTCGCCACAAGCTCCACCGCCTTGACGCCAAAGCGGCTTCCCAGGCACCTGTCAAAGGTTGACGGAGAGCCACCCCGTTGCAGATGTCCAAGTACAGTCACCCTGACATCCATATCGAGATTGCCCGCTAGTTCTCTGGAAATAAATTCGCCGACACCACCTAATCGTTCAATGGAATGGGCGGCATCAACTCCATGCTTTACGACGCGCATGCCCCCTGCAGGAAACGCACCTTCAGCAGCAACAATAATACTGAACCGACTACCGTTGTTGCGTCTTTTTTCAATGGCGAGGCAGATTTTATTGATATCAAAAGGTATCTCCGGGATAAGAATAACATCGGCTCCCCCGGCAATGCCGGATTCCAAAGCTATCCAACCGGCATACCTTCCCATCACCTCCATTATCATTACACGGTGATGGCTCTCTGCAGTTGAGTGAAGCTTATCCAGGGCATCGGTTGCAGTCTCAAGTGCCGTATTGTAACCAAAGGTGACATCTGTCTCCATCAGGTCATTGTCGATGGTCTTTGGCACACCGACAATAGGAACTCCCTTGTTCATAAGATCCATGGCGATTTTCAACGAGCCATCGCCGCCGATAACCACTAGTGCCTCTAATCCGAGGGCCTTGATTCGTTCGACGACTTCATCGGAAGAATCGATGTAGGCAATCTTGCCATCTTTTTCCACTGGACGGGAGAAGGGATTGCCACGATTGGAGGTTCCCAGAATGGTACCGCCGCGGGGCAAGATACCGCGAACATCATCCAATGAAAGCCGTCGGCATTTGTCGCTGCTCAACAACCCGTCAAAACCGTCCTCAATGCCAACCACGTCCCAGCCATAGTTAATGTTTGCGGCCTTGACTATGCCCCGGATGACTGCGTTGAGTCCCGGACAGTCGCCCCCTCCGGTAAGTATGCCGATACGTTTTTTCATGGCTGCTCCTTCTGATAGAACATTTCATTTCAATTTTGCAACAGGGCCATGGCATTGGCTGCCGCCCCAAGAATACCAGCATCGTCACCCAATTCACTCCTTAGCAACTTTAACCTGCGTGCCGGAATAGGAAAAGCACGGGCAATGATCTCGCGATGCGTTGGGGCAGCCAACAGATCAAAGCTAGCCGCAACTCCTCCAGCAATAATGATGCCTTCAAGATTAAGGAGGTTGGCCAGTGTGGCAGAAGCAATACCCAGGTAACGTCCGGCTTGTTCAAACATTAGTCCGGCAAACTGATCGCCGTTACCGGCAGCCTCGGCGATCACTTCACTGGTAATTTCTGCTGGAGGAATGTCTCCTAGCACCGTTTTAATGCTACTGCCCTGCAAGGCATCTATGGTATTAGCAACAATGGCACTTGCAGAGGCATATTGCTCAAGGCAGCCCCGATTACCGCACCGGCAAAGCTTCCCCTCAGGCTCGACAGTCGAATGGCCAAATTCACCCGCCACGCCATCAATACCTGTCCACACTTTTCCATTCAGAACCAGACCACTACCGACACCGGTTCCAAGCGTCAGCATTATAAAGGACTCCATGGACCTTCCTGCTCCGAAGCATTTTTCACCCCAGGCTCCTGCGTTTGCATCATTTATTACAAATGCAGGGAGGCCGGATTCAGAAGAAATGAACTGCTGTAAGTTGATACCTTCCAGTGGCTGAAGATTTACGGAGGAATGTATTTCCCCATCATTCGAGATAAGCCCAGGGACACCGGCACCAATGGCAACCACATCTTTACCTAAAGAAGCTCCTTCCTTTTTCAGCAGTTTAATGCTTGCAAGGAGACGGTTTAAAAAGTCACCTTTGCCCATATTGATTGCTGTTGGCTGGCGGTCCCGATATAACACATCTCCCTGCATGTCTACCAGGGTATACCGGAGGTTAGTGCCACCGACGTCGATTCCAATGCAAACCTTATCTTTTTTCATAAATTATCCTTTCCGGCTGCAGCGAATAGTGGTAGCAGCTTATCATAGGTAGCAAGCAGGTTTTCCGGCATAACCCGCACATCGGCAATAACGCTCATAAAGTTGGTATCACCATTCCACCGGGGTACCATATGTATATGAAGATGATCATCAATACCGGCTCCGGCTGCGTGACCAAGGTTAATCCCAACATTGAAACCTTGAGGAGAGGCTGCCTCTTGAACAATGCTGCGGCAAAGGTTCAGGGTCTTGAACAGGTCAAGCATCTCTTCGTCGCTCAAAGAATTCATGTCTGAAGTATGACGCAAAGGTGCAATCATCAAATGGCCGTTAGTATAGGGATAACGGTTAACCATAACTACTGACATTAGGCTGCGGTAAAGAATAAGCCGCTCCCGATCAGAGCTTGTGTCGGAGTGCATACACAGTATGCAGCGGTCGACTTTAGAATTCTCAATATATTCCATCCTCCATGGAGCCCAAAGCCTTTCCATAACTATCCTTTCTCGTCTTATATCTACTGAATTATTATCTAAAAACCATTGCTTTACAATCATTAACGCAAATATTTATCGAAAGTAAAATGATTTTATATTTTAGAATATTTAAATTCTTGACAACATTTTAATAAAGCGATAAGTGTAAGCAAATGTTAACAACACAACCATTTTTTAAAACAAAGTTTTTTTTAAAACATTCAAATTTTAACTTTAAGTAAAAGCAGGTCAAATTTCAGGAGGACCGAATGACAAAAAAAATGGATGCATTGGAATACCATTCAAGCGGTCGCAAGGGCAAGATAGAAGTCATATCTTCAAAGCCTTGTCTTACCTCACGGGATCTTTCGCTGGCATACTCACCAGGTGTTGCAGAACCCTGCCTTGAAATCGAAAAGAATCCTGAAGATGCTTTCAAATATACGGCCAAGGGTAATTTGGTGGGAGTAATATCCAATGGAACCGCTGTTTTAGGATTAGGAAACATCGGCGCCTTGGCCGGCAAACCAGTTATGGAAGGAAAAGGAGTTCTTTTCAAGCGCTTTGCCGATATCGATGTCTTTGACCTTGAGATCGATTCTGAGGATCCAGAGGAAGTAATCAAGGTTTGTCAGCTTCTGGAACCGACCTTTGGCGGCATCAACCTGGAAGATATCAAGGCACCGGAATGTTTCTATATAGAAGAAGAGCTGAAGAAGACCATGAATATACCCGTCTTCCATGATGATCAACATGGCACCGCTATCATCTCCTCGGCAGCACTGATTAATGCACTGACACTAGTTAATAAAAAGCTTGAAGAAATAAAAATCGTTGTCAACGGTGCCGGTGCTTCAGCCATTGCCTGCGCCAACCTGGCAATTTCTTTAGGAGTCAAACACGAAAACTTGATCATGTGCGACACCAAAGGAGTCATCTATAAAGGTCGTACCGAAGGCATGAACAAGTACAAAGAGAGATTTGCCGTGGATTCTCAGCTCCGCACTCTTGAGGAGGCCGCCAACGGCGCAGACGTGCTGTTCGGTCTGTCATCAAAGGGAGCATTCACACAGGAGATGGTACGGAAAATGGCCACCAATCCCATTATTTTCGCCATGGCCAATCCAGACCCTGAAATAACACCGGAAGAAGCCCATGCTGTCCGCGGCGACATCATTATCGCCACCGGTCGCTCCGATTATCAAAACCAGGTCAACAACGTCCTCGGTTTTCCGTTCATTTTTCGAGGCGCACTGGACGTTAGGGCCACCACCATTAATGAGGAAATGAAAAAGGCTGCCGTATTCGCCCTTGCCGAACTGGCAAGGGAAGAGTGTCCGGATTCGGTCTGTCGGGCCTATGGCAATGTAAAGTTCGCCTTTGGTCGGGAGTATATCATCCCCAAACCATTCGATCCAAGGGCGCTGCTCAGGGTTGCGCCGGCAGTTGCCAGGGCCGCCATGGAGTCAGGCGTTGCAAGGCAACCCATAGCCGATATGGACAAATACGTTGAGCATCTGGAATCGCTGCAGGGTAAAGCAAAGGAAACCCTGCGCATGATCATCAACAAAGCAAAATGTGACCCTAAACGTATAGCCTTCCCCGAAGGTGACAACGAGAAGATACTCCGGGCGGCACAACTTTTAGTGGAAGAAGGTATCGCGGCTCCGATCCTGATTGGCAATATCGCTAAAATCCAGGGGAAGATGAGAGAAATGAATATTGATGCTGCCGGTATTACCATCATTGATCCTGATGAATATGAAAAGACAGAAAGCTATGCCCAGGAACTTTACCGATTGCGCCAGCGCAAGGGCCTTACCCTCTCAGAGGCGCGCCGGATAATGAGGCGAAAGTCACGCACCCATTTTGGTTGCATGATGGTCAGAATGAGAGATGCGGACACTCTTCTTTCCGGCATTGACACTCACTACCCTGAGACCATCAGGCCTGCACTGGAAGTAATTGGCAAACAGCCTGGGCTCAGCGGCGTCCACGGCCTGTACATGATGGTGTTCAAGAAGGGTATTTTCTTCATGTCTGATACCACAGTGGATATCGAGCCCAGTGCTGAAGAATTGGCAGAAACAGCCATTCTTGCGGCGGACACTGTGCGAATGCTGGACATAGAACCAAAGGTGGCAATGCTCTCTTTCTCAAACTTCGGATCGGTCCAGCATCCGGATGCACTCAAAGTGAAAAAGGCAGTGGAAATTGTAAAGGGAAGGTGTCCCGAGCTTGAAGTAGAAGGTGAGATGCAGGCTGATACTGCTGTAGTTCCGGAACTACTGGAAAACTACCAATTCAGCGCCCTGAAAGGTCCGGCCAATGTCCTCATTTTCCCTGATCTGAGCTCAGGCAACATCTGTTACAAGCTACTTCACAGACTTGGGGGAGCAGAAGCCATCGGCCCCATACTGATGGGAATGAATAAGCCGGTACACGTACTGCAACGTGGCGATGACGTAACCGATATTCTGAATATGGCAGCCATCGCCGTGGTAGACGCCCAGAATTCTAAAGCAGCTCAAGATTGATTACGTACTATAAAAAGGCCGCTCCCCATTTGGAGTGGCCTTTTTTTCTTTGCAGTTGCCAACAGATCCTGAAGTTGTTATATTTCAAAAGGTTAAAATGAAGATTATGAAGGTGAATACAAGTGGACCAGGTACTAGAAGAAGAACAATTCCCCTTTCAGCCCGCCGACCGTAAAGCCTTTCAAACGCATGGTCGTCTTGTCATTTCTATTGCACATCATTGTTTTTGCCTGCCTGATAAGCAACAAATACAACAGTATTGGGGGGAAGCAGGTTGCCTTCATAGACTTAACCATTTCAAACCCTGTCTCTGCACCTGCCGGCATTGCCCGCCATGCCTCGAAGGTAATTCCGCCCGTCCAGCCCTTACAAATGCCTGTATCTTCTCCAGCAGAGACCACATCCGAACTCAACAATCTGCAGACAAAGATTGAAGAGAATCTCCAAGCAGACCAGGGCACCACGGATATCCACAAGGTATCGCTGGCAATGGGAGCCACCCGTGGTTACTTCCGAAGCCTTGGCAAGGGCGAAACCCTAAGGGACGATATCCAAATTTATTATTTTGAGATCCTACAGAGCATTAACGAACAGTGGTGGATTGACAAAAACATCGACAGGAAGGGAGTCAGAGAGTTGGTTATGAATCTGGTCATAAGCAGAGACGGAACTATTGTGGACAAACAGCTGCTTTACACTTCTGGTAACAGGGAATACGACGGTGCTGTTCTAAAAGCTATCGAATTGGTAGGACCACTTTCCCCATTACCCCAATCCTACCATGGTGATTTTTTTATTGCCCCGATACGTCTCGTGGCCCCATTAAACCTACTGGCTTCCTGATTCCTGTAACTCCTCCAGTTCTTCCAACTCCTCCAACTCCAAATCAACCATCTCCAAGGTAGCCCCCTCCCGCAATGAGAGGATTTTTTCTTCCACCCCATGGAATTCGGGATTAATGCCATTGATTTCAAGATAAAGGGCAAGAGCCTCTTGCTGTCTTCCGGAGCTTTCATAAAGCAAAGCCAATTCGTATTTTAATCCCAGCAGGTCTTCATTTGCTCCTTTATTCAAACACATACCATCCAAAAGCAACTTTTCAGCTAGCTCATTGTCGCCCTTTTCCCGATGACATGCTGCCTGAAGAGATATACATTCCATTTTCCTGACGGGACTCACCGAGGCATTGACGAATTCTGCAATTGCGTCATCCAAAAGCCCCATTTCCTTGTAGGCAATGCCAAGGTCGAAATGAGTTTCTGCATCTCCCAAAGTCGCATGTTCATCGGTACCTGCAAACATGCCATCCCAGGAATACCTGACCAATTTACCCTCGACAACCGGCTCTCCCTCCAATGGGAGGCAGTCGTCAAACTGGTCGAACAACAGGTCCATTCCTTTGGAAATATCAAGATCTAATGTTTCCTCATCACCGTCAAGAAGAGTTTCAAGTTCTTCCGTCAACGCGAGCTCGGTTGACTCCTCGGACTCTTCCGGATCCAAAAGGAGAGTCTCATCTTCAACAGCAGAATTTTCTTCCAGTTCGAGCAAGGGTACAGTGTCGCTCTCCGGTTCCACTACCTCTAATTCATCTTCGGTCAGTTCAAAGGTCGGATAATTCTCGCCATCCTCTTCAAAATCTACCCCATTCCCATCAGTGGAAAGTTCCATCTCGGGCTCATCATCTGACTCTGCAAGATCAATCTCTTCGGTGTCAATCTCTTCGGTGTCAACTCTTCGGTGTCAAGCTCTTCGGTGTCAAGCTCTTCCTCTGGGTCCAGGTCCGGTCCAGGTCCAGGGACTCTGATCCGATTTCGACTTCACATAAAATATCTTCCTCAGATACATCCTCCTCTTCAACAAAATCGATTTCTTCCAGCGAAGATTCGTCTTCAATCGACATCTCCTCCGGTGGTAATGCGTCATCCTCCAGAGATGGTAATTCAGCAGAGAGGTCATCATCCTCATCAATAGAAATATAGACTTCATCTTCCCAGTCATCTTCTGTGGTTTTATCGAGATTATCCAGGACCTCAGCCGAATCAAAGGGTTGAACATCTGAAGCGTGGGCAGTTGAATCGATGGGTTCAAGCGGAGGGGCAGGAGCCTCATCAGTTTGAGAATCATAACTGGAATCTTCCAGCGGCTCACCGGCTGGTGTCAGCCCTTCCAGTAGAGCAAGTTTTTCTGTCTCGCCGGTTGCCTGATAAAGCTGCTTAAGTCCTTCTATGATGTTTGAATCATCAATGTGCTGGCGAATGGTCAGATAGAGGTCTTCCAGATCATGGAAAGCTTCTTGCTCCATAAAAGCGCTGGCATGTTTGCCTAATAGTTCTGCCCCCTCATGGTAATCTTGGGCCTTCAGTGCACACCCTATTATTCCCTGGCGAGCAAACAGTTCACTGGGGAACATGCGGATTATCAAGTCGAAGGTCAATCTAAGCTTATCGTCGTCCCCTTTCCTCTGATAGGCCTCAACCAGAAGCTTCCACAAGTCAAGTTTACTGTTGTCCTGTTTTATTAACCCACTCAGTTTGGCTATGGCATTATCAACATCGGATTTAACCAGAGAGGACAGTTCTTCCAGTGAAAGTTCCATTTTATCTGGAAAAAGAATAGCTACTCTGGCAGTGATTTTATCAAGTCCAGGAGGATTGCCGCGGGCCTTTAAAAGTTCGATTAGTCTGGTATATACGTCAAAGGATTTATCACGCTCTCCCTGGGAAATTAGGATCTCCGCATACTTCTGCAACGTAGCAGGATTTTCAGCATCCAATTCCAGCATCTGCTCAATGACTTTTACCGCATCATATAGTTGGACTTTTTTTTCATAATATTCGAAAACGGTGCGGTATTCGTCGAGGGCGTTACCAATAAGACCCTGTTTCCCACTAAGCGAGGCGAGGGTTAGCGTTATCGTGAGGTTGTTAGGTGTTAACTTCTGGATTTGCTTGTAGACGGCTATCGCCTTAAGATAATAGCCATTCTCCGCATAATATTTGCCGATGGTTTCGTATTCAACGACCCCTTCGTCGTTGCGCCCGGCACGGACCATTAGTTCTGCAAGCTTCTGCCTGTGGCGGATATCTTTGGGATCCAGGCTTACAACTTGCTGATAATCCTTAATTGCCCGGTCCAGCTGCCCCTTGAGGATAAACTTTTGAGCACTTTCCAGATATTTGTCTTTAGCTGAAGCCAAAAATGCACCTTTTGTCTAAAAATGATCTTGTGGTGTCAAGTTAGTTCAAAGCCTTCGGCATGTCAAGGCTTATGAACAGTCGTTCTCAGCCATTTTTGAGGATCTCTGCAGCCTGCCCTGCTTCTTGATAAAAGAGAGAATATGCTTCAACTCAACTACCTCATCCTTGGTCAAGCGTCGGTCCCGAAAGACTACACTCAGTAAAGAGCAGCAAACGTTCTGCTCCCGTTGAAAATGGAGAGCCCAGTTATGTCGGAGGGAAGAAGATCACTGGTACACTGGATCCGGCCAAAAGATAACCCAAGGGTGGTCTTGCCGAGGCCGGGAATATCTTCTAGAAGTATGTGACCGCCGCTTAGAAGGGCTAGGAAGCAGAGCCGAACCGCTTGGGCTTTTCCTTTCAGGTACTCGTTGGAAAGCTGATCGATAACTCCGACTATTTTATCCCTGGTTGCAGATTGCATGGCAAGACCCTTCTTCAATAGTAACTGTTTCAGGATACAGGGCTGTGTCCTTTTCTCAATGATTGTCCGTTTTTAACCACGCCTGCCAGTCGAAACTACCGTAATCAAAAAGGAGAGCAGTCGGAATCAGCACATCCAATTCACTAACTCGTTGCTTAAGAAGGTGCTTGGTAAACAACTGAAAATACGTCAACTCATCCCGAAAAAGCTGTTCAAATTCGAAAGACAGGCCTGACAAGGCGAACGGGTCCTTTTCAGCAAAATTCAATGTACAGGTTGCATCATCGAAAATCTCACCATTAATATCGATCAAAGGGATCCCATGAAGCCGGCAGGTCATGGGGCGATGGTCGTAAGCAAGACAGTGCCCTCCATCATCAAGCAGCACACAGGGTGTCTCATCATTGGCCATGATCTCTCCCCAAGACTCCTCAGGTCGGCAATTCAGGATAAAGGGGGAGTCAAAATCGGGCCATTGTTTTTTGATGACCCGAAGCCGTTGCTCGGCCTTTTCCTTTACTTTTCCCCTGACGTCCTCATCAAGCCGCTCAAAACCCAGCTTGAGATAGCAGGCATCAAGGAGGGTAATGTCAAAGAGGCTGCGACAACAGGCGGAACAGCCGGTTTTACAGGTAATCTCCGCTGGGTACATGGAAAGGCAGCGGGCAAACCAGGCGTCAACGCTGGTAAGCAGTTGGCCATACAACGTCAGAATTTGTTTCACGTTAGCCTCTAGGCACCATGCAAAAGAAAAAGGGGCAGCGGAACTGATCCGCCACCCCCCTGCAAACTCCGTTAAATAATTTTCATACTAAGCAAGAACATCAGCCTTGGTGAATATGGATTTAAGCCAGTAACCTTCTTTTTCAATGTTTTCTCGGCCGCCCTCTTCCCGATCCACCAGGGTGACAACTCCAAGAACTTTCAGACCTTCTTCCTCGGCTCTTTTTATTGCCTTAATGGATGAACCGCCACTGGTGACAACGTCTTCAACGATGACCACCCTTGCGCCCGGTTTGAAATTCTTCCGTCCTTCCAGCCAGGCACCGGTACCATGCCCCTTTGGTTCTTTACGGATAATGAAGGCAGGAATTGGCTGTTTCTCCAGATAGCTGACAACGGATGTTGCGGTGGCGATAGGATCTGCGCCGAGCGTCAGTCCCCCTACCCCCTCAAGTTGCTCCACATCCTTGATTGCTTCGAAAAACAGTTTGCCGGTCAGATAGCCACCCTCGGGATGAAGAGTGGTTTGCTTGCCGTCGAAATAGAAATCACTTTCACGGCCGGAGGCAAGAAGCACCTTTCTTTTCTCATAGGAAAGGTCAAGTATGATCTGTTTCAGTCGCGCTTTGTCACTCATATTCTGGAAGCTCCTTTTCAAATAAATCAAGCTGTGGCGCAATGCCCAACTTTGGAAACTTAACTGGATAGCCCCCGGTAAAACAGGCGCGACAATAGCCGGTATTGTCGGTCCCGACCGAGCCGATCAGGCCGTCTTCTGACAAGTAACCCAGTGTATCGGCTGTTATATATTTACGAATCTCGTCAATGGAGTGGGAGGAGGAAATTAGCTCCTTACGGTTAGGAGTGTCGATGCCGTAATAACAAGGAAAACTGGTGGGGGGTGAGGATATGCGGACATGGACTTCCTTCGCCCCCGCGTTGCGGATCATCTTGACGATCTTCCGGGAGGTTGTGCCACGGACAATGGAATCGTCAATGACCACCACTTTTTTACCTTTCAGTACTTCCTTTACCGGATTAAGCTTGATCTTTACTCCGAAATGACGAATCGCCTGCTGTGGCTCAATAAAAGTTCGACCGACATAGTGATTTCGGATCAATCCAAGTTCAAAGGGTATTCCGGATTCTTCGGCGTACCCCAAGGCAGAGGGTACACCTGAATCGGGGATCGGGATGACGATATCTGCTTGTACCTGATGTTCCCGCGCCAATTGTCGTCCCATTTCCTTGCGCACCTGATAAACATTTTTGCCGAAGATGTAGGAATCAGGGCGGGCAAAATAGACGAACTCGAAGATGCATGGTGTGGGATTCGTCTTTTGCAGGGGAAAATGGGAAGTCACTCCCTCACTGGTGATAATTATCACTTCGCCCGGCTCTATTTCCCGGATGAACTCGGCGTCGATCAGATCAAGGGCACAGCTTTCCGATGCAACCACGTAGGAGTTGCCAAGTTTGCCGAGACATAAGGGTCTGAAACCGTTAGGATCACGAACAGCCACCATGCGTGTTTCGGTGAGAAAGAGCAAGCAATAGGCACCCTTGATGCGGTTGAGTGAGTCGGAGATCCTGTCCAGAAGAGAGTTGGCCTTTGAAGTTGCCAGCAGATGGACTATGATCTCCGTGTCCATGGTGGTCTGAAAGATGGAGCCGTAGGCTTCCAACTCATCCTTGATAATCTGGGCATTGACAATGTTACCGTTGTGGGCGACAGCGATAGAGCCTCGGGAGTAGTCGACCATGATAGGCTGGACATTTTTTATGACCGAGGAACCGGTCGTGGAGTACCGAACATGGCCAATGGCCGACTTGCCCGGCAGTGACTTGAAGATCTCCTGGTTACCGAAGACGTCGGCAACCAATCCCATGCTCTTGTGGGCGTGCAGGGAGGAGCCATCGGACGAAACGATGCCACAGCTTTCCTGGCCCCTGTGTTGTAATGCATAGAGACCGAGGTAGGCAAGATTGGAGGCCTCGGCATGGTTGAAAATTCCGAAAATGCCGCATTCTTC
>CAWAFF010000009.1:0-27133 GCA_963780945.1 uncultured delta proteobacterium | reverse complement strand
GATTTTGTCGACTACGGCCATCGTTGCATCGGGAGTCACATCCCTAGGGGAAACGCCGGTGCCGCCGGTGGTCAAAATGAGGTCTGTATCGTTACCGTCAGCCCAATTCCGCAGAATCGTCACAATCTCGTCATGTTCGTCGGCAACGATAGCCGCCCGTATTACCGTCACACCCTTCTCGGAAAGCCAGTTCTGCAATGCCGGACCGCTGCCGTCTTCACGCTCGCCACGGGCACCCTTATCGCTTAGTGTCAAAATTGCTGCCTGCATTTATGTCTTTCCTCCGTTTTTTCCTGCCTTTATATTCTCACTGTGCCAGATAAGATATCATGCCCCGTTGGCAAGGCTCAAGAAACTTTAGCAGAGGCCGGCCATGGCTGCCATTACATGGAGGGAGAAGGAAATGGTGCGCTGGTCTGGCGGTGGGGATGGATTATCTGTGCAGATGGAAGAAATGGGTAAATGCACAACTCTCATCTAGCGGTGCCTTGCCGTAGTGACTTGTGTTAAGGTGGATTAGGGGGAAGATGAGCTGCCTAGGGGCAAGGTTAGGCGCAGGAGGAAATCTTTGACCTTCGGTGGCCCAAGACGAATCTCCAGGATTATGTTAAAATAAATATGCTTGTGGTCACAATGGCCACTGTCATGCGAAAGGGTGCGGAATCGATGGATTTGGTACAAATTAGTAAAAAACTTGCCGAAGAGCTTGACCAGCTAAAATTTTCATCACCGGTAGTCCATGTGTATAATCCGCTGCGCTATGCCTGGAAGCCGCACCAGGAGTACCTGACCCGCTACGGCAGCAGCGGCAAGATCGCAGTTCTGGTAGGCATGAACCCGGGGCCATGGGGTATGGCCCAGACCGGTGTGCCGTTCGGCGAGGTGGCAGTGGTGCGGGACTGGCTTCAGATTACCGGTGCCGTCGATAGCCCCGCCAATGAACATCCGAAGAAGCGGGTCGAAGGATTGGCCTGTCGCAGAAGCGAGGTCAGCGGCAAACGGTTGTGGGGCATGATTCGGGAACGGTTTATTGATCCGGCATGCTTTTTCTCCGATTTTTTTGTTTTAAACTATTGCCCGCTGCTGTTTCTGGATGGTCAAGGGGTCAACCTGACTCCCGACAAGTTGCCTGGTGCCGAGAGGGGTGCCCTTCTAAAGGCTTGCGATCTGGCGCTGCGGTATTCGGTGGAACACCTGCAGCCGGAATATGTCATCGGTGTCGGCAACTTTGCTGCCGCTCAGGCGGAAATAGCCTTGCAGGGGATGCCGGTCACCATTACCAAAATACTCCATCCTAGCCCTTCCAGTCCGGCTGCCAACCGTGGCTGGCAGGAGGTGGCACATAGGCAGCTGACCGAATCGGGTATTCGGTTTCAACCGCAGGTAAACCTGCAGTCAAGCGAACTTTTTCCGGGGTTACCATGATCATAGAACTCCATTGTCATACAAGGGAGCACTCTCCCTGCAGCAGGACAACTGCAGTGCAACTTGTCAGCACCGTCCGGCAGAGAGGTGCCGAGGGTCTGGTTATTACCGATCATCATTACAGATGGACCGACTTTGAGCTGGAAAGATTGCGTGTCGAGAGTGATCTGCCCGACGAATTCCTGATTATGTCGGGTCAAGAAGTCTTCACAGCCGACTTCGGCGATGTGCTGGTTTATGGTGCAGATAAATCCATTGGCAACGGCATTGCGCTTTCCGTTCTGCGCAGGGAGAATCCGGGAGCCGCTCTGGTTTGGGCGCATCCTTACCGGTACGGGCGTTTTCCCACGGTGGTAGACCTCATGAACTCGAATTTTGATGCCATTGAAATGGTCAACCCTCACCACACGGAAGAGGAGAACCAGCGTGCGGTCGCAGACTGGAAGACCTGGAAATACAGGGTAACCAGCGGCTCAGATATACACAGGACCGATTTCAGCGAGTTTTATCCGGTGCGGTTCGATTGCCACATCGATTCCATGGAAGGATTGGTCTCCTGCATGAAAGAGGGCCGATTTGCCCCTCAACTGGGCAGTTATGGTGTTGATGAAGCTTCTGGTGAAGATCCTTGCCTATAGCTTGAGGTCTAAAGGGTGAGGTTTAAAGACAAGGGACCAGTTTCGCTCTCTGGGCTGAAATGCTGGTCCCCAGATCCAACAGACGGCATAATTTAGGAATCTACCGGATTGCCGCGGGTTTCTGCATCAAATATGGCCATAATGTTTGCCGGCGTAAAGTCACAGACTTCCTCTTTACCTTTGTGACTCCATCTGATTTTGTCCCCGGTTGGTTCGTGGACCAGGTCAAGCCGCTTGCCTGTAGCCTTTTTTACTGCCGTCCACATGTCATCCATGGTCAACAGTTCAAGCCCGCCTATTTCCTCGGTACCAAGGCTTTGTGCAACAAAGCGGTCAATCAGGTCATAATCGAGGAAGTCCTCTTCCTTGCGCCACCATCGTACAAACTGATGCTTATCGGTCCGTTGCTCATTCAAGGTATTTACCGCCTCAACTCCTGTCACGGCACACCTCCTTTGCCCATTGCAGCCAATGTTCTTCGGGCAACTTTATCCTGCTTATCTAAATTATACTGCCGCGGCAGGAAACCGGAATCAATTAAATCATCGGTGACAATTTTCCAGGTGGCAGGCAGTCAAGCTGGTATTTTAATTGAAATGATTATTTCAATAGTGTAGCGTGATCAGGACTCTCCTGGGGCGGCCTGGGGGCAGAGATTATCCCTGCCCCGTGGGGCTATTGCGGGGGCTACTTGCAGCAGCTGCTGGTGGCCGTGGTAGCACAGCACTCATTAAGCTCCGGTTGAACACAGCAGGCACTGGCAGCTAATGCGTAGGTGGCTGCTCCGAGAGAGAGGACCGTTGCGGCGATGGTGATGATGCTGCGGATGTTTCTTTTCATGGTGTGACCTCCAAAGGTTTTGGCCATTGTTGCAGGCGATGATCTCTCTAGAGCATGGTTCATGCCAAAGGGGATTTTGATTGTAAGCTATTGTTATTGCATCTGTTTATTGTAACCAGTGGTTTTTTGTAGAGAGACAGTCGGAGAATATCATTCGACAGCAGGGGAATATTCGGCAACTTTATTGAGCAGGGCTAGTGCAGTGCCGATCAAATCAAAAAACAGGCAGCAGGGGGAGATACCATGACCTTATGGGAAAAAGCCAAAGCGGAATTTATCGACATCATCCAATGGACCGATGATTCAACAGACACCATGGTTTGGCGGTTTCCCCGCTATGAAAACGAGATCAAGCATGGGGCTCAACTGGTTGTGAGGCAAGCCCAGGTGGCCGTCTTCGTTAATCAGGGAAAGATTGCCGATGTTTTTGCCCCAGGCCAGTATCGGTTGACGACCAAAAACCTGCCGATCCTGACAACGCTCATGGGGTGGAAATACGGTTTCGAAAGTGCTTTTAAGGCGGAAGTGTACTTCGTCAATACCAGAAATTTTACCAATCTCAAATGGGGCACCAAGAACCCGGTCATGCTTCGCGATCCTGAGTTTGGTCCGGTGCGGCTGCGAGCCTACGGTTCCTACGTGGTGAGGGTGAGCGATTCGGCAAGGTTCATCAAGGAAATCGTCGGCACCGGAGGCCATTTTACCCTGGTAGATGTCTCCGAGCAGCTGAGAAACCTCATTGTTACCAGATTTTCCGACATGCTGGGCGAACATCAAATCCCGGTCCTTGATCTGGCAGCCCGATACAACGAGCTGTCACTTTATCTGACGGAAAAGATTGCGCCGGAATTCCTTGAATACGGGCTTGAGGCAACCAAGCTGCTCGTGGAGAACATCTCCCTGCCGGTAGACGTGGAAGCGGCTCTGGATAAAAAAAGCAGCATGGGCATTATCGGCAACCTGGATGATTACACCCGCTTTCAGACGGCAAATGCAATGGAGGCAGCGGCTCAAAATCCGGGGGGCGATGCTTCGGCAGGCATAGGCATGGGCATGGGCTTTGCCATGGCCAACCAGATGGGGAAAGCTGTAGCTGCTCAGCAGAGCCCGGTCCAGAATTCCCCGCCGCCGCTTCCTGGGGAAGAAAGCAACTGCAGTTACTATGTCGGGAAAGACGGCAAGCAGTCTGGGCCTTTCAACAAAGATGCCATCATCACTTATATAAAAAAGGGCTCCATTTCCAGGGAAACGCTGATGTGGAAGGACGGGATGGACGGCTGGCAGCCAGCCGAGCAGTTCGCGGAATTTGCTGGTGAAATGAAGAAAACACCGCCACCATTGTTCGAATAAGCCACTTTGGCGGGCTGTTGAAAATCAGGAGGAAGAATGGCCAACTGTGCCAACTGTTCTGCGCCGCTGCCGTCAGGCAAAATCCAATGCGTATACTGCGGCAGCAGGAACGATATCGATCTCAAGGGCATCAACTACTATACCACCAACGAGCCGGACTCGGAGCGCATCTGTCCCAGGTGCAACATAAGGCTCAAGACCATCGACCTGAAGGTGGAAGGTAAATTTCTGGTGGAAAGGTGCGATCAGTGTCTCGGCCTGTTCTTTGACCCGGGGGAACTGGAAGCGCTTCTTAACTCCACAGTTACCAATGTTTTCGCCATTGACCAAAGCCGCATGGATGCCATCAATGCGGCCAGGAGAGCCGATGACTACCCCATCGGCTATATCAAGTGCCCCGTCTGCGCCAACATGATGAACCGAATCAATTTCGGTGTGAAAAGCGGCGTCATCATCGATCACTGCAAAGCGCACGGAGTATGGCTGGATGGAGGCGAACTGCGCCACCTGGCCGAATGGATGAAGGCCGGTGGAAAAATGCTCGACCAGCAGCGGCAGGAAGAGCTGAAAAGGAAGGAAGCAGATGACGAGCTGAAACGGCAGAGGGCAAAGGGGCAAATATCTGGGGCCGAAAATTATTCAGACTATTCCAACTACAGAACCGGCAGTCTTGAGGACGATCTCTTTGATTTGCTCAAAAGGGCAGTTAGCATCTTTACAAGATAACAATGAAGTAGAGGTGTCAGGAAAATGAAGATCGACGGTAACATAAAACTGCCGCTTGGGCGCTACCGGCATTATAAGGGTAACAGATACGAGGTGATCGGCATTGCCCGGGACAGCGAAACGGAGGAGTCTTTGGTGGTTTATCGCTGTCTTTATGGTGATTACTCCCTCTGGGTCCGGCCACTGTCCAGGTTTATAGATACCGTGACAGCAGGCAACGAGGAAGTACCACGTTTCAGGCATTGCAAAGAAAAATAGGGATGCACCATTGAACCGGTTGAGCTGCTGGAAGGCGCTAAATGTTCAACTATTACCCCACCACCAGTGCTCTATTAAATTAAACCTCCTTTAAAACCTCATTTTCCCGTTGACCAACCTAAAAGCACCCCAGCTGGCACTGCTTCATCTTGCCGCCCAGGGCATTGGCTGCGGCAGCGACGCACAAGGGCTTGACCTTAAGTTCAAGGGCGAGGGCATGGACGCCGGCACAGGTGAGGCCAGGCCCTTTTTCCAGGGCCGCGACCCGGCTGGCAACCTCCTCACTGAAAGATTCAGGTGCTTCGGGGTGGGCCGTCTTGCTCACCTTGAAGCAGCCCAGTTGGCAGTCAGTGAGGCGGATTCCGAGCTTGTCGATCATCGCTCCCACATCGAGGCGGGAAATGCCGGCGTCGCTGGCCATCTTCCAGGCGGATGGGCAGGGCAGGTAGCCTTCTTTCACAGCTACTTTCACAGCATTTTCCAACTCAGACAACTTTTCTCTGCTCAAGTTGCCGGGGTTTTCCGGCAGCTTGATTCTGCCGCTCTTCTTCTTACGGTCAGCGTCGTTGAAATCTCGCATGGCAGTCTCCTTCTCATTCTCAATACACTTAATGCAAGCTCATGGCCTATATAATATGAGTCTCTCATGGGCAACGGCGGTATGGGAACCGAAAAATAGTTTTTTTCCCTTCATCCTGGGAGTGGAAAACAGGCAAGCCGGCTTCCATGGCGGTGCCGGTCAAGACAGTAATGGGGAGGGTTGTAGCTGGGTTGGGCAAACTCCCTATTGAAACTTCCTCACTGTATCCATCAGTTTATTTGCATCGAACGGTTTGAACAGCCAGCCGCTGGCGCCGGCAACCTTTCCTTCATCCACTTTTGATTCCTGGGAGACCGTTGAAAGGATAACGATCGGCACAAATCGGGTTCCTCCGCAGACGAAGCTGCTTGACCAGTTCAATGCCATCCATTTCCGGCATATTCAGGTCGGTAATGACGATATCCAAGACCATTCCCTCGGTTTTGCCAGGGCGTCTTTGCCATTTATCCCTTCAATGACGGTGTAGCCGATTCGTTTCAGGGTCAAAGCGCAAAGCTGCCTGACAACAGCAGCATCATCTACAACAAGAGCGGTTTTAGGCATTGTGATCCCCTTGCAGTCCTTATCGGGGTTAGCAATGGGAATCTTTAAAAAAGAAACCAATTCATTACAGATACTTTTGGCGAGGGCTCGGTCAATTGCCGGTTATCTTTACAGGAAATGTAAAGACAACCGGTAAAAGTGGCCGCATCTTGTTCAGGTTCAACAGCAAAAAAATGTGTAGTTACAGTGGAGTTAAGTTTGGCATGTTAATTGAAAAAATATTAGCTATTCCTTATGTATGTCAAGACCAGGAGGTAATGCGATGCTGCAATTGGATTACAGCCTGAAGGATGCCAGAAGGATCCTGAAACTTCTTATTCTTTGTGAGGCCGTGATGGTGGGCATTTACCTGGGCAGTCATCTGCTGGGAAATCCTTCCTATGGAATCCGTGCGACCTTCGATCTTGATGGCGAAGCCTGTCTTCCGGCCTGGTTTACCGCTGTGCAGCTGTTTGTCATCGGCATATTGCTGTTGGTGGCGAGCCGGGCCTGCCACCGGCAGGGCCCTTCACCGACCTTTCTCAAGTTGGTTGGTGCCGGTTTTATTTACATATCCGCAGATGAAGCGGCAATGATTCACGAAAGGGCGCAGGGCTTGCTGAAATACCTGAAGGGGCTGCCCAATATCAATGGCCACGGGGTCTGGGTTTTCATCTATATGGCCATTGGTATACTCATCTTGCTGGCCAGCCGGCGCCATCTGTTTTCCTTGTGGGAAAATTTCCGACAAGAAATGTCGGTGGCTCTGGTGGGCTTGGGGATATTTCTCTTCAGTGCGGTAGGGCTGGAAATTATCAGCTATCTGTTTTTACGTTCCGGTGCGACTCCCTTTATCTATGTGCTGGAAGTGGCACTGGAGGAATTTGGCGAGATGGCCGGGGTCAGTGTCATGCTCTATGGCGTCCTGCAGTTTGTCCTGCAAATCCTGCAGGAGAAGAGCTGGGTACCTGAATCGGCTTATACCGGCGTGCCTGCCATGGATATGATAGCCATGTCCGCATCGGCAACAGAGGCTGTAATGTTGTCGGCGGCAGTGGAATCATCAGCAGTGATGGTTAAGATGGACGGAAACCCGATGGTGTCGGCCACCCCTGAACAATAACCACCGCCACTCACACATAGGAATGAATTTAAAAAATCAGCCCAAGCAGGTAGTTGACCAGCACCAGCACAAGACTGAAGAGCAGGGCCTGCCAAAACCCGGTGACGGAAAAGCCCGGCACAACGGCACTGGTAAGCATGATCAGCACAGCATTTATGACCAGCGTGAAGAGCCCCAAGGTAAGAATGTTAAGCGGGAGGGTCAGCAGCAACAGCAACGGCTTGATTATCGCGTTGAAAAGCCCCAGCACCACCGCCGTTATCAGGGCTGCCAGAAAGCCCGAGAGCCGTACCCCCGGCAGAAGGTACGCAGTTATGCCAATGGCGAGAGCGGATACCAACCAACTTATGAAAAACCCCATATCAGCCTCCTCTGCAAAAATCCCTTTTCGGGTAATCATTCCATATTTTACCTGACCATTGGGAATCCTACCAAAAAAATTGGTTAACAGCCATGGCAAATTGTTACTCACCGCGGCCGATTTTTTCAGTCTTCGGATGGTCCTTATTTATCTGTTGACAAATCGTCCTGCTGGACCCAAAATCATCAACCCCCTGCTTTTGCGGAACCAACAGCAGTAATGGATGGAGGACCTTTTGAACGAGAAGCGCCGTATGCTTATGCAGGGTAATGAGGCCATTGCCCGTGCCCTGGTTGAAAATGGCTGCGTCATAGCCACGTCCTATCCAGGAACCCCCGCCTCGGAAATCATGTCCGGGGTGATGGCCTGGCAGAAAGCTGAGCAGCTTGCCATGCATGTGGAATGGGCAATCAATGAGAAAGTTGCCCTCGAGATCGCTTACGCCGGTAGCCAGTCCGGGCTGAGGACGGCAGTGGCCATGAAACAGGTGGGCTTGAATGTCGCTTCCGACCCTTTCATGAGCGCTGCCTATCTGGGGGTGGTGGGTGGTTTTATCGTCATCAGCGCCGACGACCCCGGTCCCCATTCCTCCCAGACCGAGCAGGACAGCCGGCTGCTGGCCATGCTGGCTAAAGTTCCGGTCCTTGATCCCGATTCCCCAGCCCAGGCCCAGGAGCTGGTTGCACTGGCCTATGAGCTTTCCGAAGAATTCCAGGTGCCGGTCATGCTCCGCCCGACGACCCGGGTCTGTCATGCCTGCCAGGATATCCAGACTGTACCGGTAAAGAAGCTGGCGCGCCAGGCAGATTTTCAGAAAAATCCATCCCGCTGGGCGGCAACACCCAATTTCCGTTATCGACTGCACCTGGAATTAAATGAAAAGCTGGCCCGCATTGCAGCCTATGCACCAACCGCTCCCCGCCGCCTCAACCCAGATGCCCGGTCAAAAAAGGCAATAGTGGCCTCGGGAGCTGCTGCGGGGCATGCCAGGGAGACCATGCAAAGCCTTGGACTGTGGAATCAGCTGCCCGTTTTCCAGGTGCTCCAGCCCTATCCACTTCATACCGACTTCACCACGGAACTGCTGCACGATTTTGATGAAATACTCATCCTGGAAGAAACCACCGGCGTCATCGAGATGCAGTTTCGCGACCGCAGCAAGGTGCGAGGCAAACTGTCCGGTGCCGTTCCCGAGGCGGGAGAACTTCTTCCTGAACTGATCGAGGGTATCATTGCCGGTTTTGCCCAAGTCAACATTCCGACCGTGCCCCAGCCACCGGCCGGTGGAGGAAGGCGGCCGACACTTTGCCCTGGCTGCCCGCACCGGGCTAGTTTCTATGCCATCAAAAAAGCAGCCCCAAAAGGGATCTACCCCAGCGATATCGGCTGCTACACCCTTGGCATCAACCTGGGAGCTGTCGATACCGTGCTTTGCATGGGGGCTGCCATAAGTCAGGCGGCAGGTTTCCACCATGCCTATCGGGTGACGGGTGAGGAGCGGGATGTGGTGGCCACCATCGGCGATTCAACTTTCTTCCATGCCGGCATTCCCCCGCTGATTGATGCCGTTACACAAGGGGCGCGCTTTGTGCTGGTCATTCTCGATAATTCCACCACCGCCATGACCGGCAACCAGCCGACCCCGGCCATGCCCCTTGAGGGTGGCGTGGCGGTGGAAATCAGTTCCGTCGTTGAGGGCTGCGGCGTCCGCTTTTGCAAGACGGCAGATCCCCTCGATCTCCCCGGTTTCACAAAGCTTGTGAAAGAGGCCGTAGAATTTGCCCGTCAGGACAGCGTGGCGGTGGTCATTGCCAAGAGTCCCTGTCTGGTGGATCGTAACCGGCCAATAATGCAGCGCAGCCAGGTGGAGGTGGATGCTACTTGCAGTGGTTGCAAGGTCTGCACGAGCCAGTTCGAGTGCCCGGCGCTGGTCTTCAATGAGGCAACGAAAAAAGTTGCCACCGACCTGCTCATCTGCAGCGGTTGCGGCGTCTGCATGGATGTCTGCCCGTCCCGCTCCATCAAGCTCAGGGAGGACAAGCCATGAAAAATCAGCAGCTGATCATTTCCGGAGTTGGCGGCCAGGGCATCCTCTTTATCACCCGTCTGCTGGCAGAAACGGCAATCGAAAAGGGCTTTCAGGTCCTTACCTCGGAAACCCACGGCATGGCCCAGCGTGGTGGCATTGTCATCTCCCACCTCAAGATTGGCGAATTTTCCAGCCCGCTGGTCCGGCCGGGCCAAGCCGATGGCCTGCTTGCCCTTAAACCGGAGACAGTACCGCTGCACCGCCACTTTCTCAAGGAAGGGGGCTGGATTGTCGCCAATGCAGCGCCTCTAGCCATCGTCGAGACTGAACACCCGCTTGCGACCATGGATGCGGACACAGCCGCTTTGGCCATGGGCAATCCACAGTCGGTGAACCTGATGGTGCTGGGCAAGGCCATGGCCCAGCCAAGCCGGCTTTTCTGCACTGTCGCCGAGGTTGAGGAGACGATTCAGCGAAAGCTGGCAGGGAAGAAAGGGCTGCTTGAGGGCGCGTTGGCCGCTTTCAGAGCCGGGCTTTAATTTACTGAAGGAGTATCCAATCAAATGCTCAAGCGTTTCCCCCAGGTTCGCCAATCCGGCTGAACTGGCCGATCATCAGCTCTCGGGGCTGCAGTGGACCGTGCGCCATGCCTGGGATAATTCCCCCTTTTACCATGACCGACTCGCCGATGCAGGGATTAATCCGGACGACATAAAATCGCTGGCTGATCTTCCACGACTCCCCTTTACCACCGCTCAGGACCTTGCCGCCGGCTATCCCTTTGCCCTGCGCGCTGCCCCCTTTGCCGATATCGTTCGTATCCACGCCTCATCGGGCACCACCGGCAAAAGGAAAGTCCTCTGCTACACCCAGAACGACCTGGATGACTGGCAGGCGATGTTTGCCCGCTGCTATGAACTGGCGGGACTTACCAGGGAAGACCGGGTGCAGATCGCCGTCGGCTACGGTCTGTGGACTGCCGGCATCGGCTTTCAGCTGGCCTGTGAAAAATTTGGCGCCATGGCTATCCCGGTCGGGCCGGCAACCTGGAGATCCAGATCGGCTTCCTCCAGGACCTCCAATCCACCGTCTTCTGTTGTACCGCCTCCATGGGACTGCTCTTGGCGGAGGAAGTACACCGGCTTGGTCTGAAAGACACCCTGAACCTGAAAAAAATCATCATGGGTGCAGAGCGAAGCTCAAGTGCCATGCTGGAAACCATGCATGATTTTCTCGGCGTGGAAGAGATCTATGATATTACAGGCCTGACCGAGGTCTACGGGCCGGGCACCGGGCTGTCCTGCCGCTACAATACCGGCATCCATTACTGGGCCGATTATTACATCCTGGAAGTACTGAACCCTGACACCCTGGAGCCGGTCGCTCCCGGTGAAGTGGGGGAGATGGTCTTCACCACCCTGGGCAAGGAAGGGGCGCCGCTGATCCGCTACCGCTCCCGCGATCTGACCCGCCTCATGGCAGGGGATTGTCCGTGCGGCTGTACCTTCCCGCGTCACGACCGGATTCTGGGCCGTTCCGACGATGTTGTCATCTTCCGCGGCGTCAATATCTATCCCGGCCAGATTGACGAGGTCCTGACCCGCATTCCCGGCATCGGCAGCGAATATCAGATTATCCTCGACCACGGGGAGGATGGCAGGGATTACATGCTGGCCAGGGTTGAGCGCGCCCGCAATGGCGAGGCCGTGGCTGACAGCCAGGTGATCAAGAGCATCATCTCCGGCATCAAGCGCACCCTGCTGGTTTCCTGCAGCGTTGATCTGGTCGATTACGGGACGCTGCCCCGTTCGGAGAAAAAAACGAAGCGGATCTTCGACAATCGCAGGTTCGAGTAGTTACTCATGATATACAATTTTCGGAGGGCACCATGAAATTTCGTCTCGCATTAGCCTTATCGTTTCTGCTTATTGCCGGCATTGCCAATGCCGCCATCACCCTTAATTATGCCAATTTCCCCCCTGCCGCCACCTTTCCCAGCGTCCAGATGGAACGTTGGGCAAAAGAGGTGGAAAAACGCACCGGCGGCAAGGTCAAGGTCAAGACCTTCCCCGGCGGTACTCTCCTTGGGGCGAAAAACATGCTGGAAGGGGTCACCGCCTGGCAGTGCCGACATGGGCAACTTTGCCATGAGCTACCAGCCCGGTCGCTTCCCGGTTTCCGAATCACTGGATCTCTACCACGGCTTCACCTCGGCCAAGGTGGCCAGCCAGGTTCTCTTCGACCTGGTGCAGAAATACAAGCCCAAGGAATTCGAGAAGGTAAAAGTAATCACTCTCTTCACCTGCCCGCCAACCAACTTCATGACCAGCAAGCCGGTCAAGACACTTAAAGACTTGTCCGGGATGGAATTGCGGGTGGCCGGAACCAGCTCGGAAGTGTTGAAGCGGCTGGGTGGCGTGCCGGTGGCCATGCCCCAGTCGGAGACGCCGGAGGCGATTCAGAAGGGGGTAGTGAAGGGCATGATCTCGTCCCTGGAGATCCTCCAGGATTTCAAGTTTGCTGCCTACACCCCCTATGCGACCATTGCCAATCTGCCGGTGGTTTCTTTTGCTGTCGTCATGAACAAAGCAAAATGGGACAGCCTGCCACCTGATGTGAAAAAGGTCATTGATGATCTTTCCCGCGAGCAGGCAGTCTGGACCGGCGAATATGTGGACAAGCATGTGCAGGAGGCGCTGGTCTGGTCGGCCAAGGAATACAAGCACCAGGTTATTCAGCTGCCTGTCGCCGAGCAGAAGCAGATTGCCAGATTACTTGCCCCAATGACCGAAGAATACATCAAAAAAGCAAATGCCCAGGGGCTGAACGGCAAACAGATCATCACCGATGTCCAGGCGCTGAAGGCCAAGTATGAGAAGCAGGGCAGGAAGAAATAAACACGTTCGATGTTCGATGTTCGATGTTCGATGTTGAAAAAAACCCAGTTCTACGTTAGGTGTTCGGCTTTCTAGTTGAAAGACTAAACGTATATAAGGAAACTCTTGACCCCCAACTATTGAGCTTTTGAACTACGAAACTTCGAACCTAGAACTTCGAACTTCGAACCTAGAACCTCCCAAAGGCCCATGGACCAGATAATCAGCTACATCTCACGCTTTTTTATGATCGTCGCCGGAACCGCTCTGCTGCTGCTGGTGCTGCTGGCTACCGCCAACGTCACTTTGCGCCTGTTCCACCTTCCCTTTGCCGGCACCTACGAAATCGTCTCGTTTCTCGGGGCGCTGGTCACTGCCGGAGCGCTGGGGCACACTCAGCGGCGCAGGGACCACATTATGGTCGACATCATAAGCGAGCGTTTTCCGCCCTTAATCAAGCGTCTGCTGGATGCGGTGAGTGATGGACTGGCGACAGTTCTATTCGGCATTGCCTCATGGCAGGTATACAAATGGGGGGAAACGCTGAGGGAGAGCGGCGAGCTGTCGGAGACTCTGCAGCTGAAATATTATCCCTTTGTCTACGGTGTGGCAGCCGGTTTCGCCCTGCTGACGCTGGTCCTGTTGCTGCAGATGTTCCGGGCCATCCTTCGCAAGGAAAACCTTTAGCCACAGGGACACCACGACAGATTTTTTTCGATTTTCGCCCCGTTGCACATGTTCTATGTTTTTGAAAAGGAGTTGTTGTGTCTGGTCCAATGATGGGAGTAACCGGCATTGCCGTTATGCTCTCTTTGCTCTTTTTCCTGCGCATTCCGGCAGCCTTCACCATGCTGCTGGTGGGATTCTTCGGCTTCGCCACCGTCACCTCTTTCGATGCCGCCTGCTCCATGCTCGGCAGCGAGCTCTGGGCGAGCTTCTCCAACTATGGGCTGACGGTGATCCCGCTCTTTATCCTGGTGGGGGAGATCGTCCATTACGCCGGTTACAACAACGGTCTCTATTTTGCCACCTACCGCTGGTTCGGCCATTACCGGGGCGGGCTCGCCATGACCACCATCATGGCCTCCGCTGCCTTCTCGGCAATCAGCGGCTCCAACACGGCAACTGCCGCCACCATGAGCGCCGTGGCCATCCCGGCCATGAACGAATACAAGTACCATCCCCTCTTGAATGCCGGTTCTGTTGCCGCGGGAGCTACTCTCGGGGGTGCTGATTCCGCCCAGCATCGTCCTGGTCGTCTACGGGCTTTATACCGGCCAGTCCATCGGCAAGCTCTTTTTCGGTAACGTCATTCCCAGCGCCATCCTCACCCTCCTGATTTTGGGGACGGTGGTGGTGATCTGCCGCTTGCATCCGGACTGGGGCCCGGCCGGACCGAAAAGCAGCTGGAAAGAGCGATTTGAAGCCCTTCCCGAGGCCATCGACATCCTGATTCTCTTCGGCATCATCATGTTTGCCCTTTTTACCGGGGTGGTAACCGCCACAGAAGCTGCGGCAGTCAGTTGCTTCCTGGCGCTGGTGATCTGCGGCTCTGCGCCGCAAGCTCACCTGGAAAAAGCTCGGCGGAGCCTTCGTCGACACCTTGCGCATCTCCTGCATGGTCTTCATGATCGTCGCCGGGGCCCTGGTGTTTGCCAAATTTCTCACCGTCACCGGCCTCCCGGGAGAAACCGCAGAATGGATCAGCACCTTGCAGCTTCCCCGCTGGCTGGTGCTGTGCATCATTCTTCTCTGTTACATCATCGGTGGTTGCATCATGGACGCCCTTGCCTTTCTGCTGGTTTCGCTGCCGATATTCTACCCGCTGGTCATCCAGCTGGGCTATGACCCGATCTGGTTCGGCCAGGTCATCACCATCGTCACCACCATGGGCTCAATCATGCCCCCCATCGGCATCTGCTGCTATGTAGTCTCAGGCATGTCCGGCATCCCGCTGGGCACGGTCTTCCGTAGCGGCATGTACTACATACCCTCTTACATCTTCTCGATAATCGCCCTGATGGTCTCTCCCTATTGGACAGTGCTCGTTCTGTCCGACCTGGTCAAGTAGGTCGTCTCATGCATCTGCTACCGCCACTGATCCCTGGGCAGCTGATCCGCCGTTACCAAAGGTTTCTCGCAGATTTTGAACTGGAAAGCGGCGAGATTGTCACCGCCCACTGTCCCAATTCAGGCAGCATGAAAGGGTGCGCGGTGCCTGGCAGTCCGTCGTTCCTTTCCCGCTGTGACAAACCGAGCCGCAAACACTGCTATACCTGGGAACTGGTCATGGCCGACAATTGCTGGGTGGGCATCAATACAGGGCTGCCAAACCGCCTGGTCCATAGGGCGATTGAAAGTGGCGTCATTGCCGAGCTGCAGGGTTATGACACCATCCGTCCCGAGGTCCGCTATGGAGCCAATAGTCGCATCGATCTGCTCCTCTCCCGCCAGGATCAACTATGCTACGTGGAAGTTAAGAATGTGACTCTGCTGGGCGATGGCCGGGCGCTGTTCCCGGATGCGGCAACCGTGCGTGGGCAAAAACATTTGCGGGAGCTGATGGAGATGGTCCGTCTTGGTCACCGTGCGGTTAATTTTTTTGTCGTTCAACGACCCGACTGCAGCTCCGTTGCGCCGGCAGATGCCATTGATCCGGAGTATGGCAGGCTGCTGCGTTTAGCTGCAGCCTCAGGTGTGGAGCTGCTGGCTTACCAGGCTCACGTCAGCCGAGAATCGATCTTTCTAGAGCACCGATTGCCAATTGTGCTGTAGAGCATCCACGCCCAGCCACCACCATTAAGTCCTTTCCAGCATTTTACCTCAAAGTCCCCCTTGAAGAGCCCCTTGCCTAAATATCACTGGCGTAGATGCCCGTTTAGCTAAAGTCACAAGTAACTGGAATAGCAGTTGCCCTTCCTCAAACCATTGACAATTATTAAATATAAATAATTATTAATAGGTAGTCTTCGAGGTACACATTCTTGAAAGGGAGGTAACCGATGAAAGGAAAGTGCATGAAGGTAGTTGCTACATTCGTTGCTTTTGGTGCGTTAGTTGCCGTATCCCATGCAGACGCGGCGCCCGTGAAAAAGACGGAACAGCTGCAATTAATCCAGAATAACGCCCAGAGCAAGGTCAACGCGGGGGTTGAGATTTTCAGGTTTGATACTTTTGGTGATGAGCAGTTCTGGGGAGGCAAGCTCAAGCTGCATCAAGCGATCGCTGGAGACAAACTGGGAGGCGTAGGGACCGGGCTTACTCCGAAAGCTGCACTGGATCTGGGCCTGAAAGTGGATGTGGACGCCCTTCCTGAGGCTTTGGTGCAAAGGCTCAGGACAAACCGGGTCGACCTGACCGACCCGGCGACTACGGTGGCTCTTCTGAAGCTGAATGCAGTGGTAGGGGTGAAAGGCTTCTTCTCCGGCGAGCGGCTGTCGTCGGTGGGTATCACCTGTGCGCTGTGCCATTCTACCGTCGATAATTCCCTGACTTTCGGCATCGGCCGTCGTCTGGACGGCTGGGCAAATCATGATCTGGATGTGGGCAAAATAGTAGCTCTTGCTCCCGATCTGTCGGCCTATGTCGATCTGCTGAAAGCGGCCCCCGGCAGTGAGCAGATTACCCAGCAGGATGTACGCAAAGTGCTGCGGGCTTGGGGTCCGGGTAAATTCGACGCCCAGCTGATCCTGGATGGTAAAGGTTTCAGGCCGGACGGAGCAACGGCAGCGACACTGATTCCCAATGCCTTCGGCATGGCCGGCTACAATCTCCATACCTGGACCGGTGCCTGGGGATCTATACCTTACTGGAACGCCTTTGTTGCGGTTCTCGAAATGCATGGGGTGGGGAATTTCTTCGATCCGCGTCTGGATGATCCGACCCAGTTTCCCGACATAGCGCCGCGGTTCCCGGTAGCAGTGGCAAACAAACTCGGGCATGTAACGGTGGCTCCTGACAGCGATCTGGTAACAAAGAAACTGCCGGCTCTCCACTTATATCAAATAGCGATACCCGCACCGAAACCGCAGCCGGGGGTGGATTTCAATGCAGCGGCAGCAAAACGCGGGGACGAGCTTTTCAGCGGCAAGGCGAAGTGCACCAACTGCCACAAAGAGCCGCTCTGGACCGAGCCGGGCTGGAATGCCCACCAGCCAGAAGAAATCGGCATCGATAGTTTTCAGGCAGATCGTTCTCCGGACAAGGTCTATAAGACCCAGAATCTGGCCGGTTTGTTCATCAGGGAAAACGGTAAATTCATGAAGGCTGAAAACAAGGGGCGGTTCTACCATGACGGCAGGTTCAAAACCCTGCTCGACGTGGTCACTCACTACAACACCTTTTTGGGGCTAGCGTTGACTGGAGATGAACAGAGGGATCTTGTGGAATACCTGAAGTCGCTGTCGAGTCCGTAATAGGCGGAGGAACCCATCTGCGGCGTTGCACTCATCTTTGGCATGCGGCATACCGTTGGTACGCCGCATGCCTCGTGATTCGGGTGCCTTGCACCTGGGGCTATTGACAATCTGAAAAAACGTGGGAAAAACATTTGGGAGGAGAGGCCCGTGCCCGGGCCTTTTCAAGTCCAGGCGCCGGCTTTAGGCACTCACGGATTGAACAGCGCAGCTGCAATCTTCGCCGCTTCCCATGGCTGGGACAGACGCTGCAAGCCGGCACTGGTGGTGAAATCTGCCGCGGCAATAGTTGAAATATCACGCCGCAGCTGGTTGAAGGTCTTGGTGTCGCGGTAATTGATGCGGTTGGTCAAAAGGACCACGAACAGGTCACGCTGCGGGTCGATCCAGATGGAAGATCCGCTGTAGCCGGTGTGGCCAAAAGAAGCTTCTGAAAACAGGGTCCCCTTTGGTGCTGAGAAAGGAGATTCCATGTCCCACCCCAGGCCCCTCACCACCGCCCCGTTGGAATAGAAATAGGGTGCGGTCATTTGCTTCACCACCCGTTCCGACAGAATGCGGGTGCCGTCAATCATCCCATCCCCCAGAACTAGCCGGGCAAAACGGGCCAGATCAGAAGCGGAGCTGAAAAGACCGGCGTGACCAGCGACGCCGCCGAGGCGGCGGGCATTGTGGTCCTGAACAATCCCGCCGGTGAAGCCGAGGGTGGGCGCTATGGAGCCTAGAAGCCCATGTGGGGGAATGAACATGGTGGAATTGGCCCCGAGCGGGCTAAAGAGTTCTTCACGGCAGTAAACATCCAGCGTCTTGCTTGAAGCCCGCTGGACCAGTTCACTGAGGAGGATAAAATTGATGTCGGCATAATTGAAGCTGGTGCCGGGGTGGACCCGGTTTCGTTGCGCCGCGGCTTTGTGGATGGCTACATTCATAGCATTGTCGACCGGCAGGTCGAAATCCACAAGACCTGAGGTGTGGGTCAACAGGTTGAGAACGGTGATGTCTTCCCTGCTGTCTGCGAACTCGGGGAACCAGCTGGACAAGGGGTCCAACAGGGAAATTTTCCCCTCCTCCAGCAGCTTCATGATTGCCGGTGTTGTTGCAATTACCTTGGTTAAAGATGCCAGATCAAAAATGGTGTGTTCATTGAGAAGGGGAGCGCCGGGATGGATGCTGATCTGCCCCTTGGCAGTGCTGTAGAGTATGCCGTTGTGGTTGCCGATGACGACTACCCCCCCGGCAATGAGATTGCGGGCAATGGCGCGTTCCATGATGAGTTCGATGGTTTCGGTATGGCCTGGAGGTAAGAGTTCTTCCGATGCTGAAAGCAATGAAGCCCAGGAGAACAGGCAGAGGATGATGCAGATACGAAGAAAGCGCACGATGTAGCTCCTCTATGGGTTCAAAGCAGCGGAGCTGTTTGGAAGAGAAGAAGGGTGCTGCAGCTCCATAGGCGCTCAGTATATAGTCGGCCTCTCCATCTTTGATGTGATGCAGGTCACATTTTTGCCTGCCGGACAATCCAGCGAGGACCGTCATTAGCTTTCCGTTTCAACACCGGGTAACTAGATATCTTTTCGGCATGTTGGCAAAATGCTTGAGGTTTTTTTGTTTTGGTAGGGTAGCGTCAAAATTTCACCGGCTCTAATTTGTTTGAAGCTCCAGGACTTAACCAAAGAGGGATGGCCATGTTCATTCCGCTCCATATCAAAAGTGATTACTCAATGGGATTAGGTACCGCCTCGGTGAAGGAACTGGTGGCCAAAGCAGTGACCATGGGGTATGGGGCGCTTGCTCTCACCGATCTGGAAAATTTATACGGTCAGGTAAGATTTCATCACCATTGCCGTCTGTCAGGAGTCAGGTCCATAACGGGGGTCGAGCTCCGAGTGGGATTCCACGGGCATGGCCGGGTGGGGGAACGCAGGGGGAGGTTGGTGCTCCTGGCCGGTAATCAGGATGGCTACCGCAATCTTTGCCGGATCATCAGCCAAAGACGCGGTGGTGCCGGAAGTATTTCCATGGGTGCCGCCACTGATTTTGTTACCTTGGCAGGCCGGTATCCTGACGGCCTTTTTGCCTTGACTGATGATCCTGAAGTGGTGGAGATGCTATTTGCTGCCGGCAAGTTCCCACCGGCAAGGCTGGGAATACTGCTGGTCCGTCCCGATGAAGGTAATGCAGACCGAAAAAGACGCGAGACCGCCGCGCGTCTCGGCATCCAACTGGTGGCCGATCTGGATGTTGCTTTCCTCAGCCGGGACGACTACCAGCTGCATCTGCTTATCTCTGCTATTCACCAGGGGGAAAGGCTTGAGGTTATCAGAAGCCAGAGGGGTGGAGAGGGTGCCGATCGCTGGCTACGATCCCCTCATGAGGCAACGGCTCTTTTTGACGATGTCCCTCAGGCGCTTGCCAGGGCAGCTGAGATCGCCGATTCATGCCATCTCGACCTTTCCACTCTAGATATTGGTCCTGCCAGGTTCGATCAGAGCCTCACCGGCAATGCCGCAAGCGAACTGCGACGGCTCTGCCTGCAGACGCTGTCAGACCCGGCCTTAAAGCTTCGCTCGTGGACCGAATCCCACCATCGCCGCCTGGCGGTTGAGCTGGCTGCATTCGAGAATCTGGGTTTCTCCGGCTTCATGCTCATTGTGGCGGAGATCCTGGCCCACTGCCGCCGCCACAGCATTCTCACCGCAGTCCGGGGCTCAGCAGTCAGTTCCCTTGCCCTTCATCTGTTGGGCGGGTCCCCTGTTGACCCTCTTGACCATGGGCTTGTCTTCGAGCGCTTTCTCCATCCGGCAAAGTCATCATGGCCTGACGTGGACATCGATCTGCCCTGGCACCGCCGGGATGAGGTGATCGCCTGGATCTATGAAAGATACGGCTCGGAACGGGTGGCCATGGTGGCGGCACATCACACCTTTCAATATAAATCTGCCCTTCGAGAAGGCCTGAAAGCCTGGGGAGCCGAGCCGGCCATGATCGAGCGGCTCTCTGCCGCCCTTCCCGCCGATGACCTAATTGGTGAGGAGATAGACTTTCTTGGTCTGGCTGCATCTGCAAACGAGAAGGCATCTCTTGCCGGGGAACGGCTGGAATATTTCGAAAAGTTGCAGGTTTCCAAGAGATCATGGGGCTCATCATTCGTCTGGTTGGCCGGCCGCGACATATTTCGGTTCATCCGGGGGGGATAGTAGTCTCCCGGACACCTCTGGCCGACATGGTGCCCTTGGAACTGGCGGCCAAAGGTGTAGTGATTACCCAGTACGATCTGGTGGCGGTGGCACGCCTGGGCTTGATAAAGATCGACTTGCTCGGTAACCGCTGCCTGAGCGAGCTGGATGAAGTGCTCAGCCAAGGCGCCCCACCGCCGCACCAGCACCTGCAGCAAATACCTCTGGATGACCAGCGGACCCTTGCTCTGATTGACCGGGCCGACACGCTGGGCTGCTTTCAGCTGGAGAGTCCGGTCATGCGCTCTTTGCTGGCAAGACTTCCCATTGGCCGGCTCTCCGACCTTATCGCAGCTCTGGCTCTTATTCGTCCCGGGGCGGCGGCAGGAGAAGTCAAAGCAGCTTTTATCCGACGTGCCCGCGGTGAAGAGCAAAGCCGGATGAATTTCCCCAACATGGCCGACAGACTGCAGCAGACCCATGGGCTTTTCCTTTACGAGGAAGACATCATGATCCTCCTCTCCCGAGCCGGGGGCATCTCACTGGAGGAGGCGGACGAGTTGCGGAGCGCCATCGTCAGCAGCGGTGGCGATCCGGCAATTCTGTCAATTCTTGAGGAAAATTTTGTTCTGGCGGCAAAGCGGCGCGGGGTGAATGACAGAGAGATTCTCAGTCGAGCGTGGCAGACTGCCTCCCGGCTGGCGGCTTACTCGTTCAACAAGGCTCATGCCGCCAGCTATGGTCTGCTTGCCTATTTTTCCGCCTATGCCAAGGTCCACTTTCCGCTTGAATTCGGCTGCGCCCTGCTCAATCATCATCAAGGTCTTTATCCCCTGCGGACGCTGGCGGCGGAATTGGTCCGCATGGGAATAATGCTGCAAGGTCCCCACGTCAACTACTCCATACAGCAATCCACGTGTGAAAGGAAAGGGGCCGGTGGCATTGTGAAGGTGGGGCTCAACCGGATTAAAAGCCTGTCCCGGCGCACCATGGCAAAAATTTTGGAAGAGCGTGCCTCAAAGGGGAATTTTACAAGCCTCTGTGACCTGCTGCAACGGATTCGTCCAGGCAGGGGCGAACTTTCCGCCCTGGTGCTTTCCGGTGCCTGCGACGGGTTGTCTCCCCTTGCAGCAAATTTGTACCCCTTTGCCCAGGAAGCTGCTCTGGACTGGTTGCAAGGGGGAGGTGATCCTGCTGGCCTCGATGCACTACCCATACCGCGTCCTGTCGAGGCTGCCGAGGACCGGGTCCGTCTTTACCAGACGCTGGTCAGAGTGAAAAATGAGCTTCGCTATCTGGAGATGCACCTTGTGGCGCACCCTCTGGCTTTGCTGAGAAAGGAGGCTGATCGCTATGGTTGCGTTACGGTCGGCAAGGCGGCCAGATTGAAGGCGGGAAAACGGCTAACTCTGGCGGTGATGGTCGCGGCCATGCGCAGGATAGCCGCCCGCCAGGGGATCATTCAATTCCTGTCGCTGGAGGACGAGTCCGGCCTCATGGAAGCAGTGCTGCTGCCGCCGGTCTACCGCAGCCTTGGCAATCAGGTGACTACGCCGGGGCCGTTTCTTGTGGAGGGAAAGCTCAAGCGGCAGCAGGGGGCAGTACATTTGGAAGTTTCGGCGATAGCTCCGTTTCATCAGCGCAAGATGCCGTTTGCCTCCAGCTGAAATAAGGAGGTCAGCCTCCCAATTTTTCTGCGGCCACTCGCAGATCGGCGACAAACAACTCCATTGCCGTGTGGCGTTGCTCTTCGGTTTCTGTGCGCAGAATGGCGGAGGGATGAATCGTTGCCATGACGGCTGGGGCAAGCTTACTGGGGAAGAAGCGACCGTGGTCTCTCGTCACGAGTACCTGTTTGCCCAGCAGCGCCTGAGCAGCGGTACTGCCCAGTGCTACCAGAACCCTTGGCCTGATCAGATCTATTTCTGCGTCGAGCCACGGCAGACATGCACCTATTTCCCTGGCATTGGGCTTGGTATGGAGACGTCGCTTTCCTTGGGCCTCCCACTTGAAATGCTTTACCACATTGGTCACATAGGCGTCGCTGCGTTCGATCCCCGCCATTTCCAGCGCCTGGTCGAGCACACGTCCTGCCGGACCGACAAACGGCCGCCCTTGACGATCTTCAGCGTCTCCCGGTTGTTCGCCCACCAGAATCAGTCGGGAGGTAGGCAGACCTTCGCCGAAAACAGTTTGCGTTCCCCTCTCCCATAAAGGGCAGGCGCGGCAGCCGGCAGCTGCTGCTTTCAGCTCTTGCAGGTTGCAATGTTCGGGGATCAAGGGCGCAGCCGTATCAGCTGTTGGAATTTTAACCACCGTTAGTCCTCCAGTTTCAATGGCGGTTTCTGCTTGTTCCTTTATTATAGCGGCGCGGAACCAGCTTGGAAGCCGTGCCAACAAAAAAGATGATGGGATAAAATTATAGAAGTTGGTCTTTCCCCTTCTGCATTGGCAACGGTGCCTGTGTCTGGTATACTACCGGCAGTTTAAAAAATTTTTAATAGGGCCAAGGGGTATCCATGAACAGATTGACACTGTTTCTTCCATTGTTCTTTCTCATAGTCATCGGTTTGGGGCTATTTTATTTCCTCGGCACGCCTGCTCCGACAGTGTCGCTAAAACCAGAGAGTGGGCCAGTGGCCATCAGAAAAGAAATTACTTTGAGTCTGGACGCCGGGGGTGCGGTGCTGAAAAAGTTAACATTGCCGCCATCCAGGGAGAAAAGACGGTCAACGTGCTGCTCAAGGACTATCCGGCCAAGACCCACCAAGCGACTGAGGTTTTCAATCTGCTCCAGGCCGGCCTGAAGGAGGGACCGTTCACCCTGCAAATCAAAGCCACCAGTTCTCCTAGCCGATTCAGTGCCGGGAGAACTACAGCAAAGGTCTATTCCTTCACCTACGAAAACAAGCCCCCGGCGGTGGCCGTCCTCAGCATTGCCCATAACATAACTCGTGGTGGTGCCGGACTGGTGGTTTATACCATTTCAAAAGAGGTGGAACGGACCGGCGTTGTCGTTGGCAACCGGTTTTTTCCCGGTTATCGCCAGGAGGGAGATTTCTATGCCTGTCTTTTTCCCTTTCCTTTCGACATGGACGAGAAGCAGTTTGTCCCCAGGGTAATCGCGGTCGACCGGGCCGGCAACGAACGGACGATGGGCATCAACTACCATCTCATTGCCAAGAATTTTCCCCCGGACCGCATCAACCTTTCCGATACCTTCCTCGACAAAATTGCCGCCGAATTCAAGGATCAATACCCCCAGGCGGCTTCACCACTGGAGCTGTTTCTCAAGGTCAATGGCGAGATCCGCAGCCAGAACCGCAAGTCCATCTACGACTACGGACAGCAAACCTCGCCGACTCCTTTCTGGGAGGGCGTTTTTGTGCGCATGCCCAATTCCGCACCCCTGGGAGGCTTCGCCCAGACCCGCACCTATATTTATCAGGATAAAGAAGTGGACCAGCAGACCCATCTGGGCTTTGATCTTGCCTCGCTGGCCCATGCCCAGGTGCCGGCGGCCAATCGGGGCAAAGTCATTTTTGCCGGGGAACTGGGCATTTACGGCCAGTGCGTAATTATCGATCATGGTCTGGGACTGCAGACCAATTACGGCCATCTGAGCCGGTTTACCGTCAAGGTGGGGGATTCGGTAGAAAAAGGGCAGATAATAGGCAACACCGGCGCAACCGGTATGGCAGGGGGGGACCACCTCCATTTCGAGGTGGTGATCTCGGGAGAATCGGTAAATCCCATTGAGTGGTGGGACGCGGCCTGGATCAAAAACAATGTCAGCGGCAAGCTGGAGATGGGGAAGGCCTCAACACCAGCCAAGTAGGATTACCAAACGAAGTCCCTGGCAATCCGCCGCTTGTCATGGCCGTAGAGGACGTGGAAGACCCGCAGCTGTTTCAGCTTCACCGGCGACAGTGAGCCCAGGGGGATAAAAACGATCTTCTTTCCCAGCCGGGCGGCGATCTGCCTGAAATAGCTGCGGGGAGGCCGCGCCGCCACGTATACCAGATGCTTTTCCGGCGAATAATCCAGTGCCGCCAGCAGCAGCACCTCTGCTTTACCCTGGGCAAAGGAGTAGTTGCCGTCGCTCCAGACATCCATCATGCGCCGTGGTGGGTAAGAGAGGAGAAAGCCGCCATATTCGCAACGGCAGATGCCGGGACCGACGATGTTGTCATCGGGGGAGGTGGCATAGAAGGCCATGTCCGATTCCTGGGCATGCTCTCCCAACCAGGTCATGTGATAGGGATAACGCTGCTTGCCCCGGTCCTCGTCAAAGATCACCACCACGCTGCCGACCCCACCCTTGAGCCGTTGGCTTTCCCGCACATAAATCCTGCCCTCGTGGAGATTGCGCAAGGTTTCACGCATGTCGATGCCGTCCAGCATGGAAGCGGAGAAGGGCTCGACCCGGCTCTGTTCCTCGGAGAGCTGCTTCGCGCCCTTCTTCTTCAGGAATCGGCCATAATCCTCGATAACCAGGTCTTCGGGCGGATAGGAGCAGATGGACTCGTTGTCGAAACCGTTCAGCCAGTCGCCGGGCCGCTTCTCTTTTTTTCTTTTCAGATAGGCAAGGGGCGACAACCCCTTCTGCCGATGCTTTTCCGTGGGACGGAAGCGGATCCGGCGGCTTCCCGACCAGAGGTCTTCCGCAGTCAGGCGAATGGTGGGCAGGTCGCTTTCTTCCCGCTGCCAGAAGGGGAAAGAGGCGAGGCGAAACAGGGCATAGGCAAAATTGTCGTCGACGCAGGAGCGCGCCGAGGTCAGCATCTGGAAAAAGTCAGGCAGCAGGTTGCCGGAGAGGAGCGCATAGTTGCGGGAAAAGCGGAAAAAGGCGCGCTTCTGCCAGATATGGACCGGCTCGCCGGTCTCCTGGCGGTAATGGCGGGCAGACTCCTGAAAGAGCCGCAGCATGGCCCGCTGACGGTCCGGCATTTCCCCCTCAGCCCCAATGTGGTGGGCGCTGCTGATCACCGCCTGGCGCAGCACTTCCTCTTCCGGAATCTCTTTCTTGCCGCCGGCAATCAGTTCCAGGGCATTGAACTTCTTGCGCAACGACAAACTGCCGGTTGCAGCCTGGGGCAGGGAGCTGGCTGCGGCGCAGCTCATAGAGGGCGGAAAGAAAAGGGTACTCGGCAAGCACTTCCCGGCAGGAATCGGGATGGAGATTGAAAAGGCGGATCCCTTGCCGCCTTACCATCGCCAGGGGCTCCGCCTGGAGATGATCAAACAGTCCTTTGATCCGCTCAAGGTGATACATGCCGCAGATGAAGAGGATGCGCTCATGCTCCCTTGCCAGCTGCTGCAGCTGGAAAGTCATCCCCCGTTTCCCGCAGCAAGTCCTCCCGGCCCGGTAATTTGTGGTCGGCCTTCCTGAATTCCTCATAGTAGGCCGCCAGGCCCAAGCGGTGCACGGCATAGGAGTCGGGCAGCGGTTCCACGTTGAGGGGATATTCGTCAAGATCAACATCCACAAGGTGCAGGGGAATGTCCTGTTCCCGGGCGAGCCGTGCGGCCTCCACCAGCGGGTCGGCCGGCTCGATCACAAGATAAATGGTCTGAGCCCCTTCCCCCTTGCCCGGCTTCGTTTCATAACTGAGCACAGTCACTTCCGGCAGCCGCTGAATGGCGCGCAGAAAGTGGTCTTCAGTGTTTGGGGCAGCTCAATGCATATGCAGTCAGGCTTCAGCCGCGCCACTGCCTGCCGCACCAGGTGGGCGAACTCCAGGCGGTAGTGAAGAATGGGGAGGGCATGGACCGGGCCGAATTGTTCGAGATGCAGTCTATGGGGCATGAGTCACAGGCGTCCGATGATATATGTTGAGTTTCCCGGTGAGCGGTAACTTGTCTAACGGCGTACCAATGGTCAGCTGAGCAGGGTGTGTTCCAGGAGGATCTTCAGCCCTATAAGGCAGAGCACCAGCCCGCCGCAGATCTCAACCCGTTTGCCCCAGTTGTCCCCTAACCGTCGACCCAGTAACATGCCGAGCACGGTAAGTACTCCGGCGACCACACCTATGACCGCGGCAGGCACCCAGACGCTGACGGCAAGCATGGCAAGGGATAACCCCACCGCCAAAGCATCAATGCTGGTGGCCACCGACAGCATGACCATGGTGAGACCTTTGGTGGGGTCGGAGACGGGTTTGTCCTCCTTCTCTTCAAATGCTTCCATGATCATCCTGCCACCCACCACCGCCAAAAGCACAAAAGCGATCCAGTGATCATAGGCCGAAATCCATTTTTGCACCGCCATGCCGATCATCCAGCCGGCAATGGGCATCAGCGCCTGGAAAAGGCCAAAATGAAAACCCATGCGAAACAGATGGCGTCGCGTCAGAGGATTAATAACGGCTCCCGCAGCCAAAGCCACGGCGAACGCATCCATGGCCAAGGCCAGGGCAATACCGAAAATAGTCAACCAATCCATCAAAGAGCCTTTTTAAACTTATGCATGAGATTTTCCTAGTCACAGGTTCTTCGTGGTGTACTGCAGGAGGTACTTCCGGTTCCAGAACTGGCTCTTGTCCCGTAAGTCCCGACACTAGAGCCGAGTTGCCCTCCGGTCAACGGTTGTAGGTGTAGCGATAGATCGACTCTTCGATCTTGCTGGTCTCCTGGGACTTGCCATCGGCCGAGACGGTGACGCTGCTGGTCTCGGTGAAGATGACCTCGTGCGGGAGCAGGGTGGCCGGTTCGGTAACGAGGCGCAGGGTGGTTGAGACCTGCATGTCATCGAAGGTCACTGGCAGTTTGCTATTGCCGGCCAGTTTGCTGA
>CAWAFF010000008.1:0-4845 GCA_963780945.1 uncultured delta proteobacterium | reverse complement strand
AATAAGGCTAGCTGGTGCACCGACGTTCCATTCCTGGTACTGCTTTTCGTGGCAGCCGCCACGCTCGCTGGGAGGCGTGAATCCCACCGTTGACTTGTTCCATTTGAGAAGTGACGGATAAAAGGGGTAGAACTCCCTGTCCACGTCGAATACGGCCGGGGCTGCAATACAGGTACCGACTGCCATAGCCAATAGCAACGCAATGGCAGCGGCACCTCGCCAAAAAAAACGATTCATGTTGCCCTCCTGTTTTTATTCAAAATAATGCATTTAATGATAACGCAATCTATGCCATTGAAAAGGTGCGGCCTGATTTTATTTATTTCTCCCGAAGGCGAAGCGCAAATCCTCCTCGGCCGTCGTAGTCGGGCCCAGTTCGTATGTCTTGGCAAGAAAGTCCAGTACCCCGGGTGAAACGTAGGCGGGCAAGGTGGGCCCGAGCCGTATGCCCTTTATGCCCAGGTGAAGAAGGGTGAGCAGGATGACATGGGCCTTCTGCTCATACCAGGAGAGCATCATGGACAGCGGCAACTCGTTGACCCCGCATTCGAAGGCCTCGGCAAGACCCAGCGCAATGCGGATTGCCGAATAGGCATCGTTGCATTGCCCCACATCCAGGAGCCTGGGAATACTGCCGATATCGCCAAACTCCAGCCGATTGAACCGGTTCTTGCCGCAGGCCAGGGTCAGTATCACGCAATCCTGGAACCTGTTCCGCCAAATCGGTGAAGTAATCGCGACCCGGTTTTGCCCCATCGCAACCGCCAATGAGGAAAAAAGCGGCGGATTGCCCCCTTTTTAACTGCATCAACAACTGCGCCGGCAACCTTGAAGACCGCCTCGTGACCGAAGCCGACCAGTATTTCCTGGCCCGGATCCCGGGCAGGTCGGGCAGCGCCAGGGCCTTTTCAATCACCGGCGAAAAATCATTCCCTTCAAGACGCTGGATGCCGGGCCAGGCCACTACCCCCCAGGTAAAAAGGCGGTCGGTATAGGAAGGGTCAGGTCGCTGGATGCAATTGGTATTGAAAATGATCGCTCCCGCAAAATCCGGTAATTCCCGGGTCTGGTTCTGCCAGGCACCGCCGAAGTTGCCGGCGAAATGGGCCTACTTTCTAAGCCGGGGTAGCCGTTGGCCGGCAACATCTCACCATGGGTATAAACTGAGATCCCTTTGCCTTCGCTCTGCTTGAGGATCTCCTCCAGCATGGGCAGGTCGTGGCCCGAAACGACAATCCCTTTGCCGCCACGGGTACCCAGGTTGACCTTCATTGGCTCAGGGTCGGAAAACCGTTCCGCATGGCCCTGATAAAGAAGCTCCATGGTCCGCAGGTTCATTTTGCCGCACTCCAGGGCGAGGGCCACAAAGTCCTGGAGGGTGGTGCGAGGATCCGCCGTGGCCGCAAGGGAGCGGTGAATGAAGGCATAGATTTCCTCATCCTCTTTTTTGCCCAGCTCCGTCGCATGCCAGGCGAAGGCGCCCATGCCCAGCAAACCGTAAATGACTAACTCCATTGCCGACAGCACATCCGGGTCCTGGTGCCAGGTGAAAACGCCATACTGTCTGCCCTGGGCGATCAGGCCCGCCGTGTCCTCCGCCGGTTTCCATGCCTCAGGTCCGGCGTCAAATGCCGGCGCTTTTTCCCCTTTGCGATCCTGGTAGGCCTGCTCGAACATGGATCGCGCCCGCTCCTTGATCTGGTAGCATTGGTGAAGGCGCCGGGCAATATCTTCAGGATCAAAGTTGACATTGGTCACCCGGGTGAAAAGACCGTCGAGCATGAACGTGTCCACTTCCCGGTCCTTCGCCCCCAGTTCCCGAGCCCGGTGTGCATAAACGGCAATCCCCTTCAGACCGTGGATCATCAGATCCAGCAGCGCCGCAACCTCCGGGTTTTTACCGCAGTTCCCCATCACCTCGCAGCCCATACCTGGGCCGCCTGTTCGCACTGCCTGCAAAACATCGCTCTTTCCATGGGTAATTCCTCCAATAATTTTAGCTGCAGTTATAAACACACCCTTATTTGCATAAATATCAGTCAACTGTTCATTTGCCAAAGGAGATCCTCGGCATTGCTAATAATGCTGATCAGTTGAAAGTATGGCAGTCACAGGTCACATTTCAAGTGAACCGCTTTGTCAATCCCCCCGGACTCTTCCTGGGCTGCCAGGGTTGCGACTCCACCGACGACGCCGCAGCCAGCCAGCCGATGCTTACCAGCAGGGCCGAGAGCGAGTCCGTCAAGGAGCTGCGGCATGCGGGCCGCAGCCACGGCACTTTCTAGACTGTCTCTCCCAAGCCCTTTTCACGATGGTAAAAGCAAGTGTGAGCAAAAAGCATATAGCCGAATTGAAACGTCGCCAGGAACAGGAGCAGTACTTTGTGTTTCCGGCAGCGGCAATGCCGGTGATGATGTAAATCATGAACCTGCAGCCGGCCATGGCAATCTCCATGTGGATGTGGGAGGTTGTAGGTTATGATGAAGAGCAGGAGAATCAGGGCGGCACAGAAGCAACATTGGCCAGCGGCAAAGTAAATGCATAATGCAAGGGGAAAGAAAGAGACCCAGGTGATCCTGGTGTCATCAGCACTGACCCTGCCGGAAGGAATGGGGCGATCGGGGCGATGCCGGGCTGTCCAGGTCCAGATCAAGCCAGCATTCATGGCCATGCCGCCGCAATACATCAGGGACATGGCCGCAGCAACAGAGATATCTCACCAGGGAAAACACCCCCGGAGATAATGTAAGCAGCAAGAGTTTTGATCCAGACCTGGGGCGGTTGTGATCCGGCACAACTCAAGATAAGGCCTAAAGAATTGCATGATTTACTCCCTGAAAATATGATCCAGGATTACATGGAAGACACGCTGGGCGGCGGTGGTAGCAGGCTGAAGGAGATGCGGCTCCGAGGTGAGCAGAGGGGAAGCTCCCCCTCGCCTCGGGGATTCTGCCATGGGAGCCTTTGACCAGCCCCGCATCAAGGGGTATCACCTCGGAGGAGTGCCCTCAGGCCAAGCCGCTGTTTCAAAATGGCAACCCGGCCGACAACAGAGGAAACTTGTGCCGGGGATCGAAAAAGAGCTCGCATGGGTCGTCCTCCGGCTTTGCATGGATATTTACCGTCCGCGCATAATCCGGCGCCTTCGCCTTGCTGCCAAAAATAATAGCTGAACCAGCTTCCTCTACCGGCCACCAGCACCAGCTCTCCCGAGCGTTCATGGCCAG
Organism: uncultured delta proteobacterium; assembly: GCA_963780945.1. Lineage (GTDB taxonomy): Bacteria > Desulfobacterota > Desulfuromonadia > Geobacterales > Geobacteraceae > Geotalea. Next base: position 1,618 of record CAWAFF010000008.1, on the reverse strand, counting down.
GCCCCATTCTTTAATCCGGCTGGGGTCAAGCACATGTTCAATACCGCTGACCTGGCTGAACAGCTCTTCAACCCGCTTGAGATCCCGCTGTTCACGCACATAGACGTGGGCGATCTGATGATCGGCAACGGCAAAGGCTCGGCTTGCCGCGATAAAGATATTCCCGCCCAGGTCCACCTTGACAGCCAGCAGGCCAGCCTCGCTAGAATGCGGTTGGGGTGTATCGGCTCACTCGCTGAAATGCCATACTCGGAAAGAAGGATGATGCGACAGCAGTCACGGAAGAAGTGCAAGCAGCGGGCCGCAGACCCGATCCGGCTCCTTCAGGTCTTTTTGTACTGCCCCGTCCGGCCCTTCCTTCTGCAGGACATAGTCAGATGGGGCAGGTAAACCAGGTGGAGGCTGGGTGAGTACATTTCCTCCAGCGCCCGTGCTGCATCAGCAATCCAGGCGGTGGCTGCGATGGAAGTGGCAGGTCGCGGGAAGCGGAAAAGGGGAAAGGTGCCGGGACGCCTGGTGAAGTCCTTCGCAGCTGTGGCCGCTGAGAGAACAGTCGGCAAGTTTTCGGCCGTCAGCGCAATACACCGGCCGGGATTCACACTCCAGTCGGCATCGGTAACATGTTGTACCACCAGAAGCTGTTGGACAGGTGAAGTCGGCCTGCCTTTTCCGCCCCACATGCCAGATCTTTTCCCCCTGGACGAGACGATTGGACTGGCGCCAGAACATGATTCCCCCAAGTCTCTGAAAAACCAGCCATTGCAGACTATTCCATGCTCCACCGGCAGGCTGCCGGTCAGATAAGTGGCCTGCATGGTACAGGTTAGGCAGGGCAAACCGGGTTGATGTGGGCGACTGTAGTGGCAAGCTCGTTGAGGCGCGGGGTGTGGGGACCAAGGAGGGGATGAACTGACCGCTACATCGACAACCACGGTTCGCTTCACAGCCTTGCCCTTAGCCAGCTGAACTCCCGGGAGATCGAGTCGACCACGTCACCCTGTTGCAGCTCTGGTGGAGATGATCATAGGTGTAGGTCTCGATCTCCAGCAGGGTCTGGGGCTGGCAGCATGAAAGAACCTCCCGGATTAATCCGTTGGTGGTGCCGTAACTGCCTTGCCCATGATAATCGGCAGATGGTAATGGATGCGCGATTCTTCCTCCCCGCCGGGAACCTTCACCAACGCCTGATCGAGATGGTTGAATATTCTTGCCCTTGTCCGCTGGGGATCGTCGTCTGATGGAGATCGCTGTAATCATCAAACAACTTCGCCGCTGCAGGTCGGCTTTTCGTTAATCGTGCCGCCGATGGACATGGACCTTGGCAACGACAATGCCTGCATCTGCCAAAGGGAAAAGGCAGCGCCTGGCTCTTCATGCAGGACGGCGGCATGGCAGCAATCGAAACAGACGCCAAGGAAGGGGCGAAGTGAAGCAGGAAGCCGGATGGGATCCACAAAGGAACAACTTCAGCGGCACTCTCCAGGAAGCAACCCGGTTCCGGCTCCAGGGCAAGGATTATCTTTCTTCCGGCACCTGCCGCTTCTTCCACAGTCCTGGAGCACCAGGAGGAAATTGTTTCGGATCAGGAGAAAGACGCACCCTGGAAATGGTGTGACGC
>CAWAFF010000007.1:0-56167 GCA_963780945.1 uncultured delta proteobacterium | reverse complement strand
GTGATGTTTATGTGGCGTACACTTTGACGCCCGTTACGTATTGCAAAAAGGAGGCGCACATGCCAGAAAAAAACGTCAGGCCATTGGGCGATTTGTTCTCGGAATTGATCCAGGAGACGCGAACCCTTTTCAAGAAAGAAATGGAGCTGATGCGGGTTGAGCTCTCGGAAAAAGCCGAGCAGCTGAAAAAGGATGTGATTGCCGTCGGGGTCGCCGCGGTGCTGCTCTATGCCGGTTTGTTAACCTTTATCGCGGCTGTGGTCTTTGGCCTGGCGGTGTTCATCCCCCTCTGGCTTTCGGCCCTGCTGGTCAGCATTGTCTTTATCGGCATTGGCGGAGGCTTGTTGTTAAAGGCAAAAAAGGATGTATCGCAGATGAAGCTGACGCCGGAAAAATCTAAAGCAACCATGAAGGAGACAGCACAATGGGCAAAAGCGCAGATGAAACCAGTCCGGTAAGGCCGAATCATACCGATCGCATCAGGCAGGAAATCCGTTTCACTGAAGCAGAGATAACGGATACGCTACAGACAATTGAGAAACGGTTCGCCCCAGCTCACATCAAGGCGGAAGCAAAGGTAAAAATGAAGGAATATTCGCTGATGGGTTTTTACAAGGTCACTGATGCCATCAGGAAAAAACCGGTTCCGGCGGCCTTGATCGGGGCAGGGGCACTGTACCTGATCTTCAGGAAAAAGAAAAAACCCGCCCACGCGGGCAAGTATGAACTGCCTGGATCGGCAATGAGGGAACTCCTGCCTAAAAAAGCAAGGAAGGATCCGGTCAAGGAAGTAAAGCACTATATCAATATGTTCAGAATGGCAATCGCCGTCGGCACCGCTGCCAGAGCAGTGTACCTGCAGGCCAAAGCTGCTCAGAAAGAAGCTCCCAAACCGCACCGGGCCGGTGGTCCAGTCATTGAGGCGCCACGGGCAGGGGCCTTTCCCGAGACCGTGCGTGAAAACGTTTATTAGGACGTTGTCATGGCGCAAATAAAAGGAAGCGGCATCCTCGAACGGGGCAGCATCTACTTTCTCTACCGGCCAAAGGTGCAGAAGAAACAGGCCAAAGGCGAACGGGATGTGGAACGTTTCTATATGGTGCTAAGCCCAGAGGGGAAGACCCTGTTCCGCGAGATCATCATCGGCCAGAAAGCACTGCCCGGCATAGCCAAAAAGGAACGCAACTGGGGCTTCGTCAAAATGGTAGCCAGGCAGGCCAAGGAACTGGAAAAAGAATTCGGGGAAATTGAATATTCCACCAAAACGCGGGGGGAAAGGGAGGTCCCGGCGGTAAGGCCCGCTGGGGAAGGCGTTTACGCCATCGTCAGGCACGACAACCATACTCACCTTGCCTATTCCCTGGAACTGCCCCATCAACCCCGGGAAGTGCAGCATACCCTTAAAATCGCCCCGGAGGGAAGTTATATCCTCAGCGTCAAAAACCCCACCAAACCTTCGCCGCCAGGAGCCGGTCTCGCCGATGAGCAGAAGGCCGAGTATCCGCAAAAGCTGATGGAGGTCTTTGGCGACCGCCGTTTTGCCGATGCCGATCCGCCGGAGCTGCTGGATTATGCTGGGGTTGAACTGATGCTGATCGGGGCGGAGGAAAAACCGGGTGAGGAGCTGGGCATCGGCCTCAAGGGAGACCAAGAGACCGAATCCAGTGCCGATATTTTCAGCGACCTGAAGCTGAACCGAAAGAAGCATCCCGTCAAGCCACTGTTTGAAGGGAAATGGGAGTAAAGTTTCAACTGCCGCCGAGCAACATTTTTTCCTTGGCAATACTGTGCCCAAGTTCTTCCACCGGCAGGCCCGCTTCCAGATATGCCTTGAAGCCTCCCTTCAGTGGATGGACATCATGCCAGCCCTTTTGCTGCAACAGCTGCGCCGCCGATATGCTGGGACCGTCTCCCGGACCGCTGTAACAGATGACAACCTCCCGGTCCCGGGGGATTTCATCCAGATGTTTCCCCACTTCGTCATCGGCAATCCTCAGCGCGCCCCGTGCGTTATACAGTGCCACATCCCAGTCCCCATGGTGGCGCAGGTTCACCAAAAATACCGAATGCCCCTCTTTTATCCTGGATTTCAGGTCCTCTGCCGTCAGCTCGAATCGTTCCGTTAAGAGCTGTGCCATATGTACCTCCTTTAGAGGTTTCCCCGGCCCTTCAACCCCAACCACAATAAAAGCATAACAGACGCTGGCAGACAGGCAACCATGGCAAGAAAAGGGCTCAATACAGATAGCGCTTGCGGTCCTGAAGGGTGCGCCGGGCCAGGATGAACAAGGCGGCATTCCATGACTGGCCGGCCATGCCCCTGGGTTCCCCGGTCATGCCGTGGAACCACTCGTTGAATTCCCAGTCGTTGACCTGATTGGCCCGGGCCAGGTGGGTCAGCTCAACCAGGGCTTGCTCCCTCCTGCCCAGCCTGGCCAGCAGCATAACCCAAAAACCACCAACAAATGGCCAGCTGCCGCCATTATGGTACTGCCAGGGGGAGTTTTGCCGGTGTCGGTGCATGTAGAGCCGCCAGAGCGGCTCATGGACCTGGATGGGATTGCCCACCACCCGGAGGGGAAAGGGGCGATGCGCCTCCATGGCCAGAACTGCAGAGACGATCTGGCCCGCCTTGGACATATCGGAAAGGCCGGTGAGGGCAGCGAGGACATTGCCGAAGATGTCGATTTCCTTACCCCAGACGGCAAAATTGACGAAACTCAGATAAAAAGGGGTGGCTTTTGACCGGTTGCGAATGTAATGGACCAAGAGGCGCGGGCGGCGTTTCTCGGGAACCACATTGCCGTACGGGTAAAAAAGCAGGTTTGCGTAGTCTCTGGTGTGGCGGGCGGTAGGCAGGTCGTAAAGCCTTTTAACCCAGTGCCAGAGAACGTTTGTGTAGAGCACAAAGCCGGAGCGGGGCATGATATCGGCCCAGTCGCTGGCTTCATTCTGCTGGAGCAGGTACCACGCCTGGTGCTCCTGGCACTCGAGCCAGCGCAGTGCCTGTGCCGATTGGAGGCGAGTTCCAGGCCGAGTTGGGCGTCCGGGCAAAGACGGTCGAAAAAGTGGATGGCGATCAGCCACCAGAGGGTGGCGTCGATGCAGCCGGTGTACCAGAAATCCACCTCGCCGTTCTCCGGCTTGACATATTTCGGGATCTGGCCGTTGCCGGCCTGATTCCGTGCCAGTGTCAGCAACCCTTGCCGCGCCACGGCCACCAGTTGCCGGTCACCGGAGACCAGCATCCCCAGCGCACAGATGGCTGCGTCCCGGCCAAAAATACTGGTATAGTGACGACCCGCTGCTTTTGCCGTGCCCGTTGCCGCCAGAATGCCGGCTGGTGTGGAGTTGGCATGAAGCAGTTGGACGGCTTTGCCGTAGCAGGTTTCGATCAGGTCCAGGTCGGCGTTATCGCCTGCTGTTGAATTCATCTTGCCGCCCCCAGGCCCGTTGCAATCAGGCCGCCGAATGATATTGTTTTAACAGGAAACAGGCATTCCGACGTCTGCAGGGAGGTAGCCATGAAAGCCATCTGGACCGGCTCCATCAGTTTCGGTTTGGTGAATATCCCGGTGAAGCTCTTCAGCGGTTCCGAAAGCAACTCACTGGATCTGCACATGCTGCACAAAGCCGACCTGCACCCTATTAAATATATCAAAGTTTGCAAGGGTGATAACAAGGAAATTCCCCTCAGCGACATCGTCAAGGGCTTTGAATATTCCGATGGGGAATACGTGGTCCTCACCGACCAGGACTTTGAGAATGCCAGCCTTGAAAAAACCCATCTCATCGACATCCTCGATTTCGTCGATGAAAGGGAGATCGACAGCCGTTACTTTGAAAAGCCCTATTATCTTGAGCCTGACAAAACAGGGGCAAAGCCCTATGCCCTGCTGCGTGAAGCACTGAAAAAGTCAGGCAAGGTGGGTATCGCCTCCTATGTGATGAGAAACAGGGGCAGCATCGGCGTCGTAAAGCCACTGGGGGACGTGCTCGTTCTCAACCAGATGCGGTACCAGGAAGAGATTCGCGACCATGCCGAGCTGAAGCTCCCCCAGGCGGAAAATCTTCGCCAGCAGGAAATCGACCTGGCTCTCATGCTCATCGACCAGTATTCAACCAAATTCGACCCCTCCAAGTACAAGGACAGCTACATTGACGACCTGAAGCGGATCATTGCCGAGAAAGCGCAAGGCATGGAGCCGCAACCCCAGGGGAAGCGGCCGCAGCCAAGCAATGTGGTGGATATGATGGCGCTGCTGAAAAAGAGCCTGGAGCAGAAAAAGAAAGAGGCAGCGTAAGCGCATCAATTCCCTCTCCCCTCGTGGGAGAGGGCTAGGGAGAGGGGGGAGCTGTTTCGGATCTCACCCTCCCCCCTGCCCCCTCCCATCAAGGGAGGGGAAATCGTTTTAGTTCTTTGAGGCACTGGCTGATGGGGCTGGAAGACTACCGAGACAAACGCGATTTTGCCAGAACCCCGGAGCCACCGGCAAAGACCGGGGCGGCGCAGGAGAAGCTGCGCTTTGTCGTCCACAAACATGCCGCTTCCCACCTCCATTATGATCTCCGCCTGGAACTGGACGGAGTGTTGAAGAGCTGGGCGGTGCCGAAGGGACCTTCCCTGGACCCGACCATAAAAAGGCTGGCAATGATGGTGGAGGATCATCCCTTCGACTATAAGAATTTCGAAGGGATTATTCCCCCCGGGAACTATGGTGCCGGCTCGGTCATCATCTGGGACGAGGGAACCTGTAACGCCTACGACACCGAGGAGCGCAACGAGAGCCAACAGCTTTTTCGGCGGGGACTGGCAAAGGGGGACCTGAAATTCGTCCTCCACGGCCACAAACTGCAGGGCAAATTCGCCCTGGTCAAGATCCGCTCGGCGGCAGACAATTCCTGGCTGCTGGTGAAAAAGAACGATGAATTCGCCTCCTCAGAGGATATCACCCTCAAAGATCGCTCGGTGGTCTCGGGGCGAGCGGTGGACGCACTTGGCCCGGAACAGGAGGAACCTGTCGTCGCCGATCTTCCCGGACAAGCAGCGCCCATGCCCCACAATATCAGCCCCATGCTGGCCACCCTGGGCAGGGAGCCCTTTGATCATCCGGACTGGATCTTCGAGATCAAGCTGGATGGTTATCGTACCATTGCCGAAATAGCGGCCGGCTCCATCCTCCTCTATTCCCGGAATCTGCTCTCTTTCACCGCCAGATACCCGACCATTGCCGCATCCCTTGCCGCTGTCGGCAGAGAAGCAATACTGGACGGCGAACTGGTGGTGATGGATGAAAGGGGCAGATCCGATTTTCAATTGCTGCAGAATTACGGCCGGACCGGCAGCGGCATGATCGTCTACTCGGTCTTCGATCTGCTCTACCTGGATGGCAAAGACCTGCGCGACCTGCCGCTTCTCACCAGGAAAAGCCTCCTCCAGCAGATCCTTCCCGACCTGCCGGATGTCAGGTACTGCGATCACATCGCTGAGTCTGGCACCTCCTTTTTTAAAGTGGCACAGGAAAACAGGCTGGAGGGGATGATCGCCAAGCGGGCCGGAAGCCGCTACGAAACGGGAAAACGGAGCAGAGACTGGCTGAAGATCAAGGCCAGCCTGCGCCAGGAGGCCATTATCTGTGGTTTCACTGCGCCGCGTGGAAGCAGAAAGAAATTCGGGGCCCTGGTTCTGGGCGCTTATGAAAACGGCCAGCTGACATACATCGGCCACAGTGGCGGCGGTTTTGACGAAGCCACCCTCCATGCCCTCCATGAGCTGCTGTTGCCCATGGTGCAGCCCAATTCCCCTTTTGCGAAGAAAGTGGCGACCAACATGCCGGTACAGTGGGTAAAGCCGGTACTGGTATGCGAGGTTGCCTTTTCCGAATGGACCGGCGAAGGGTTGATGCGGCACCCGGTATATCTCGGCCTGCGGGAAGATAAGGATGCCGGCTCGGTAATCAGGGAAACATTTCCCGCCGTTAGCTCCGTAGAATCACCACCAACCTTCGATTCAAGTCCCGGCAAAGAGAAGGAACTGATTATAGAAAACCGCAAAATCAAGCTCTCCAACATGGATAAGGTTTTCTGGCCTGAAGAGGGATTGACCAAGGGGGATGTGGTTGATTACTACCGCACCATTTCATCGGTTATCCTGCCTCACCTGAAAGATCGCCCCCAATCCCTCTATCGTACCCCCAACGGCATCTCCGAGGCTGGATTCTTTCAAAAGGACGTCAAGGATTTGGTTGCCGACTGGCTGGTGAGAGAACAGGTCTACTCCGAATCCCAGCAGAAGACCATAACCTTTCTCCTCTGCCAGGATGAGGCAACACTGGTTTTCATGGCAAATCTTGGCTGCATTGAAATCAACCCCTGGCTGTCACGGCTGGGAACACTGGACTACCCGGACTTTCTGGTCATCGACCTGGACCCGGAAGACATCGGCTTCGACAAGGTGATTGAAACCGCTCTGGCAGTAAAAGCAGTGCTGGACCAGGCAGGGGCGGTCGGCTTTCCAAAAACCTCCGGCGCCACCGGCATGCACATTTACGTGCCGCTGCAGGCCGGCTATGACTATGAAACCGCCGGCCGTTTCGCCCATCTCATCGCTACCCTGGCGAAAAATCTGGTCCCTGATTTCACCAGCCTGGAGAGAAGCCCGGGTAAACGGCAGGGAAAGGTCTATCTGGATTTTTTGCAGAACAAACGGGGCCAGACCTTAGCTGCTCCATACAGCATCCGGCCCAGACCGGGGGCAACCGTCTCCACCCCCCTGTTGTGGAGCGAGGTGAAAGCCGGCCTGGAACCACATGATTTCACCCTCCGAAGCATGCCGGCGCGCCTGAAAAAAATGGGTGACATCTTCAGCGGCGTTCTTGGTCCCGGCATTGACATGAAACAGTGCCTTGAGAACCTGGAAAAGGCTCCGTCCTTAAAATGAGCTGCCTTCAACACATTTGCATTACCGCTACAAACGCTTAAACTTTTATCAGGGACTAACAGTTTTTACCGGAACAATTCTCTGACATGATGATGCTGCTATGAACCTGCCGGAGGGTGTCGGGAGTCAACCTACACGCACAGGGAGGTATTCATGGAAACTCGGATAACATCAGAAGGCCGCATTACCGAAAAAAGGACCTATTTCCCCTGGATCAGCTGGGGGGCCATTTTCGGGGGATTGGCCAGCGGTTTGGGTATTTATCTGCTGCTGGCCCTGCTGGGGCTGGCGGCCGGAATAACGGCAGTTGATCCGCAGTCGTCAGAGCCAGTCGGTAACGCTCCGCTCATTACCGGCATCTGGACCAGCATCAGCCTGGTGCTCTCAGCCTTTGTCGGCGGCTATGTGGCGGCACGCATGTCAGGCTTGACCCGCCTGGCTGACGGCATGATGCATGGCCTGGTGGCATGGAGCATCAGCACCCTCGTTTTCGCTTTCATCATCACGACTACGGTCGGCTCCATTGTGGGGGGAGCTTTCTCGCTTTTGGGCCAGGGGGCGAAAGCAGCCGCAGGTGGAGCAGCCGCCACGGCCGGAGGAGTGTCCGGCTCTCCCGGAGCACAGACACAGCTTGAATCACTGCTGAAGGGTTCCTCCGGCCAGGGAGACATCAGCAGGGAATCGATGACATCTCTGCAGCAGAGGCTTTCCAGCGGCGACAGGGGTGGGGCGGTTGATATTATGGTCAATCAGATGGGCTTTACCCCCGATCGAGCGGAAGCAGTCGTTGACCAGGGCATGGTCTTATTCGGTTCGGCCCAGAATCTTCCCGAGCAAGCACGTGGAGCAGCATCTTCAGCCGTATCAGGTCTGACCAAGGTCTCGTGGGGCCTCTTTATCGGCGTGCTGTTGTCCATGGCCCTGGGTATTCTTGGCGGAGCAGTCGGGGCAAAGGCTTCCGTCAAGAGGCGCAACCCTATTTTGCACCACACCTGATCAATAAGAGACACAGCTGTCATTGATTGCCAAGCCGGGGTACTTATTCCCCGGCTTTTTCTTTTATGAAAACCTCGAAAAGCGCAATTCCTTCCCCCCGAATGGTTTCGGGTGAAACGTCAAGCTTCCCGACAGATATGGTCCCAATCGCCGGTAGCCTTTACAACCGCGACTGATCTCCTTCCCCCAAGACCGCAAAATTACAGTATTTTTAATTTGGCATTTTTAATGCAAGCACCCCGTGACCAGTTTATCTGGAATAACGAAAGGGGGTAATGATCTTCATGATTAGGAAGCATAAACTGAAGAAATTCGGAGTCACCGCAACACTCTTATTGCTCATGCAGGGGCTCGGACAGAGCGTGTCCGCTCAACCGCTTCCAGGTGGCACCCTGGACCCGACCACCATCCCGAAGTATGTGACGCCCCTTGTGATCCCTCCGGAGATGCCTAAAAGCAGCACCCAGCCCGGCAGTCCTGCGGCGGATTACAACATTGCCGTCCGTCAGTTCAAGCAGCAGATCCTGCCCGGCGGCGTCTGGAACACCGTCAACGGCCGGTCCGATCCTTTCCAGGCCAGCACCGTCTGGAGCTATGGACGGGCTCAGGATGTATTGCCGGCAAACTTTACAGCACCTGTTCCACTGTCCGCTAACATTTCTTTCAACTACCCGGCCTTTACCGTTGAGAACACCTCTGGAACATTAACCAAGGTGCGCTGGATCAATGACCTGGTCAACCCGGTGACGAAGAATTTCCTGCCCCATCTCTTCGCCGTCGATCAGACCCTGCACTGGGCAAATCCTCCGGCAGTTGGTTGCGCCGATGGCACCAACCGTACGGACTGCACGACCCTGAACCCCAATCCATATCTGGGCCCGGTACCCATCATAACCCACGTTCACGGTTCGCACGTAACTCCCGAGAGTGATGGTTATCCCGAGGCCTGGTGGTTGCCGGCAGCAAACAACATCCCGGCTGGGTTTGCGAAACGGGGCACAAAATTTGACCAGTTCGACAAAAGTAATGCCGTTCCCGGCTCCGCCTTTTTCGGCTACAAAAATAACCAACCCGCCACAACACTTTGGTACCACGACCACACCCTTGGTATGACACGGAACAACGTCTATGCAGGCCCCGCAGGTTTCTGGCTGATACGGGGCGGGGTAAATGGCGATGCCGCTGCCAAGGATAATAACGGCAACCCTGCCGTTCTCCCTGGCCCAGCGCCTAAGCGTGCCACAGGCGACCCAAACTTCAATGCTACAGTGAGGGCAAAGATCCGGGAGATCCCAATTGCCATCCAGGATCGTGCCTTCAACAGCGACGGCTCCCTCTTTTACCCGAATAACCGGGCATTTTTCGAGGGACTGAATGTACCGGGCCAACCACCTCAGATTCCCGGTGCCGGAGTCCTGGACATTCCATTTATCCCTGTGTCCGACATTTCACCCATCTGGAACCCGGAAGTCTTCGCCAACACCATTGTCGTCAACGGCACCACCTGGCCGCAACTGGCCGTGGCCCCGGCTAGTTACCGTCTGCGGCTTCTTGCCGGTGGCAACGCCAGATCTTTCAACCTGGCCTTGTTCCAGGTACTGAATCCAGGTACTGCCAATGAAACACTGGGTACCGAACTCCCCTTCTTCCAGATTGGTGCTGAGGAAGGCTTTCTGCCAAAGGTAGCCATGATCCAGACAGGGTTTGCCACACCCCTGCCGGGTAACGGCACCATTCCGGCACCGACTCCAACGGCCGACCCGCTGCAGGCTCTGCTGATGGTACCAGCTGAGCGTGCTGATGTCATTGTAGACTTCTCTGGCCTTGCCAATGGCACCGTCGTGCGCATGATCAATACCGGACCCGACGCCCCCTTTACCGGCGACCTGAGTGTCCCTGCGGACCCAACCACTACCGGTCAGGTGATGCAATTTATCGTCAACAACACCCTCCTGCAAGCTTCTGACGCCAACACCACTCCGCCCCAGAACCTGGTTTTACCGGCAGAAGGTCCACTTGGTGCTGTCGACAACACTCGCCAGGTTACTTTGAATGAGGAAGATTCCAGCCAACTCTGCGTTCAAACTCTGCCGGACGGCAGCATCGTCACCCTGTTCAACAACCCTGCCCCCGGAGACCCGAATTTTGCGGCCAACTGCGCTGCTGCCGGCGGCTTCCCCATGGGCCCCAAGGCTGCCAAGCTGGGAATTCTCACTGATATGGGAGGCGGCATGCTGATGAGCATGCCCATGATGTGGGAGGATGCGGTAACGGAAGCCCCGCTCCTGAACGATACAGAAGTCTGGGAAATTTTCAATTTCACCATGGATGCCCATCCCATTCACCTGCACCTGGTCAGATTCCAGGTCGTCGAGCGACAGGCCTTCGATATGATCACCATGGCGCCAGTCGGCCCGGTTAGCGCACCTGATCCCAATGAAGCAGGTTACAAAGACACCGTTCGCGCCTTGCCGGGTCAGATTACCCGGATCAAAGCCAAGTTCGACATACCCGGGCTCTATGTATGGCATTGCCATATCGTCGAACATGAGGACAACGAGATGATGAGGCCCTACATCGTCCGCTTCGATCCTGCCAACCCTGACTTCAACCAGGACAACAAAATTGACAACACCGACTATTCGATCCTGCTGACAGAGATCCGCAAGCCGGCCGCCATACGCAATCCAGCCTTCGACCTGAATCAGGACGGCAAGGTTGACCTGCTTGATGCCAAGTTTTTTTACAATGTCCTAACCAGTATTTAACCGAGGACCGAGCCTTGCCGTTAATGGCAAGGCTCTATCTCTGGCTGCCAGTTTACTGATAATGAGTTCGTACAAATTAAATAGGAGGTACTTTTACATGAAGAAGATCGTCAGCCTGCTCTGCTTGCTCTGCTCTCTTACTGTGGCTTGCCAATCTTATGGGTACAGCCTCTCTCTCTCTCCCCAGTCCCAGCCGATCGGTGTGGGAGAAACTGCCAACGTTGATGTGAATCTGCTGCTGAATCCGGGAGAAGAACTTTTTGGTTTCAACTTTGCCCTTACCTACGACCCTGCTGTTGTTGAATTCCAAAACCTGTCGTTCAACGCTGCTCAACTGCAGGACTACATCACCGGTTTCACGGCTCCTTCCGGCCAGGATCCTGATCTGGTAACTTTTGACGGCGCGCTGTTCGGCTTTGCACCCATTACCGGCGACATCACCCCCCTTGCCTCCCTCAGCTTCATCGGCCTGACGGGGGGTGGCAGTCCGTTCAATCTGACTGGCTCCGTGCTGGATTTTAACAGTTTAAGCGAGATTGCTCTCAATGCCACCGGCAACATCGCGCCGGTTCCCGAGCCTGGTACCTTTATTCTTCTGGGAAGCTGCCTGAGTGGGCTGGCTTTCCTGAGAAAGAAACTTTTCAATTAGTAAACGATGACAAAGGCTGTCACGGTATGCCCTACCTGACAGCCTTTCAATTTTCAAGCGGCGTAACCTACGCCGGCCAATGGGATACCCCTCATTCCGGACACTGGCGGTTGATATGCGCCAGCCACTCCAGCACTTCATCCGGAGAAAAAGTCCTTTCGCCATGGCGGACAGCAAATATCTCCCGAAAGCGGTCTGTTATATAAATTGAGGCTACGGTCCCACAAAAACGATCTATCACCTGGCACCCCTCGTCAGCCAATATGGCAAAAGGGTAATTCAGCCGTTTTTTCAGGCCGGCAGCCTCAATCTGGTTGCAATGCACCACCGTCAACACCGACCGCGTCCTCATTTGCCAGAGCCGAAGCCGATTCGGCCAGGCCGGTGAGGAGATTCTCCAACCGTGAGGAAATTGCCGGGGCAAAGAGCAAGACCAGGTTTCGCTGCTGCCGAAAGCTTTCCACATCCAGCTTCCGGCCCTGATCGTCAGGCAGGGAAAAAGCGGGAAAGATAGTTCTTTCATTGGGGAATGGGTGATTTTCCATACATCCTCCTTGTCAGGGGGAAAGACCTCAGTATATTCATCGCTGGCGGTGTTGCGTTCTTCACCTGTAAAGTTTACCACCAGCCTGGCAGGAGCGGAGGTTACATTTATTTTCCCGCTGCTGTTTGCAACCTCCTCTCATCCGGGTAACATTACATTGTAGGCAGACATCTCCGCCATGAAGGCAATCCCCATGGCACAGGTGGTGACCAAATGCAGGCGGACAAGGGAAAACTTGCAACCATCAGCTTCATTTGCTGTCTTGAGGATGGAACCCTCTATGATTTCACCCCGGCGACCATGCTCAAATTTATCGTTGGCCGAGGGCATACCCTGCCAAGCCTTGACGAGGGTGTCGTCGGCATGAAACCCGGCGAACACCGGACCATTCGACTCTCTGCCAGGGAAGTGGCGGATTTCCCTCTGTTGTCCGAGGCTGCGTCACCTGCAGAAGGGATTCCCGGCGGTAGCAGCCGGGCACCCAATGGTTATGAGTTCGCTCCCGGCGCAGATGGAGATACCGCAACGCCAAGTCAGCCGCGGTCGAGACGAATCAATCCGCCCCTGGCACCAGAAACAATGCTGAAGTTTCATGTCAAGATGGTCAAAGTGGGAAATTAGGCTGCGCAGCAGAGCAAGTGCAAAAGCAAGGAGGCGGCGATGGCCAAAGTAGCCATCTTTGATCTGATCGGTACCCTGTTCCCCCTTGAGCCGGTAATCAGCATGCTGGAACAGGAGGGAATGCAGGGAGATTGCTGGTTTCAGGAGAGTGTCCAGACAGCCATGGCGGCAACGCTGACTGAGCGGTACCTTCCCTTTCGCGAGGTGCTGGAACTGTCCTTGACCAACCTGGCTGAGATTCACGGCCTGGGGTCCATTTCCGTGCCGGCCGTTATGGAAAAACTGAAAGGACTTCCGGCAATGGCAGGAGCTCGGGAAAGTCTGAAAAAGCTCAAATCACAGGGGGTGAGGCTGGCGGTTCTGACCAACAGCTCCAAACCTTCAGCAGTGGCCCTCCTTGAACGTGCGGGTCTGGCAGCATCCTTCGAGATGATTATCTCAACCGATGAGGTGGAAAAGTGCAAGCCGCACCCCTCCACCTATTCGTTGGCAGTGGACCGGCTTAATGCGGAAGTGGAAGATTGCTGGATGGTGGCGACCCACGGCTGGGATATTTATGGCGCCGCGGCCGCCGGCTTGCACAGCATCTGGATCATGAACCGTGATCGGCGCTGGCCCTTTCCGGGGCTTCCCCCCGGTGCCACTGTATCTTCGCTTGATGAACTTCCGGAGGTATTCAGGACATGGGGAAGATAAGCGGAAGGTGAATCGTAAAACCCTTAGTGTCCATCCGGAAACTCCGGATGTGACACTAGCAGTTTCCAGATTGGAAAGCGGGGATTTTTTCTCCTGGCAAGGAAATCAAGGAATTGCGCGGAGGCGTACATCGGTACGCCGCACAAGCAAGATCGAAGATTGACGTCGCCAGGGGGAAAAAGCACCCTTTCCGGATGGAAACCAGTTACCGCCATGGCATTCATCGCCTGCACAGCTTTAGCTGCTGCCGGCGGAGTCAAAAAAGGGGGTGAAAGAATGGGAACACTGAAAATTTCCAGCCCTGCCTTTGCCGATAACCAGAGTATTCCGGACAAGTATACCTGCAACGGCGCCAACGTCAGTCCGCCGCTCAGGTTCGAAAACATTCCGGAGCGAACGAAATCCTTGGCCCTTATTGTTGATGACCCCGATGCGCCATCGGGAACCTGGACCCACTGGATGGTCTGGAACATCACCCCACGGGTCGGGGAAATCGGTGAAAATGGGGTGCCTAAGGAGGCAATCGTCGGCAAAAATGATTTCTACCACAATAGTTATGGCGGACCCTGTCCCCCCTCGGGCACCCACCGTTACTTCTTCAAGCTCTATGCCCTGGACGCAGTTCTTGGACTTGCCGGCCACGCCACCAGAGCGGAGTTTGAAAGTACCATGCTGCCGCATGTGATTGAAAAAACTCAGCTTGTCGGCACCTGCGCAAAAAAATAACTGCCCAGGCCGCTTCCCGGAAGCGGCCTGACTATCCTCCTTTGAAGTTTATTCCACGCCTTAACCCCTCCTGGCTTTGTCCTGACGGTAATTTCTCCTTTCCATGCGTTGACAAGGGCCAATCTTTACAGTAGACTTCCCCCATAAATTTAACGAAAGGATGCTAGATGTTTAAAGAGTTTAAGGAATTTGCCGTCAAGGGCAATGCCGTTGATCTGGCTGTCGGTCTCATTATCGGCGCAGCCTTTGGCAAGATCGTCACCAGTCTAGTTAATGATATCCTGATGCCCCCCCTTGGTCTGCTCCTGGGAAAGGTGGATTTCAGCAACCTCTTCATCAATCTGTCGGGTACCCAGGTCGACACGTTGGCACAGGCTAAGGCTGCCGGCATTCCCACCATCAACTACGGTATCTTTTTCAACAACATCATCGATTTTGCCCTGGTGGCTTTTGCCGTCTTCCTCCTGGTGAAGCAGATCAATCGTCTCCGCCGCCCGGAAACTCCACCACCACCCTCCACCCGGCAATGCCCATTCTGCTGTAGCGCAATCCCTCTGGTTGCATCTCGGTGCCCCCAGTGCACGTCCACTGTGGAACCCGTTACACAATAAATAGTAATAATTAAATGAATGAAGGAGGAAAAAGTATGAAAATGTTTAATCGTATGTTAGTGGCTGCCGGAACCCTGCTTGTCACGGTGGGTGTTGCCTCGGCTGCAGGTATCGAGCCGGGAACCTTCAATCTCTCTCCCATTGTCGGTGGCTACACCTTTGATGGAAAGCAGCATCTGGATACCGCACCTGTCGGGGGAATCAGAGCCGGCTACAATTTCACCAAGCATGTGGGTGCCGAGGCACTTTTTGATTACACCCGCACTGAAGGAACCAGGGAAATTCCAACCACCGACTTCTACCGTTACGGCGCGGAGGCACTGTTCCACTTCTTCCCCGACAACAAATTGGTGCCTTATCTCGCCGCCGGTTACAGCGGCATGACCCTTGACAGTGACAATGGAAACCGTCTCACCCGCGGCATCTTCAGCTACGGCCCCGGAGTCAAGTACTTCATTTCCGACGCCTGGGCCCTGAGGGGAGATTTCCGCAACCTGCTTTTCGAGCTTGA
Source organism: uncultured delta proteobacterium (assembly GCA_963780945.1). Taxonomy (GTDB): domain Bacteria; phylum Desulfobacterota; class Desulfuromonadia; order Geobacterales; family Geobacteraceae; genus Geotalea. The sequence continues at coordinate 41,105 of CAWAFF010000007.1, read as the reverse complement.
CGATGATACCTACAGCAACTATGAATACAATATCGGTCTCGTCTACACCTTTGGCGGAGCAAAGGAACCAGCTCCCGTAGCCAAAGCAGCTCCTGCTCCTGCTCCTGCTCCTGCGCCAGCTCCCGCACCTGTTGTTGTGGCTCCGGCTCCAGTGGTCGTCCCCCCACCGGCAGCACCTGCTGATTCCGACAAAGACGGCGTAATTGATGCATCGGACAAGTGCCCCGGCACTCCTGCCCGCGTTCAGGTTGACCAGGATGGCTGTCCCATTGATTCCGACAAGGACGGCGTCGCTGATTTCCAGGACAAATGTCTTGACACACCGGAAGGCGTTAAAGTTAGCAAGAATGGCTGCCCGGTTGATTCCGACGGCGACGGTGTGGCCGATTACCAGGACAAGTGCCCAGACACTAAAACGGGAACCAGGGTAAAAACCGACGGCTGTCCCGAACTGGAAACCCTCAGCATGTCCATCAACGTTCAGTTCGCCTCCGGCAAGAATGAGATCTCACCCAAGTATGCCGATGAGATCAAGAAAGTTGCCGATTACATGAAAAAATATCCTTCGGTTAAGGGTGTCATCGAAGGACACACCGACAACGTCGGCTCAGCTGCTGCCAACCTGAAACTCTCCCAGAGCCGCGCTGAAGCCGTTCGCAACTACCTGGTGAAAAAATACGGCATCGCTGCCGACCGCCTCACCGCCAAGGGATACGGCCTGACTCGGCCCGTTGCTGATAATGCAACCGAAGCAGGACGTCAGCAGAACCGCCGCATCACTGCAGTACTTGATTCGGTGACTGTTGAGAAGCAATAATACGATTTAGATCGCTAACGTAAGATAATAAAAAAAGTAGCCTTCCTGTTTATGGGAAGGCTACTTTTTTTTCAGATGGGACTTCCTCGGGACCAGATCCGGTTAATTTTTGATTTGACTCATCCTTTTTAGTTTAACCCGCCCCAAATGCCTGTCCGACGACGCGCTTTTTCGGCGATCGGGTGCAGCCGTGATTAGGCTGCGGCCGATGCAATAAGCTCCGAGAGCAGCTCTAGAGATTATGCGATGCGTAACTGCGCAAGCGATGCACGGGCATTTCCTCCACTTATGTCCGGAACTATTCTTAGTTCCAGCGCCGTCACCCCGACGAGATCGACCGTGTAATCTTCAAACTCCCGCGTCATGCCTGGCGGACTGAAGTTATATTGCTGACGCACAATCTCCCGGAAAGATTGACCGGCGTCCGGCGACCACCGCAACACGAATTCTTGCGTGCGCGCCTGTTGATCTTCGTGAAACAGTAGTTGAATACGCCTGACCTGCTGCAACTCGTCAAATAGAAGGCGGATCGTCTGCTCTCCGGCTTGAGCAGCCCGCCAACCCAATCCGACGATGGGTAACAGCGCTGCTTCAATTGGGTGCGTCGCCTCCTCGGACGTGAATTCGACTTGCGCCAGGCGTTGCAAGTCTAGCCAACTTTGATCGACTGGTGAGGCATTTTGAAGTTTTTGATTAATTATCCGTTTGCGCATTGGACGTCCTCTTACACCTTTCTATCTTATACAACCTGAGCAGCTTAACGGGGCGGCGGATGACCTGAGAGCGAAGCGAAACAAGTCTATTCGCAGGTTAGGCGCTTGTCTTTATGTTATTGCCAATCGTCCCAGAAATCCCAATTTCCTCTTTGCCGCGGGTCTAGGTCTTCTGACGACTGAAATATCTCTACTACATCGTCCAAAGAAAAGGGCAAATCCTTGTAGCCGCGCATGGCCACAGGATGTGTAGAATTGGAAATTAGGATTCCCCCGAAAATGCGTCCATTACCCAGACGAACCGATACTTGTGTCCCGCCGTTGGCAAACTCCTCCATCTTCGAAACTTTATCGACCCACTCAGAAGGAAGTGTGAATTTGAACATCATCCCTTTTTGCCTTCGTTGTCTAACATCCGTTGTTGTTTGTGTTCATGTAGCTCATCGGAGCCAACCAATAGAGCCAACCAATAGTGTCAGGCTTGCAATTGTGCAATTTGTTGAGACAGAGCCGCAACGTCTTCCGCAATTTGGTGGTCTTGCTTCTCCCTCGATCGTATTCGCTCAGCCGCAGAACTAAGCGTCGAAACGTCTCTATGGCTGCTCCAGGCATATTCTTCCGGATCACACGCCGCAAATTCAACGAATTTGTCACAGACGGGATAGCAGATGGCCATAAGCCGGAATTCCAATTCGGACATGCATTTGAGAACAAACTCTGTCGTTAGCCAGGCAATGGTTTCCTTTCCGCAATATTCAGGCAAAACGCATGTACCTGACAACGGTAACGTTCCGCTGCCTCTTTAAGAAAGAGATAAAAGCGATCCCTGTCGATGTTGGCGAAGAATATCTTTTCCCGTGCATTGCCTCTAAGTATGACATGGTAGAGTGCGCCGGGATAATGTACTCGCAGTTTACGTCCCATAGGTCAAAATTACCAGCTAGTTACACAATTGCAAGCCTGACACTACTACTTCTGTGCTTCTGGCCGAAAACGAGGATCTGGCACTTGCCGGCCGTGTGAGCAAGGATTCCATCGACTTTCTAACTCGGCAGATACGGACAATCGAGGCCTTTATCGAAAACAAATGTGAACTCAATGATGCCTATAAAAACTTGGTGACCATCCCTGGCGTCGGCAAAATCCTTGGTTTGACCATCATGCTCGAAACCGGCCCGGTAGAGCGTTTTGAAAAAGTAGGAAACTATGCTTCCTACTGTCGGGCCGTATCCTCACAATGGACCAGTAACGGCAAGTCCAAGGGCAAAGGGAACAAGAAGAACGGCAATAAGTACCTTTGCTGGGCCTTTTCCGAAGCGGCCGAGTTTGCCAGACGTTATGACGACAAGGCCAGGGCCTATTACAACCGCAAGTTGAGAAAGACCAACTTCATGGTCGCACATGCAGCACTGGCTCACAAACTGGCGCGGGCGGCATATCACATCATGAAGGACCAAGTTCCCTTCATGCCGGAAAAGACTTTCACATAGGAACTGGCTGGAGCGGTGAACCAGCATTGGGGTTGGTAAAACCACGAGGCCTGATTGGCAGCCGCTCCACCCAGTATTTATAACAGTTATCGATGTCTTTACTGCCCACGCCGTGAGCCACCAAGGGGCTGGTTAACAACCACGAGACCTGAAACAACCAATTGGACACCGCCTGGAACCGAAGGTTTTCTGGACCGCGAAACGCGGAACGGGCTGCTGAACTTCAACTACTTCGACAACATGCCTTGATCCTGATGGGTGACTGGTGCAGCAAAGGCTGACATCGTAAAGATAAGAAATAACGGCAATGGTAATGATGCCGGTGACTGAAGACAGCGGCTAGGAAAAAAGATTTTCTTGCTTAGGGAACCTTTTTGCTCTTGACGGACAGCCTTTTAATGGGTGACCCCTATGTGTTGTTGATTTTGCCGTTAAAATGCCTGACCCCTCCCCGCCAATTCACCGACGAGAGCCTGCCGGTGATTTTTCATCAAATCTTAAAAACAATTTAACAACAATACTTTCGAATAGTTAATTCAAATTAAAAAAATTTAGGAACAGAGCTTGCTTAGGGTAGATGGTTCGCATGTGTCCTTTACATTAACCAGGAGGTTGAGAATGGATCATTACGGTGGTTCGGCATTGGGTCGGTTTGAAAGGAGAAGTAGGACGCAGACTCTATTCACTGTAGTCCTATCCATCATGTTCACCGTTTCGATTTTGTTTCTTTCTGCCTCTGTCGGAAACGCAGTTCAGGATGGCATATTTGTAAAGGATGTCGAATATGTTGATGGTGAGGTAATCGTCAAATTCAAAGAGGAAGTAAGTGAAGACGAAAAAGAATCTATAAGAAAGCATGTAGGCGTAAGAAAAATTAAAAATCATTCTTTGACCGGAAGTGAGTTGGTCAGAATAAAGGACAATGATAGGGTCGGCAATGTGGTGGCAAAGCTGAAGAAGAATGCAAAGGTTCTCTATGCCGAGCCGAACTTTATTGTGCATGCTCAGGCGGACGTGAACGATCCGAAATTCGGCGAATTATGGGGCATTCATAACACCGGCCAGGTCATAAAGGGCGTCCAGGGTTACGCTGATGTCGATGTCGACGCCCCGGAAGCCTGGGACAATGAACTCGGGTCGCCCGAGGTCGTTGTGGGCATCATCGATACAGGCCTGGATATCAGCCATCCGGACCTTGCGGACAATATCTGGACAAACCCGGGGGAAATCGCGGGCGACGGAATCGATAACGACGGGAACGGTTTTATAGACGACATTCACGGCTGGGATTTTTATAACGACCACGCGAGCGTGTTCGAAGCCGGCGACCACTTCCATGCGACTCATGTCGCAGGCACGATTGCGGGTATCGCGAACAACAGCATCGGGGTGGCTGGGGTTGCACCCAGGGTAAAAATAATGGCCATACAATTCCTGGGTCCGGGCGGATCTGGTTCGATCAGCGATGCCATCGATGCAGTAGGGTATGCCGCAGCAACCGGCATCAAAATCACGAACAACTCCTGGGGCGGAGGCGGTTATTCCCAGGCTTTATACGATGCCATCCAGAATTGGGGCGGCACCTTTGTGGCGGCGGCCGGCAACAGCTCGCAAAATGCGGATATCTCCCCAATGTATCCGGCAGCATACAGCTGCAGCAATATCATCTCTGTTGCTGCGATCAATAACCAGGGAGGATTGGCGTACTTCTCCAGCTATGGCGCAACGACCGTGGACGTAGGCGCGCCGGGACTGGATGTTATGAGCACCATGCCCGGAAATTCATACGGTTATTTGAGCGGCACTTCCATGGCCACTCCGCACGTGGCGGGAATTACCGCGCTGATCCTGAGCCGGGCGCCTGAGAAGACGCCGGAAGCCATCCGCGAGCTGATCATTGAATCAGCAACGCCTTTGGCGTCTCTTCAGGGGATAACAGTGTCGGGCGGCATGGCCAAGGCCGGCAGCGCGTTGATGAAACTGGACGTGCGGTACACCGACCCGGCGAACGGAGCAATCGAAGTTCCGGTTGATAAGACGATAACCGTGACCTATAACATGGATGTGCAGGCGGGGACCGAGTTCGGCGCGATCAGCCTGAAGACCGGGGAAACAACGGTTGCGATGGTTTCCCACGTAAGCGGCAGCGTCCTGACGATAGATCCGGTTGTGGATCTCGAGTTAAACATGGCCTATACCGTGACCATACCCGCAGGCGCAATACAGAAGACAGATGGAACACCTCTGGCATCATACACCTTCAGTTTTAAAACACCGGATACCATATTCCCGGTCATAACCGGCACTGACCCGGCTGACGGGTCCACAACCGTACTCGCAACTCAAACGGTCATAGTAACAATCAGCGAAAAAGTGATCAAAGGAAGCAATTTCGGCGAGATAGCGTTGAAGTCGGGCACGTCGGTTGTGACCTCAGCGATAAACATAACCGGCAATGTGTTAAGCATCGCTCCAGTTTTAAATCTGGGGAACAATACAACTTACACCGTCATTATTCCTGACAACGCCATAACCGATCCGTCGGGCAACAGCCTGGCCGCGAATACATTCGATTTCAGCACCCTGCCGGATGCTCTGCCGCCGACCGTACAAGGCAGCGATCCGGCAAACAACGCCGTAAAAGTGTCGGTTGATAAAACAATAACTGTCACGTTCAGCGAGAGCATTCAGGAAGCGACAAACTTCAGCCAGATCACGCTCAAGGCCGGATCAACCACGGTGCAGGCCGCACTGAGCATAGGTGGAAACATCCTGAGCATTGATCCGGCATCGGATCTGAGCAGCGAGACCGACTATACCGTCACCATCCCCGCGGAGGCGGTAAAAGACACCCCGCAGGGCAATGTGCTGGAGTCCGGGTATACGTTCAGCTTCAAAACCGCTGATATCATACCGCCCGCGGTCAGCAGCACCAGTCCCGCAAACAACGCGGTCAACGTGCCTCTCGCCACAACCATCTTCGTGAATCTTACGGAAGACACGGAAAAAGGGCCTAGCTTTGCCGGTATCCTTCTGAAAGACGAGGCCGGCAATATTGTGACGGCCCACATCGACTACGCCAGGTATGAAGACGAAGAGGAAAATTGGTACTACGATACCAGAGTCATTGTAATCGACCCGGTTGCAGACCTTCAACTGGGGAAAAGATATATCGTCACCATCCCGGCCAATGCGGTAAAGGACCTCGGAGGTCTCGGGAACGAGGCGTACGCCTTCAGCTTCCGGACGCCGTTTTCCGTAACTTCCACAGACCCGGCAAATAGCGCGACCCGCGTCCCGATTGATAAAACAATTACTGTTGCGTTCAGCGAGAACGCAGCGCAGGGCCCGAACTTCAACACTATAACGCTCAAGGCCGGAGCAACGACCGTCCAGGCCGCGCTCAGCATAAGCGGAAACGTTCTGACGATCGACCCGGCAGTGAACCTCAATAACGACACCACCTACACGGTAACCATCCCGGCTGATTCGATCAGGAACCCCGCCGGCGTCGCTGTGAATGCATACAGCTTCAACTTCAGGACCCTCGACATAATAGCGCCGGCAGTAACCGGAAGCACTCCGTCAAACGGAGCGATAAGTGTAGCAGTGGGTACGACCATCTTCGTGAACCTGAGCGAGGAGACGTCAACAGGTTCCAACTTCGGCGCTATCGTCCTGAAGGACGCAGCAGGAAATACGGTGAACGCCGGTGTTGATTACCACAGATATTTTGACGACTGGGAATGGGCCGACATCGTCGACACCACACTTATCGTAATCGATCCGCTTGCAAATCTTGAAATGGGCAAAACCTATACTGTAACCGTGCCGGCCGACTCGGTCAGGGACAAGGACGGAAACCCGAACAGCCAGTACAGCTTCAGCTTCAAGACCCCGTTCGTGGTAACGGCAACCAGCCCCGCGAACAATGCGACCCAGGTTCACGTTGGACCAGACGATCACAGTGACCTTAAGCGACGCAGGCGTTCAGGGGTCCAACTTCAACGCCATCACGCTGAAAGCAGGAGCAACAACGGTCCAGTCCGCCGTCAGCTTAAACGGAAACATTCTGACGATCGACCCGGCAGCGAACCTTAGTAGCGACACCAACTACACGGTGACCATCCCTACTGATTCCATCAGGAACAGCGCCGGGGTCTCCGTGAACGCATACAGCTTCAGCTTCAGGACCCTGGATATCATAGCGCCCACAGTAACCGGCAGCACTCCCGCAAACGGAGCGATAAACGTAGCCGTGGGTACGACCATCACCGTGAACCTGAGCGAGGAGACGTCAACAGGTCCCAACTTCGGCGCTATCGTTCTGAAGGACGCAGCAGGTAATACGGTGAATGCCGCGGTCGATTACAACAGATATTTTGACGACTGGGAATGGGCCGACATCGTTGACACAACACTTATCGTAATCGATCCGGTTGCGAATCTTGAAATGGGCAAGATGTATATCGTAACTGTCCCGGCGGACTCTGTCAGGGACAAGGACGGCAACCCGAACGGCCAGTACAGCTTCAGCTTCAAGACGCCGTTCGTCGTAACCACAACCAGCCCCGCAAACAACGAGACCCGTGTCCCGGTGGGCCAGACGATCACCGCGACCTTGAGTGAAGCAGGATCGCAGGGACCAAACTTCAACACAATCACGCTTAAGGTCGGGGCAGCAACAGTAGAGACCAGCGTGAGTATAAATGGAAACGTTCTGACGATCGATCCGGCCGCTGACCTCGCTAACGACACTACATACTCGGTGACCATCCCGGCTGATTCGATCAGAAACACCTCCGCAGTCGCCGTGAACGCGTACAACTTCAGCTTCAGGACCGTGGACATTAGTTCGCCCGCAGTAACCGGCAGCAATCCAGCAAATGGAGCGATAAACGTAGCCGTGGCTACGACCATCACCGTGAACCTGAGCGAGGAGACGTCAACAGGTCCCAACTTCGGCGCTATCGTTCTGAAGGACGCAGCAGGTAATACGGTGAATGCCGCGGTCGATTACAACAGATATTTTGACGACTGGGAATGGGCCGACATCGTTGACACAACACTTATCGTAATCGATCCGGTTGCGAATCTTGAAATGGGCAAGATGTATATCGTAACTGTCCCGGCGGACTCTGTCAGGGACAAGGACGGCAACCCGAACGGCCAGTACAGCTTCAGCTTCAAGACGCCGTTCGTCGTAACCACAACCAGCCCCGCAAACAACGAGACCCAGGTCCCGGTGGGCCAGACGATCACCGTGACCCTGAGCGACGCCGGGGTGCAGGGCCCCGCCTTCAACAGCATCAGCCTGAAGGCTGGAGCAGCATCCATTGAGACCGGCGTCAGCCTAAACGGAAACGTCCTGACGATAGATCCGGCGGCTGACCTCGCTAACGACACCACATACACGGTGACCATCCCGGCCGATTCCATAAGGAACAACGCCGAGGTATCGGTGAACCAGTACAGCTTCAGCTTCAGGACCCTGGACATCGTAGCGCCCTCAATTACCGGCAGCACGCCCGCGAACAACGCGACTAGCATCGCGGTCAGCACGACCATCAATGTGAACCTGAGCGAAGACACCGCAACCGGGCCTAACTGGAGCAGCATCACTCTGAAAGACAGTGCCGGCAATACGGTTGCCACAGCGATCGACTACAACCGGTATTGGGATGACTGGGAATGGGCCGAGATCGTCGATACCAGGGTCATCGTAATCGATCCGGGTGCAAATCTTGAAATGGGCAAAATCTACACCGTAACCGTTCCGGCGGACTCGGTCCGGGACAAGGACGGAAACCCGAACGCAGCGTACAGCTTCAGCTTCAGCACGCCGTTCATGGTAATGTCAACCGACCCCGCGAACGGCGCGACCGGAGTCCCGGTGGACCAGGCGATCACCGTAACCCTGGCCCACAACGGGGTGCAGGGCCCCAACTTCAACGGCATCATGGTCAAGAAAGGGTCGATGCCCGTCCAGAGCGCGGTCAGCATAAACGGAAACGTGCTCACGATAATTCCCGCGTCGTACCTCGACAATGACGTCACGTACACGGTAACAATCCCGCACGACGCAGTCCGTGACGAGCACGGCCACCCGAACGGCCAGTACAACTTCGGCTTCACCACGCGGTCCAGGGTAACGATAACCAACCCCGCGCACAACGTGATCCGGTTCCCCACGGACCAGACGATCACCGTAAACCTGAGCGAGGACGGGGTTCAGGGTCCCGCGTTCGGCGGCATTACACTCAAGGCGGGAGCGACGACAATCGAGAGCACGATCAGCCTGAACGCAAACGTGCTGACGATCGATCCGGTAGCCAACCTCGCGAACGACACCGTATACACGGTCACGATCCCGGCTGATTCGATCAGAAACACCGAGGGTGTGTCCCTGAACGCTTACAGCTTCAACTTCAGGACCCTGGACATCGTGCCGCCCGCGGTCAGCGGTAGCGCGCCCGCAAACAGCGCGACGAACGTAGCGGTGGGCACGACCATCAACGTGAACCTGAGCGAAGAGACGTCAACAGGACCGAACTTTACCGGCATCACCCTGAAAGACGGAGCCGGCAATACCGTCAGCGCAGCGATCGACTACTCCCGATACTGGGACGACTGGGAATGGGCGGAGATCGTTGACACCGCACTTATCGTCATCGACCCGGCCGCAAATCTTGAAATGGGCAAGAGCTATATTGTAACCATCCCCGCGGACGCGGTCAGGGACAAGGACGGAAATCCTAACGCCTTGTACAGTTTCACCTTCAGCACCCCGTAGAGAAGTCGGCCTCCTCGGCGGAGGCAGGATTCTGAGAACTTTGACCCCGACATCGGCTAGGAGAAACCTGGCTGGCATCAAGGAAGGCGGACCTTGCGGGTCCGCCTTCCTTGATGCGGATGGGCGCAGTTCAAAATAGTTAGTCTATAAAACCTACGGAACTCCCCTGGTCGCCATCGGCATTCTCATGCTCAGCCCAGTTACCCGCCTCGACTTCGACGACTACACCGAACTGATTCCGGCTGCCCTGACGATCATTCTGATCAGCTTCACCTACAATTTTCACTACCGTGAACTTGGAGGCATTTATCGTTGTCCATCCATTTTCCTGCGACTAATCGGGTAGGAGGCGGGATCTCCCCGCCGTCCTCCCACACCACCGTGCGTACGGTTCCGTACACGGCGGTTCATGAAACGCGCTGTAGTCGTTGGTACTGGTTCTGTAGCGATACCAGTCCCAGGCTATCGAAGTAGGAGTTCTTGAGAAGCCGGTGCATGTTGAAGGTTCCAGCCGTGGCCCAAGGACCACGATGGATTCTGACGAATCGCCATGCTGCGTCTCCCGAAAATCCCAGTTTGATCAGGTTCTTTGCTCGGGTCATGTTCCGCTTCCACTGCCGCCAAAGTATGGCCCGCAGTTTCCGCCGAAGCCAGCTATCCAGGTCCTGAAAGATCGTCGTGTTCCCTGCAAGGTAGAAATAATTCACCCATCCCCGCAACTTCGGATTCGCTTCCTTCATGGTCCGGGACATGCTCCATCCCCGCCCGTATTTACAGATTTTCCGTAAGGAATCCTTGATCTTGGCTACCGCTTTATCGCCCACTTTCAGGCGGGCTTTTGTCGGATGCCAGGACATGGTGTACCCAAGGAATATCCTGTTCCACGGTCGGCCTACCGGGCTTTTGGCTTGGTTGACAGTGAGCTTGAGCCGCTCTGACAGGTACTGGGTGATTGACGCCATAACCCTGTCACCGCTGGCCTTGGTCGCAACATAGATATTGCAATCGTCGGCATAGCGGCAGAAGGCATGACCTCGTTTCTCCAGTTCCCTGTCGAGTTCGTCCAAAAGGATGTTTGAAAGGAGTGGCGAGAGTGGTCCGCCTTGCGGTGTCCCCTCTTGTCGTGGTGAGATGATTCCTCCTTCAAATATCCCGACCTTCAGGTAGCTGTCGATCAGCTTCAGTACCCGTTGGTCTTTAACCTTGCGCTTGACCAGTGACATGAGAATGTCGTGGTTGACGCGGTCAAAGAACTTCTCCAGGTCCATATCGACCACCCAGCGTTTGCCGCTTATGACGTGCTGTCGAGCGGCTTTTACTGCCTGATGGGCACTCTTACCGGGTCTAAACCCGTAGGAGTTCGCGGAGAAGTCTGGATCAAACTTTTGGCTCAAAACCTGATGCACTGCCTGCTGGATGAGACGGTCGAGAACGGTGGGTATCCCCAGCATCCTTGTGCCGCCTCCTGGTTTAGGTATTTCTACCTTCAGTACCGGTTGCGGGTGGTATTTGCCCGCCAGCAGTTCTTCTTTGATGCGCGGCCACTCTTCTTGCAGGTAACCTTTCAGGGCTGTTACCGGCATCTCATCGATACCGGGCGCACCCTTGTTGGCTACCACTCGTGAGTGGGCTGCCATCATGTTGCCACGGCTGATGATTGCCTCCATCAGTCGTTCCGTCTCGAAAGTGGTCTGTTCCGTCCTTCCCGTGACGCTTGCTGCACCAACCCCGGCACCCTTCGGCTTCCGGCCGCTCCACTCCGTGTTGGCGCCGGGCATCTCTTCCCGGCCTTCTGCTGCTCCTGTCGTCATCGAAATTCAGGGCTCCCTTTCGTCGTTTCATGTTCCGCCCTTCATCGACTGGTCAAGCCGACTACTATGGCTTCTGCTGACTTCTGCCGAACATGAGGGAGCTGCTTTTCAGCTCCCCTGCACCGGATTTCGCCCAGTGCGGGACGACAGACCTCCCCGGGTAATGCGCGTGACCTTCATCCCATATACCCGCCGCATTTACAGCCGCACCCTCTGGATGGTTATTGGGCTTTGAAGTCACGTGCCTTCTCGCCCGGATACGACTGCCTCTTATGCGATTTCTGTTCGTCGGGCCAGGATTTTGCCTGCGGCTTCCTTCAGATTCCGCCTCGCGACGGACACCCTTGCCGTCCGGCTAACGGTTCCCACCATCAGGGTCCGTAGAGGACTTGCACCTCCAAGTCAATAATCAACCACCACAGTTGATCATACGTCGCTTTCGCGACACGCGCCCTGCCGGGCGCACACGTGGTGAGCCTTCACCTGCCAGTCTTTTGGGGCAGGTGCAAGGCGTTGGTTGGGCTCTCGTTCATGTCCGTCCTTTTTGCAAGCTGTGCGGCCAAAGACCTGATATGCCGGTCGTCGGTCCCGCAACACCCCCCCCAGAATTTTCAAACCCAATTCCCGGTGCAGTGCTGCGACAGAGTTTCCGAAAATTCCCGGGTCTTCCTCCACCAACCTGGTGCTATCGTTAAGATCTGGGGCTAACCGCTGCAGTATTGGCCAACAACCCGATGACTCGTTGCCGAACCAGGGCTGAAGAATTCGTTATATGCATCAGCGCCGAACTGGCAAAGGAAGCATGGGTGCAGTTGATCATATAGGCCCAAGGTCGTGGAGTCACGGTAGCGTCGATGGCCGCTCTCCTTGGCCACGCCAGTCTTAAGACCACCATGATCTACACCCACTGCGTGCCGGTAAGAACAATAAAAGAGCCCGAGAGTCCCCTGGATTTTTAGGAAAAGGACTAGATTTTGCTCGATCAAAAAAAGGACCTCACGATCGGATGGTCCTTTTTCTTTTGACTTATGGTTGAAACGGCTAGCTCGCCAACAGCAACCCCCGCGACTGACACTCCACCAACGAGGCATAATACCCCCCCTGTTTCATCAGTGCTGCATGGGTGTCCGACTCGATGATGCGGCCATCCTTTAATACCAGGATTCGGTCAGCACCGACAATGGTGGAGAGGCGGTGGGCAATGATGAAGCTGGTCCGTCCCTTGATCAGCCGGTCCAATGCCCCCTGCACCAGGACTTCCGATTCCGCATCCAGCGCCGAAGTCGCTTCGTCCAGAATGAGCAGGGACGGATTTTTCAGCAGTGCCCTGGCAATGCTGATCCGCTGCCTTTCCCCCACGGAAATACGGCTGCCCCTTTCCCCAACCACAAAGTCATAGCCGCCGGGCAACTGGCAGATGAACTTATGGGCGTTGGCTGCCACTGCCGCCGCCTCGATGTCGGCCTGCATCGCCTCCGGCTTGCCGTAGGCAATGTTGTTGCGGATGGTGTCGTTGAAAACCAGGGCGTCCTGCAGCACTACACCGATCTGCTGCCGCAGGGAGAGCTGCTGCAGGAAGCGCAGATCTACGCCATCCAGCTTTATGGAACCGGATGTGGGGTCATAAAACCGCTGCAACAGTGAGATCAGTGTCGTTTTGCCGGAGCCGCTTGGGCCGACGATGGCCACCGTTTCTCCCGCCCGCACGTGGATGTTGATATCGCTCAGGATCGTCCGTTCTTCGCTGTAGGCAAAATTGACCTTGCGAAACACGCACCTCCCCTTTGACCTGCTGCACCGCCACCGCATGGGGGGCATCCTGAAGCTGGTCCTCGGCATCGAGGATGGAAAATATGATATCGAAGGAAATGGTCGCCTTGCGCAGGGTCTGATAGACACTGGTCAGGCTGTTTACCGGGCCGAACAGACCCCCTGGTAACCGAGAAAGGCCATCAGGGTTCCCACGGTGGTTTCCCCACGGGAGATGAGAAAGACCGCGCAGCCGATGGAACTGGCCTTGGCCAGCATCACCACCAGGTTCTGGGAGGCGCCTATTTTCGTGTCCGTCACCACTCCCTTGTCGGACAATGCCATGGGCATCGGCCACGTCATCCATGAATCGTTTCCGTTCGGTCTCTTCCATGGCGAAGCTCTTGACGGTGACGATCCCCGCCAAGACCTCATTGAAGCGGGAGAATATCATCCCCCACCGGTAGAGCAGCGAGCTTTCCCTGGCAATCTGCTCCCGGGAGGCGAAGATGCCGATCAGGGCCGGCAGCGGTGCGAACAGGATGACCACCAGGGACAGCCGCCAGTCGAGACGGATCATCACCACCACTGAAATGGCCAGGTAAATCAACCCGGGCAAAATGCCGAAAGCGATCTCGGCAACGGCGGCAACAAAGCCGTTGATGCCGTGATTGAGCCTGGTCATGAGGCCGCCGACCGTCTCGCCACGGTGAAAGGAAAGGGGCAGCGAGTGGATCCGGCTGGTGGTCGCATTAAGCAGGTGATAATTCACCGCCAGCCTGACCCTCCAGCTGAGGCGAGTGGAAATAACATTGAAACCTTCCCGAGTCAGGGCCGCAACCATGATGGCCCCCACTGCCATCAGCACACTGCTGACTCCTTCGTGACCAGCAAGACGGTCAAAAACCAGCTTGTAAATGAGCGGCTCCAGGGCGCCAAGGGCTGCAATAATTGGCATTATTGCCATGATTATGGCCACTGTCTTGCGATGGGGCCTGACAAAGCCGAGCGCACGACTGATCTGGCGGGTCCTTTCGGCGTTCAGGCCGACCCATGTCATACCTTTCACAAATATTGAATCGTTATTTTCCATATCTTCCATGGAAGCCATTTCCTTTACGTACAGAGATAGCGCTCCGCTTGTTTGGTACTCCTGCGAGCGCTGCACTCTTAGTCTGAAGGATTCGAGGCAATATTAAAGTGAGGAAAATCACCCCCGCTGGCCAAAAACAGGGCAGAGGAAAAGCTGTCTGCTATACTCTTATAAAATTTATTTAATGTGGAGGGTTAACAATGCCCAAGCTGTCTGCAGTTATCGTTTCACTCGTTCTGTTTTTATCCAGTGCCTGCAGCCACCTCCCCTCTTCCGGCCAGGGATCAGCCACTGGGGGCAAGGTCACTACCGCAGTCCCGGCTGTTTCCTTTGCTAAACCGGTGTCTTTCAGTATCCTGCAGGACTACGTCAAGGGGGAAGACCTTAAAGAGGTGGCGCTGGACTTCCAGCTCATGAAGGAACTGGGAGTCACGACCTGGAGGGGAAGCTTTCCCTGGGGAGACTATGAGCCAGCCAGGGGCAAATTTGATTTTAACTGGTTGCAGCGTTTTGCCGACCTCGCTGTCAAAGAAGGGATGAAACTCCGGCCCTATCTGGGGTACACCGCACCATGGGCGGCAAAGGGGGGAACCGACACGGAAGCATGGAATGACCCCCCTGCTAAATTAGGGGACTGGGCTAATTTCGTCTCCTCCCTGACCACCGCCATGTCAGGGTATGGCAACATCCTTTCCTATGAGATCTACAATGAGGAAAACGTCCGACAGTGGTGGGATGGTACCGCTGCCGAATATAATCAGGTCCTGAAAGAGGCGGCAACCGCCATCCGGGGCACCTCCCCGAAGAAGCAGATCATCTTTGGCGGCATGGTTTATCCCGATGCGGACTGGATCAAAGAGGCGTGTGATAGCCATGGCAATGGCGGCAATTTTGATGTCATCCCCTTCCATGCCTACCCGGAAACCTGGACCGCAAAAAATGTAGTCCTGGAGAACTACCTGGACCAGGGTTATCCCGGCCACTTCCAGAAGACCTTCCTGCCATGGGCCGATCAATATTGTGGCAAGAAGTCGATCTGGATTAACGAGGCGGGTTACTCCACCTCGCCCGGGAAGAGTGAAACCGACCAGGCCAACTGGTGGGCCCGGGCCTTTGCCACCTTCCTGGCTTCACCGCGGGTGGAGCATATCGGCATTTATCAGATCAAGGAGCGGAAAAAGTCGGAAACGGTCATCGGTGATGAGGAGAACTACTATCTGGGCATAACCCGTCCCGACCGCACCAGAAAGATGGCTTTTTTCACATTGAAACGGCTGATCGCATTGCTCAACGTGGGGACTCTGACGGTGGCGGACCGGGAGCTGAAGGTTGAGGTTACTTCCGGTAAAAAAGGCGATCTCTATCATCACCTGTTTGTCAGGCCTGACGGGCGCCAGGTGCTGTTCGTCTGGGACAAGCGCAGCAACCCGACCCTGCGCCTGACGACCCGCCCTGGTGCAACTGCCACCGAATATGCCCTGGATGGGACGCCATCACCCTATGAGTCATTCAAAGGCAAAGTACTGGAGAAGGTGAAACTGACGCCGGGCAAGGTAAGGATATTCGAAATCACACCAGCGGCGACCAAATAGGCTTTCGAACGAATCGGAAAAGGTGATTTACAGCGAAGCAAAAAAGTTCGTTTTATCCAACAGAAAGGGGGCTCCCTGCTAAGGAGCCCCCCGATTGTTTAAAAGTTTTCAGTGAGGGTTGGTTCAGGCAACGCTGCAGATGAGGGTTTTTACCTTCGCTTCATTAGCCTCGGGTATTAACGCGTTACAGTTGAGATCGCGGTTACCTGAGTTGGAGTCAAAGTACTAAGGAAACCCATCCCTCCCCTGTTATTGTTTATGGCACTCTGGATCTCCGTGGCGGTCCAGCCTTTTCCGGATGCTGAGCCATGGCAGCCTGAGCAGTAAGTCTGGTACAGACTTGCACCAGTGGCTGGCGTAGCAGTCGGGGTCGGAGTTGGACTTGGTCTTGGCGTAGGTGTCGCTGTTGGTGTCGGAGTAGGGCTTGGTCTCGGTGTTGGTGTTGCTGTTGGTGTTGGCGTTGGTGTTGGTGTTGGTGTTGGTGTTGGTGTCGCTGTTGGTGTCGGTGTCGGACTTGGCTTCGGAGTCGGAGTTGCTGTCGGAGTCGGAGTTGCTGTCGGAGTCGGAGTTGCTGTCGGAGTCGGAGTTGCTGTCGGAGTCGGAGTTGCTGTCGGAGTCGGAGTTGCTGTCGGAGTCGGACTTGGCCTAGGAGTCGGAGTTGCTTTCGGCTTTGGGCTTGGTGATGGTTTCACCTTTCGCTTTTTTTCTTTATCTCCATCATCGTCTTTATCTCCATCATCTTCTCTATCTCTGTCCCTGTCTCCATTCTCGTCGTCATCGTCCCGCTCATAAGTGCTGCCACCAGTCGCCGCACCTTGATCATCATTTTCATTGGCGGCGGCCATTGCTCCTAACTGCAGGAAGCTCATGCATATAAGGAGCGCCAGAAGTTTCTTCAATCGGTTTACCATGCCGTACCTCCTTTTATTTTTTAGGCCAGGTAGCGCCTTGCTTCGCCTTTCGGCAACCGCAAATCTGCTGTCGGGGCGATGCTTCTTATGGCAAGAATCAGACAATTAAAATTGTCACATACTATGCATTCTACTGGTCAGCACGCCCATGTCAAGACGCTTAAATTAGCCATCACATATTAAAATTAATGCAACGTTAAAAAGTTATTGTATAGTTTAAAAATGAGTTCCCATGAGGAAAAGACGCTTGTAGGCAGTGGGCCCAGGACGCTTTTGCCCTTACTGAAACAATTGGTCCGCTTCAACCTGGTTGGGGTTCTCAATACAGCCGTCGATTTTGGACTGTTTTTTCTGCTGGACCGACTTGGCATGCCGTACCTGCTTGCCCAAACCTGCTCATACGGCAGTGGCATCGTCAACAGCTATATTTTCAACAAGTACTGGACCTTTGGCGTGACCGGCATCAGAACCGCAGAACTGCTGAGATTCGCCACCGTCAATCTGGCCTCCCTGATCATTTCCATTCTGCTGGTATTTCTGTTTCACTCTCTGCTGCAGCTGCCTCTTCTTTATGCAAAAATCGCCGCGACCCTCCTCACCATGATGATCAGCTTCTCAGGCAACAGGCTGTGGGTCTTCAAGTCTGAATCGGGACCCATTTGAGGTGAATAATGGAATTATATGTCCTGCTTGCGCTTGTCTCGGTACTTTTTGTCCTTGGTATGAAGCTGGGGGGGAAATATGCTCTGCCCGACAGTGGGGATAGTTATGGAACAGAGCCGCCACCATGGCTGTTATGGCTGACCTTGACTATCATGTTGGGATTGAGGTTGTTGCTGGCGGCATCACTGGAAGGCTATGCCTGCGATGTGCAGACCTTCCAGGCGTGGGCGATGAGGGCTGCCGATGATCTTTGCGGCTTTTACTCCGGGGGGTTTTTCGCCGATTACCCGCCAGGCTACATGTATTTGCTCTTTTTGGTGGGCAAGCTCAAGGAATTTCTGCTCCTGCCCGACCGGTCCACTGCCTTCCTGGCGTTGATAAAGCTGCCGGCAATACTGGCTGACCTGGCCACAGTCGTGCTGGTGTACCGACTGGCCTGCAGACACAATGGCAAGCGGGCGGCCTCTGCCCTGGCCCTCATGTACGGCTTCAACCCGGCCGTGATCCTTGATTCATCTGTCTGGGGGCAGGTGGATGCTGTCTTCACCTTTTTCATTGTGCTGGCGGTGGTCAGGTTAAGCAATGGCCGCTTGATCAGTTCAGTTAGCCTCTTTGGGGTGGCGCTGTTGATCAAGCCCCAGGCCCTTATATTCACTCCGCTCCTGCTTGTCGTTGCAATCGGGCTGCTGCTTCAGCCACAGGCGAAAGCCTGGAAGAGCATTGGGCCCCCTATGGCCGCCGGAATCATGGTCTTTCTGGTGGGGATTGCTCCCTTTGCCTTCAGAGAGGGACCGCTCTGGATCTTCAAGCACTATGGCGCCACCCTGACCTCTTACCCCTACGCCACGGTCAATGCCTTCAATCTGTTCGCCCTGAGCGGCGCCAATTTCAGGTCCGAAACTGCCCCCTGGTTGTTCCTCACTTTCAGGAACTGGGGAACCTTTTCCATCGTAATAGCCACGCTGTTCTCACTGGTCATCTATTTTTACGGACCAGTCCAGGCCAGACTGTACCTGATGGGTTTATTTCTAATTGCTGCCGTCTTTATCTTTTCCGCCCGGATGCATGAACGCTATCTTTTCCCGGTGCTGATTTTCGCCCTGCTGGCCGCTCTCTACACCGGCAGCCGCCAGATACTGTTTATCTTTGCCGGCTTCACCATTACTCAGCTGCTCAACGTGGGCCATGTGCTCATTGCCAGCACCAATGACGTCTTTCATATCCCCAGCTTCGACCCATTGTTGCTCGTCACATCCGCAGCCAACCTGGTCCTGTTTATGGTGTTGGTCAGAGCCATCCTCGGAGTCTGGCGGAAGCCCAAACAACAACCTTCATTGGAGTGACGGTAACTACTGTCTGTCGCCGCAGTCTTTCTCCACGGCAAAATTCCTCACCTGGCGCACCACGTAAAGCGGCCGGCCCTTGGTCTCGTCATAGATCCTGCCGATGTATTCGCCGGCGATGCCCAGCATCATCAGGACAATACCGTTGAAGAACAGGCTGATGACCATGCTGGAGGCCCAGCCGGCAACGGTGTAGTTGGTAAACAACTTCTGGTAGAGGACCACCATCAGGTAAAGAAAGCTGAAAAATGACAGCAGCATTCCCAGGTAAGAGGAGAGTTTCAGGGGCTTGAATGAAAAAGAGGTGATGGCATCAAAGGCAAATTTGACCATTTTTTTCAAGGGATACTTTGTTTCACCGGCGTAGCGCTCCTCCCGTGCGAAAGCAACGCCGATCTGCTTGAACCCGAGCCAGCTGATGATCCCCCTCACATAGCGATTTCTCTCCTTGATGGATTTGAGCGCGTTGCAGACCTTGCGATCGATCAACCTGAAATCGCCGGTATCAAGGGGGATGTCCACATCTGTCATCTTGCGCATCACCCGGTAAAAGAGTGAAGCGCTGAGCTTCTTGAACAGGGTCTCCCCTTTTCGCTCGTTTCGTTTGCCGTAGACCACATCATAACCCTCCTGCCACAGGCATATCATTTGCGGGATCACCTCGGGAGGGTCCTGCAGGTCCGCGTCGATAACCACCACCGCTTGCCCATCGGCATAATCCATGCCGGCGGTGATGGCCGTTTGATGGCCGAAATTCTTGGCGAAATCGATGATCCTGATGTTGCGGTCCTGTTCACAGATCTGGTTCAGGATTGCAAAGGTCCGGTCGGAGCTGCCATCGTTGACGAAAATGATCTCATAGGGCTCGCCTAGCCCCTCCATGACGGCGTGCAGCCGTCGGTACATTTCGGGAAGCACCTTTTCCTCATTATAGACTGGCACCACGACCGAAAACATGATTGCCTCAGACATAGTGACCTCCGGTTGATATCTAGTTTTCCAATCTGGAAACTGCTAGTGTCACATCCGGTGTTTCCGGATGGACACTATCTAGTTTGTGCACAACCTCGATCCAGGTTCAAATTGTGCAGCAGGTCAGAAAATCCAGCTATTAAACCACCTGAGCCTGTTTACATAGGCTGCCGGGACCTGCAGCCCCGACAGAACAGGATAAAAGACGATGAACAGCAACCCCGCCAGGGCAAGGTAGCCCAGTGCCGGATAACGGGCCCCGGGCCATCTCTCCATAGCCTTCTGCATCACATAAACCTGGGCCAGGATCATGAACGGCAACACCGAAAAAAAATGGTAAATGAAGGTCAGGCGGCTGACAAAGATCCACGGCAGATATTGGAATGCAAAGCCGGTAAAGATCACGATCATGCCGCGCTGACGCTGGCGCAGGGCAATTATGACAGCGGCTATGACGGCAGGTATGCCGGTCCACCAGATGGCCGGGTTACCAAAGGAGGCAATAGTAGAGACCTGCCCGTGGGGGAGTTCCTGACCCTGATAAAGCCAGACCGGCTGCATGTTCAACGGCCAGCTCCACCAGGGGGAAGAGAAAGGGTGCGTCGCCTGCAGCTGACTGTGGTAGGAAAACATGTCACGCTGGTTTCGCAGAATGTCCATCAGTCCGTGGGACTGGCCTTTGACCAGCAAAAAGGGAATGTAGGACAGCAAGTAGATGATTGTGGGAATGATCAAAAAGGATATGAGGTACAGACAAGCCACCGGCAGCAGATAACACCAGAAAAGACGCTGAACCCCCAGCTGCAACCGATAATTTCTGCAGCTTTCATATAGGTGCAGGGCCACGAGCAGGGTCAGGCCCACACCGGCATAAAGGCTGATCCATTTTGCTGCCGCGCCAAGCCCGAGACATATCCCGCTCAGAAACAGCGAGGACCCTGCTTTTTGCAGGCCGATAAGGGGATTGCTGTTCATGTAGAAATCATACATGAAATAATACATCAGAGTAATGAAGGCAACGGCGAAGACGTCGATCACCGCTATCCTTGACTGGGTGAAATGCATGAAATCAACCATCATCAGGTAAGCGGCGCAGAAGGCGAAAAAGCCTGTGCCGAAGGCCCTCTTGCCAAAGAGATACATCAGCGGCAGCAATGCTGCCCCGAAAAGGGTGCCGGCCACTCGCCAGCCGAAGGCGTTCATGCCAAAGGTGGCGATCCCGGAAGCAATGAGCAGCTTTCCCAGGGGAGGATGGGTATTCTCATATGGCTCCATTCGTTGCAGCTGCTCATAGGCGGTCCGGCCATGATAGATCTCGTCAAAATAAAAGCCGCTGAGAAATGAAGGCACATAAGCGAAGGTCTGCTGCTCGTCAAAGAGCATGATTGGGTCGCCCTTCCCGATCCCCGGTTCATGATCGACCACCCTGACACCGGCCAAGGGAGCGCATGTCCCTTTGGCCACGATGGCCAGTTCATTCAACGTCCCCCCGGGAGAATCGGCTATTATCTTAAGGCGGGTGGTGGTTACGTCAACCTGCTGATACTTCCAGATATTGCAGTCGTTCTTTTCGATCTTGGTCAGGGGACGGAAAAAGCCATCCTTTTCATAATGAAGGGAGAATCTGGCCCCGGCAAAGCTGTTTTCATTGATACCACAGTAATAGTAGATTCTGGCGACCGGGATCTCTCGCCCCAGCTCAAACACTGCCGATTCCCCCGCTTGCCGCGGTTGCCACACACTCGTCGGCACGTTGAAGCTGCCCAGATTGTAGAGGGCTACCAGCAGATAAATCAGGACCATGCCAGCCATGATCAAGGCATCCTTCCCATTGAGGAAGGATGCCTCTTTGCCGACTCTCGCAGGCAGAAATCCAGCCTCCAATTGAATGTCGTCCTTCGGCTTTTGCATAGGCGGCCCAACCCATTCAGAACTGGATTTTGTTAATACTGTACACCCCTTCAGAGACCAGGTAATGACGGCCCCCCTTTGCTTAGCTTCCCCGGGTGCCTGACATCCAGTACTGATGCCATAGTAATCCATGAGCATGCCGGTGTCCCTCCTGAGCCTGGCGACTGAATTGGCAAAAACCTCCACCGCATTGGCCTGGGAATTCCGGGCATTGATGAGGTCATTTTCCGCGTCAATTACATCCTGAACCGTGCTGGTGCCCGCCAGGTTTCGCCTTCGGTACTCATCCAGACGCTGTTCTGCCACTTTCAAAGACCTGTCGGCCATACGGACCTGCAAACGCGCAGAAATAAGCGCCCGCAGGTCCGACTCCACATCGTTTTGGATTCTCCAGCTCAGGGATTTGATCTGGTTCTGAACCTGCTCCATTCTGACTTTGCTCCGCCGGTAGTCGTTGACAGCCGCCGTATTGCCCAGGGGATAGCTGAATTGCAGTCCGACGGTCCAGAATCGTCTCTTGCCGTCCACTATTTCCTGCCAATTATCGCTGATACTGCCACCGGTGCCGCTCACCCCGCCGCTGGCAGCAATATCAAGCTCCGGCATTATTTGGCGCCTTGCGATCCGCGCCTGCATTTCCGCCACATTCAACGAAGATCGGAGCTGCTCCAGATCCGGCCGGAAAACAAAGGCGGCGGCCACCGCCTGTTCCTCAGTCTCTTGTGGCTCCTCCCGTGAAGGAGGATCAACGGGGATAATGCTGGTTTTTGTTTCCAGACCAATGACGTACCGGAATCCCGCCTCATGGTCCCTCAGATTTCGCTCCGCTTCCACAAGATCCCTCCGCCGCTGAACGAAGGCGAAGTCAGCATCTGCCACTTCCATGGCCAATGGGTTTTCCGGTGTCACTTTCAGCATTATTTCAGCCAGGAATTGCTCTGCCGAAACAAGGGCTGCTTTTCTCGATTCAAGGATCTGTCTAAGGGTATAGAGGCGATTATATGAGGTTATCACAGAGAGAAGGGTATCGGTAATGACGGAATCGAACCGCTCCAGGGAATCTTTAACATTAAGGTCAGCGACGTAAATGGGAAATTCGGTCGTTTCTCGCCACCCATTTCGCAACAACGGCTGGCTGACGTTGAGGCCGAACGATGATTGCCAGTCTGTGGCGGAGAATTCGGGGTTACTGGATAAGGCCGCCGTATAGCCGGTCTGGGAAGTAGCGGAGATGCTACCGCCGGTCGGCAGGGACTGAGTCAACCGCAGATCAGCCGTTGTATTTCTTGTGCGCGGAATGTCCCCAGGGATAGCGTTTATGCCACTGTCGGCTGAAAGACTCAGCACAGGGTTGTAAAACGCCCGGCTGCGGAGAGCCTCAATTTCTGCCGTGAAAGCCGAAAGAGATTCGTTCTGCACCTCCAGGTTTCTGTTGATTGCCAACCCTATAGCCTGTTCAAGGGATAGGTTCATCTCACCAGGAAGACTTTCGCACCACCCGCTCACGGCCAACAGTTGCATCATGAAGCTAAGGGAGACGACAAATCTCAGCCAATCTCGCTGCATAAAAAAATCCTCTTTAGAGACCTTTCTAAAGAGGATTATATCTAATTAAATTATTTTATCAATTGCCGGCCTTAGCAAAGGCTGCGGCCTTAGAAATTCGCAATATCCTGTATTTGTTTGCTGCTGAGAAATCTGAGGGAACCCATGCCACCGGTATTTTTTCTGATGCCGTTCTGAATCATGGCAGCAGATTGGCCGCGCTTGGCTTGACCATGGCAAACGGCGCAATTTGCCTTGTACAGCATTTCTTTCTCGCTGATATGGGTGCCGGCAGCGGCAAAGCTATGGATAGTACTTTGCAGCAGTACCGCAACAAGCAAAGCACTGATAGTCATTATTCTTCTTGTCATAATCGTTTCTCCAAAGGATGAGTATTTGTCTGATTTTTTGTCAAACACCATGCATGCAGGATAGCGCCTTCCAGAAGATAAAATATGTGACAGTTATCACGGCCTGGGCAGGCCGACAGGATGACTTGCGGCACGGGCTGCCACATCAACTGTTACGGGCACCATTTGCAAGCTAAGGCCTCCTCCATGGCAACAGGGCCCGATTGACCGTCAGAGCCCAGGTGTTATGCTTGTTCAATAACAGCAAATCCGGAAACCTGACGTAAAGGAGGAACCAAATGGACTACCATCAATTCATCAAGAGCGTCCAGGAACAGGCCGGCTGCGACGGAAAGGATAAGGCACTAAGGGCAGTCCAGGCGACGCTGCAGACGCTGGGAGAACGACTGTTCCAGGGCGAGGCGGAACAGCTTGCCGCCCAGCTGCCGAGGGAGTTGCAGCGGTTTCTGCAACAGCCGGAAAAGCGCAGCAAGATGCAGCTGGACGAATTTTTGCAGAGGATTGGCGAGCGCGAAGGCACGGATCCGCAGATGGCCGAGCAGCATGCCACGGCGGTTATCTCGGTATTATGCCGGGCTGTCAGCCGGGGTGAAATCGAAGATGTGCTCTCCCAGCTTCCCGCATCTTACCTTAAGCTGTTTGGCGAAGAGACCAAGACCTTCCACTGACCAGAAGGCGGCGGCGAAACTGCTGCCGCCTTTTCATGTTTCTGATTATTGCGCCCCCGCCATTTCAATCAAGAAATACCAATTGCCACCACAGCTGCTATACTTTTTTATATCCCTCTGTCCCCGGAGGTTTCCGTGGAATCCTCGGAATACTGGCTGACAAGGCTGTTGCTGCAGCGGGGTTTAGCCTTCATCTACCTGATGGCTTTTCTCGTGGCACTGAACCAGTTCCGGCCCTTATGCGGCGAAAAGGGCCTGCTCCCGGCCTCGGCCCAGATGCAGGTGATACCCTTCCGTTCCGCTCCCAGCATTTTCTATCTCTTCCCCACCGACAAGGCCTATCTCATCTTTGCCTGGCTTGGCACAGGTCTCTCCCTGTCGGCCCTGACCGGGCTTTCGGAGCAATATGGACCAGTGGTTTCCATGGCCGTCTGGTTCCTGCTCTGGGCAATCTATCTTTCCTACGTCAACATCGGCCAAATCTTCTATGCCTTCGGCTGGGAATCACTGCTGCTGGAATGCGGCTTCCTCGCCATCTTTCTCGGCTCGGCCCAGATCGAGCCCCCCGTTGCCATTATCTGGCTGTTCCGCTGGCTGCTCTTTCGCGTCATGTTCGGCGCCGGGTTGATCAAAATGCGCGGTGACCCGTGCTGGCGCGACTTGAGTTGCCTTGACTATCACTTTGAGACCCAGCCCATGCCGAACCCCGCCAGCCGATTTTTTCATCTGCTGCCCCCCTGGGTTCATCGGGGCGGAGTCGCTTTTAACCACCTGGCGGAGTTGGGCATGCCTTTCCTCTATTTTGCCCCCCAGCCGTTGGCAGCCATCGCCGGCATCATCTCGGCCCTGTTTCTTCTTTCGATCATGGCCAGCGGCAACTTTGCCTGGCTCAACTGGCTTACCTTCTTTCTCTGTTTCGCTACCCTTGGTTCACAGCAGCTGTCGTTCCTACCGGTGGAGATTCCGTCGCTTCTGCCCCCGCCGCCGCTGCTGGGGGTCGCCTGTTGGGGGGTGGTGATATCGTCGCCATTCTCAGTCTCAGACCAATACTCAACATGATCTCCCCGGCCCAGATCATGAACACCAGCTTCGATCCATTCCATCTGGTCAATACCTACGGCGCCTTCGGCAGTATTACCCGGGAAAGGTTTGAAATCGTCATTGAGGGAACGGCAGAGGAATCGAGCTTCGCCAACGGCTGGCAGGAATATGAGTTCCGCGGCAAGCCGGGGGACCCGCGGCGAATGCCGCCATTCATCGCCCCCTATCACCTGCGTCTCGATTGGCTGATGTGGTTTGCCGCCATGCCTTCCCCCGGCCGGCCGCTCTGGTTGATTCATCTCCTGGTCAAGCTTCTGCAAGGTAACCGGCAGGTGCTTGGCCTGCTGAAAAAGAACCCTTTCCCCGACAAGCCACCCCGGCAGCTGCGGGCGCTCTACTACCGCTACCAATTCACCACCAGAGAGGAGTACCGACGCACCGGCTGTCGCTGGAATAGGGAACTGATCGAGCAATATCTGCCGCCGGTTTCCCTTTATTCACCATCCATCCGCAGGATTCTGCAGACTTACCAGCTAGAATGACAAAACCAAAGGAGGCAGCCATGAACTACCGCAGCTACCTGGAACAGGTAATGGGACTACCGTTCATCAATGACGAGCAGGCCGCTGATTCTGCCATCAAGATCGTCCTCGGGGTACTGACCGGCAAAATTGGTGAGGATGAGGCAAGGGAACTGACAAATTATCTTCCCCCTGAGTTGGATCTTGAGAATCTGCAACGTCATCGACAGATATCTCCACAGCTGGCAGTGGATGACTTTTTTTATGCAGTGGGAGAAGAGCTACACCTGAACTGGCAGGAGGCACGGGATCTTGTGGGGCGGGTATTGCACTGCGTAAAGGAGACCGAAGAAGGGGCGGAGCTCATGGAAGACATGGAAAACCGGCTGCCTCCAGATTGGGCGGCCATTGTCGACCAGGCATAATTGCAGAAGAGGCTGCCGGTCAGGCAGCCTCTTCTTTTTCCATTATCCCACCATGGCACAGATCAGACAAAAGCCGTCAGATTTGTAACCATGATGATCGCGGGATTTATTTCTTTTTGTGACACTGCTTGCACTCGATCGGGCCTTTTTCCTCCAGATCATGGCAGCTGATACAGAGTTCGTGGGCCATGTCTTTGCCCCAGTTGTCAATCTTGCCACCGGTTTGCTTTGGATGGCAGTGAAAGCATTCGTCGTTCACGCTTATCTGATGCTTCCTGTGCTCAAAGGGTAGTACCATCACCCCCATCTTCAGGTTGATTATCTCCGGGCCTGGGTTCCTAGGTGCTTCAGCAAATGCAATGGACAACACCCCAAAGATGGACAGTAATGCAAGCAACAGAATTTTTCTTTTCATGATGAATCCTCCTTTTTCATTTCAATGCATTCTTCGGCAGAAAGTAACAAATACTAAAACAGTTTTATTTTTCCACATGGAGAGCTGTTTTGCCACACTTTTATGATAAAATTGTTTTAATCTTTTGATAAATCCTCTTCAATCTTTATATTCCCACAAGGAGATCCATCTTATGGACGAACAGAGTCCTTTATACCAATACAGATATCTGGTGGAAAGTAACGGTGTCTTTGCAGGATTTTCACAGATTACCCTCAGCCAGGAGGATCTGGCCCTCCATGACCGGGAGAAGCTGAAGCTGCAGACGGCCACCCTGATTTTGAGAGACGGGCTGCTCTCTTACGGCACCGATTTCTACAAGTGGCTCTGCAGCGTAAAGCCCCGCAACATTGAGCGCCGCACCCTCAGCATTACTCTCCGCAACGATGCGCACCAGACGGTGGCCCTCTGGAAAATCAACAGCGCTTTTCCGGTAAAGGTCAGAGGCTTGCAACTGAAATCATCGGGCAGCCTGGTGGTCACCGAATTCGTAGAGCTTGAACACCAGGGGATCGAGCTGAGCCAACAGCTCTAATCACTTTATTTTTTCACCTCAAACGTCTTTCGCTCCAGCACCATGTCGACCACCGGCAGTGACGGCACTTTTTCCAGACCATAAATTTCCTTCAGGTTGATGTCTTTCGGCACCGCAGCAAGCAGTGACTCAGCCACCTTCTGGTCTGCCTGGCGATAGCGAAGCTTTACCTCGATGGTTATCTTTTTCGCCCCCTTGGCGCCGTTCATTCCGTAGAAAACGTCCTTGTAGCCGCGGGGAGGAATGGTGTCGTGCCGGGAAAAGGCAGTTATTACCCACGGATCAAGCGAAAAATGAAAGTCTTTGCCCATCCCGTCGGAGTTGAAGACCCGACTATTTTCCGGCAAGCTGCCATCCTTGTCCAAGGCGCCGCTGGCCATGATGATCTTGCCTTTCTCGTCTTTTGCCGTTACCTCCAACCACATCTGCCGAATGTTGGTCAGGGAGGTGGGAAGATTGTGTCCGGCGCGGATATTCTTCACCCTCACCCTGAGCTCGCTCAACTGGCCTTTCTGGTAAAGCGGCGTCAGTTCCAGGGCAGCGGCGCTTTGCAGGCGATCCACCGCCATCTGGTATTTTTCCTTCAGCGATGCTGTCAGCTCCTTATCCCCGCTTTCTCCGCTGCCGCTCCTGCCAGATAATAGAGGAGGAAGTTGGCGCCGTTGAAATAATGGCGATACTCTGACCTTTCGGGCTTCTTGAAATCATCCGCCGAGCGTTTGAAGGTGGCGCTGTCCACCATATGGCAGTCCTGGCAAAGGATTGACTTCTGGGCATAGGGACCGTGCTTCCACTCCAGGTAAGTGGCTTCGATGGGAAAGTGGGCATCATAGTGGTAGACCTGATGACAGGAGGCACAAAGATCTGCCTGAAGATGCAGTGGTGATTCCTCGCACTTGTGGAAGCCGCCACCGCAGTCGGCTGAAGGCTTAAACGGACCGCGCTTGATCAGTTCCGGCCCCTCCGGCCCGGCAAGGCCGGGGGTGAGGATCATGGAACCGTTTTCCGGCTCATGGGAAGGGGTTTGCCAGTGGGTGGTGCCACTGATGGAATGGCAGATGTCACAGGAAACACCGGCCAGAGCCATTGGGCTTAACCCGGCCAAGCCTGGTCCTTTGATTTCGCCGGTAACCACCCCGGCAGCTGAATGGCAGCCTTCACACTGGCGGGTCACGTCGTGTCCCACCGCTTTGTTCGCCTTATTAAGCTCTCCCTGATAAATGGGGTCGAGGAAGGCTAGCTGGTGCACCGAGCCGTTCCATTCCTGGTACTGCTTTTCGTGGCAGCCGCCACACTCGCTGGGAGGCGTGAATCCCACCGTTGACTTGTTCCATTTGAGAAGTGACGGATAAAAGGGGTAGAACTCCCTGTCCACGTCGAATACGGCCGGGGCTGCAATACAGGTACCGACTGCCATAGCCAATAGCAACGCAATGGCAGCGGCACCTCGCCAAAAAAAACGATTCATGTTGCCCTCCTGTTTTTATTCAAAATAATGCATTTAATGATAACGCAATCTATGCCATTGAAAAGGTGCGGCCTGATTTTATTTATTCCCGAAGGCGAAGCGCAAATCCTCCTCGGCCGTCGTAGTCGGGCCCAGTTCGTATGTCTTGGCAAGAAAGTCCAGTACCCCGGGTGAAACGTAGGCGGGCAAGGTGGGCCCGAGCCGTATGCCCTTTATGCCCAGGTGAAGAAGGGTGAGCAGGATGACATGGGCCTTCTGCTCATACCAGGAGAGCATCATGGACAGCGGCAACTCGTTGACCCCGCATTCGAAGGCCTCGGCAAGACCCAGCGCAATGCGGATCGCCGAGTAGGCATCGTTGCATTGCCCCACATCCAGGAGCCTGGGAATACCGCCGATATCGCCAAACTCCAGCCGATTGAACCGGTTCTTGCCGCAGGCCAGGGTCAGTATCACGCAATCCTGGGGAACCTGTTGCGCCAAATCGGTGAAGTAATTGCGACCCGGTTTTGCCCCATCGCAACCGCCAATGAGGAAAAAGCGGCGGATTGCCCCCTTTTTAACTGCATCAACAACTGCGCCGGCAACCTTGAAGACCGCCTCGTGACCGAAGCCGACCAGTATTTCCTGGCCCGGATTCTCGGGCAGGTCGGGCAGCGCCAGGGCCTTTTCAATCACCGGCGAAAAATCATTCCCTTCAAGACGCTGGATGCCGGGCCAGGCCACTACCCCCCAGGTAAAAAGGCGGTCGGTATAGGAAGGGTCAGGTCGCTGGATGCAATTGGTATTGAAAATGATCGCTCCCGCAAAATCCGGTAATTCCCGGGTCTGGTTCTGCCAGGCACCGCCGAAGTTGCCGGCGAAATGGGGGTACTTTCTCAAGCCGGGGTAGCCGTTGGCCGGCAACATCTCACCATGGGTATAAACTGAGATCCCTTTGCCTTCGCTCTGCTTGAGGATCTCCTCCAGCATGGGCAGGTCGTGGCCCGAAACGACAATCCCTTTGCCGCCACGGGTACCCAGGTTGACCTTCATTGGCTCAGGGTCGGAAAACCGTTCCGCATGGCCCTGATAAAGAAGCTCCATGGTCCGCAGGTTCATTTTGCCGCACTCCAGGGCGAGGGCCACAAAGTCCTGGAGGGTGGTGCGAGGATCCGCCGTGGCCGCAAGGGAGCGGTGAATGAAGGCATAGATTTCCTCATCCTCCTTGCCCAGCTCCGTCGCATGCCAGGCGAAGGCGCCCATGCCCAGCAAACCGTAAATGACTAACTCCATTGCCGACAGCACATCCGGGTCCTGGTGCCAGGTGAAAACGC
Organism: uncultured delta proteobacterium; assembly: GCA_963780945.1. GTDB lineage: Bacteria > Desulfobacterota > Desulfuromonadia > Geobacterales > Geobacteraceae > Geotalea. Next base: position 10,903 of record CAWAFF010000007.1, on the reverse strand, counting down.
CATACTGTCTGCCCTGGGTGATCAGGCCCGCCGTGTCCTCCGCCGGTTTCCATGCCTCAGGTCCGGCGTCAAATGCCGGCGCTTTTTCCCCTTTGCGATCCTGGTAGGCCTGCTCGAACATGGATCGCGCCCGCTCCTTGATCTGGTAGCATTGGTGAAGGCGCCGGGCAATATCTTCAGGATCAAAGTTGACATTGGTCACCCGGGTGAAAAGACCGTCGAGCATGAACGTGTCCACTTCCCGGTCCTTCGCCCCCAGTTCCCGAGCCCGGTGTGCATAAACGGCAATCCCCTTCAGACCGTGGATCATCAGATCCAGCAGCGCCGCAACCTCCGGGTTTTTACCGCAGTTCCCCATCACCTCGCAGCCCACACCCTGGGCCGCCTGTTCGCACTGCCTGCAAAACATCGCTCTTTCCATGGGTAATTCCTCCAATAATTTTAGCTGCAGTTATAAACACACCCTTATTTGCATAAATATTCAGTCAACTGTTCATTTGCCAAAGGAGATCCTCGGCATTGCTAATAATGCTGATCAGTTGAAAGTATGGCAGTCACAGGTCACATTTCAAGTGAACCGCTTTGTCAATCCCCCCTGATTCTTCCCTGGGCTGCCAGGGTTGCGACTCCACCGACGACGCCGGCAGCCAGCCAGCCGATGCTTACCAGCAGGGCCAGAGCGAGTCCGTCAAGGAGCGGCATGCCGGCCAGCAGCCACGGCACTTTCGAGACTGTCTCTCCCAAGCCCTTTTCACGACGGGCAATAAGTGTGAGCAAAAGCACATAGCCGAATTGAAACGTCGCCAGGAACAGGAGCAGTATGTTCGTGTTTCCGGCAGCGGCAATGCCGGTGATGATGTAAATCATGAACCTGCAGCCGGCCATGGGAATGACGGCCAGCGGAGAAAACCGGTGGCCAAGGTTGTAGGTTATGATGAAGAGCAGGAGAATCAGGGCGGCACAGAAGGCAACATATCCGCCTGCTGCAAAGAAGATGCATAATGCAAGGGTAAAGAAAGAGACCCAGGTGATTCTGGCGTCATCGGCACTGATCCTGCCGGAAGGAATGGGGCGATCGGGGCGATGCCGGCTGTCCAGATCCAGATCAAGCCAGTCATTCATGGCCATGCCGCCGCAATACATCAGGACATGGCCAGCAGCAACAGAGATATCTTCACCAGGGAAAAGCCCCCCGGAGATAATGTAAGCAGCAAGGGTATTGATCCAGACCGTGGGGAGGTTGCTGATCCGGCACAACTCAAGGTAAGGCTTTAAGAATTGCATGATTTACTCCCTGAAAATATGATCCAGCATTACATGGAAGACATCCTGGGCGGCGATGGTATCAGCCTGAAGGAGATGCGGCTCCGAGGAGAGCAGCAGGGAGAAGCTCTCCCCTCTCCTCGGGCATTCTGCCATGGGAGCCTCTGACCAGCCCCGCATCAAGGGGGATCACCTCAAGGAGTGCCCTCAGGCCAAGCCGCTGTTTCAAAAGGGCCAACCCGGCCGACAACAGAGGAAACTTGAGCTGGGGATCTAAAAAGAGCTCGCATGGGTCGTAGCCCGGCTTTGCATGGATATTTACCGTCCGCGCATAATCAGGCGCCTTCGCCTCATCCTGCCAAAAATAATAGCTGAACCAGCTTCCTCTAGCGGCCACCAGCACCAGCTCTCCCGAGCGTTCATGGCCAAGGCCCCATTCTTTAATCCGGCACGAGTCGAGCACATGTTCAATGCCGCTGACCTGGCTGAACAGCGCTTCAACCCGCTTGAGATCCCGCTGGTCACGCACATAGACGTGGGCGACCTGATGATCGGCAACGGCAAAGGCCCGGCTCGCCGCAGGATCAAGATATTCCCGCCCAAGGTCCACCTTGACAGCCAGCAGGCCAGCCTCCCTCAGAAGGCGGTTGGGGTGTATCGGCTGGCTGACCGCTGAAATGCCATACTCGGAAAGCAGGATGATGCGACAGCCGCGGTCACGGAAGAAGTCCAGCAGCGAGCCGCAGACCCGATCCAGGTCCTGCAGGTCTTTTTGCACTGCCCCGTCCGGCCCTTCCTTCTGCAGGACATAGTCCAGATGGGGCAGGTAAACCAGGTGCAGACTGGGTGAGTACATTTCCTCCAGCGCCCGTGCTGCATCAGCAATCCAGGCGGTGGCTGCGATGGAAGTGGCAGGTCCCCAGAAGCGGAAAAGGGGAAAGGTGCCGAAACGCCTGGTGAAGTCCTCTCGCAGCTGTGGCGGCTGAGAGTAACAGTCGGCAAGTTTTCGGCCGTCGGCGCAGTACACCGGCCGGGGTGTCACACTCCAGTCGGCATCGGTAAACATGTTGTACCACCAGAAGCTGTTGGCACAGGTGAAGTCGGCATGCCTTTTCCGCCCCACATGCCAGAGCTTTTCCCCCTGGACGAGACGATTGGACTGGCGCCAGAACATGACTTCCCCCAAGTCTCTGAAAAACCAGCCATTGCCGACTATTCCATGCTCCACCGGCAGCCTGCCGGTCAGATAGGTGGCCTGCATGGTACAGGTTACGGCAGGGCAAACCGGGTTGATGTGGGCGACTGTGGTGGCAAGTTGGTTGAGGTGAGGGGTGTCGGGACCAAGGAGGGATGAACTCAAGCCGGCCACATTGATAACCACGGTTCGCTTCACAGCCTTGCCCTTAGCCAGCTGAACTCCCGGGAGATCGAGTCGATCACGTCACCCTGTTGCAGCTCTGGTGGCAAATGATCATAGGTGTAGGTCTCGATCTCCAGCAGGGTCTGCGGCGGACAGCAGGAAAGAACCTCACGGATAAAGCCGTTGGTGGTGCCGTAACTGTCGTTGCCGTCATCAAAGATCGGCAGATGGTAATGGATGCGCCACTCTTCCTCCCCGCCGGGAACCTTCATCAACGCCTCATCGAGGTGGTTGAAGTGTTCTTGCCCTTGTCCGCTGGAGATCGTTGTTTGGTGGAAATAACGGTCATCATCAAACAATTTTGCCGCCTGCAGGTGATTTTTCGTCAACCGTACCGCCGATGAAACATGGACCTTGGCCACGACAATGCCGGCATCTGCCAAAAGCGCAAAGGCCGTGCCTGGCTCTTCATGCAGGACGGCAGCGTGGCAGCAATCGAAACAGACGCCCAGGAAGGGGCGAAGTGCAGCAGGAAGCTGGAGTGAATCCACAAAGGAGACAACTTCAGCGGCACTCTCCAGGAAGCAACCCGGTTCCGGCTCCAGGGCAAGGATTATCTTTCTTCCGGCACCGGCCGCTTTTTCCAGATCCTGGAGCACCAGGAGGAGATTGTTTCGGATCAGGGGAAGATCATCCCTGGAAATAGTATGACGCAGCCCGACTGGTACAGTGGAAATGGAACCGGTAACCGGAGGTGGCAGCCACAGTTGCAGCAGCCTGATCAGATCCCTGATATATTCCACCCTCTTCTTGCTTCGCCAGTCCGGCAGATATGCGTGCTCTTTCACCCCTTGCCGATGGAACCCGCCGTAGGGAAAGCCATTCAAGGTAGGGATGAAGCATCCCTGGTCATTGCAGCGGTCAAGGAAAGCAAGCGCCGAGGCCGTTGTCGCCTGACGCGCGGCCAAAGCCGACAGGCGCAGGCCGACCGGGAAGGCTTTGATGGGCGAAACCCGCTCCTTCACCCGCAGTACATTGCTCCAGACCTGATCCGTTATCTCCTGCCAGCTTTCGCCGGGATGGATGTTGGTGCAGTAGGTCAGCACGGGGAGATAAATTTGGGGGACTGGCTGAGAAATGACACCGGGTTGTGGAACAGAACCTTGGCAATTGTATCCTCGCTGAAACCGCGACGTCTCATCTCCTCTCCCGCCTTTACCACCGCCAGGGGGTCACTGATTCCCCAATCGGCGGCCGAATTGAGCCAGACCCTGTCACAGCCGGAGGTTTCCAGCATATCAACAGCGCGGGCAGCTGAGCACTTGGACATAGGGTAGAGTGTGATCCCCGCCCAGCAGCCGCTGTCCCTGATCATGCCGATGGTGTGTTCCTCGGCATGATCGATCAGCACCCGGTCCTGTGAAATCCCCGGATTGGCGCGGATGATATCGAGAATGAGCCTGGTCCCTTTCATCTTGTCTTCCAGGTGGGGAGTATGAATCAGTATCAACTCGCCCCGTCGTGCCGCCAGTTCAACCTGCCATTCCAGGACCTTGATCTCATTACGGCCATTCTTGTTTAAACCTATCTCGCCAATGCCCAACACTGTCGGCCGGTCCAGATATTCAGGCAGGACCGCCATCACCTCAAGGGCCAGCCCCAGATCGACAGCCTCCTTGGGATTCAAGCAGAGCCAGCAGTAGTGCCTGATGCCGAAACGGGCAGCCCGCGCCGGCTCCACCACGGTCAGCTGCTCAAAATAATCGGCAAATCCGGCGGCTGTGGTCCGGTCATAACCGGGCCAGAATGAAGGTTCCGTCACGATACCGACCCCATGCATGGCCATGGTGACGTAATCTTCCGTGGTGCGTGAAGCCATGTGGATATGGGGATCAATGATCAATGGAGACATCCTTCCAGGCACCCCCGGCCTTTGCCGGAGCCAGTTGATCTTCCATCGGCTGCAGTGTCGGGTCGCTGAGCAGTACCAACATTTCCCTGACCCTGTTCTGGCGACCGGAGCAGATGATCTCCAAAGCTTCGACTAGAGCCTGGTAGCGGTAATCATTTGTGGCCAGATCGCTCCCCTCGTATCTGTCCAGCCGATCGAGAAAGGCTGCCACATCAAGCATCTGTGACCTGAATTTGACAAAATCCCGGTCCAGTAGATCCGGTGCGGATGGCTTGCCGTATTGGTGCATTTTTTCTCCTTTCTGCGGCTAAGGGAGGGACTGCAGCCAATCTCGCGAGTGGTGCAGCATCTCCAGATTTATTTCATGTACTTCCGTCTTATGGCCGATGCGAGTCGGCAGCGTGATGGTCAGCGTTCCACCAAGGTGTTGGCGGAAACGGTCCAGGGATTCCTCCAGATCCAGGGCTGCCATGGCTGCATGGGACAGGCTGAATCCCAGACCTTGAAGCAGATGGAGAATGGCGTCCCCCTCCGGTTTGGATAACAGCCCTATCTCCACGGCGTAGGTTGCATCCAGGGCCATCCCCATGGCCACGGCCTCTCCGTGGAGTATCTCCCCGGCGCTCGCTTCTTCCAGTGCATGGGCGGCCCAGTGGCCAAAGTCCAGTGGACGGGCCGCCCCCCGCTCAAAGGGGTCGCCCGCCGCAATATGTCTCAGGTGCAACCTGGCACACCTGACAATCATCTCCTCCACCGGCTGTTGCTGGAAGGCGGCCAGATTGCCTCTTTCGGCGGATAAAAAGCGGAAAAAATCCTGGTCCTTTATTACCGCAACCTTTACTGCCTCGGCCATGCCGGACCGGCACTGCCTGCTGGAAAGAGTCCGAAGGAAATCAAAATCGTTAACGACCGCATATGGCGGAGCGAAGGTACCGACCCAGTTTTTCCTGCCAAAGGAGTTGTAGCCGTTCTTGACCCCGATCCCGGCGTCATTCTGGGCCAGGGTTGTCGTCGGAACCCTGACCAGGCGAATACCCCGATGTGCAGTTGCCGCTGCATATCCAACCACGTCGAGAAAGGCGCCGCCACCGATGGCCACAACCATCGAATGCCGACAAAGCCGGAATTTAAGGAACAGGCGATGGAGCGTCTCCACCTGGGTTGCCCCCGCCTTGCATGTCTCCCCACCGGCAAGAACCTGAAGTGGTGCTACCAACCTCAGCTTTTCCTGATGAATTGAGAAATAGGCAGCAACATCCTCCGCCAGCCCTGGCGTTGCCGTGGCAACACCCGCATCGGCTACGGCAAGTATGGTGGTTGGCCCCTCTGCGCCGAGGACAGCCAGCAGCGTCTTGCTGGAAGGGGAAAAGATATTACGGCTGAAAATAACAGGAAACCGCCAGGGAACGCTGAATTCCTGCCATAGTACTCGCGCTGCTTCCTCTCCATCACTATTCTCTGCCACACAATTCTGCTGCATTAAGTCAGTGCTTCCTGATGGTCTGGAGGTAGACAATGATGTCGTCAAGCTTCTCGTCTGGGAGCAGCTCTTCGGAGAAAGCAGGCATTGCCCCGGCTCCCAGCCGCACCATGGTCTTGATGAGATTCGCCGGCAACGGCTTGTTGTTAATGGACATGCCAAGGCCGCTTTCCCCGCCCGGATGACACTTGTTGCAGTAGGTCATGAAGAATTTTTCGCCGCGGGCCTCCTTTTCAGAAGCCAGCGTCAACGGCCCGGCTATGGTTTCTCCGCGCCGGGCGGTGCCGCAGGCACTTAAAAAAATGAGCGAGATGGCAACCAGTATTATTGACCGCATCTTTCCCCCATCTGGCCTCTGGTGTTGAAGCAGGCAGCGCTAACGATCCGCCCGCCATATCCGCCACAGCACACCTGTTTTCTGCTGTGGCTGTGAACCCTCTTCCGTTTCTTTCAAAATACCAAAGTCAACCACGTACAATGCTTTTCCAGAAGGATCGAAGCGTGCCGCTACCGGACGCTCCAGGCCGCCGTTACCGGTAGCCGAGGCAGGCCCGTTCTTTTTCCCTTTGTTGGCTGCAAACTCGTGGATCACTCCTGTCTGCACGTCCACCCTCACCACCTTGAATCCCACCGGCCCCAGGGCCTTGCCCGTTGTCGGCGATTGATCCCCAAAAAGGGCGATGAATGCTTCTCCACGATGACCGAATTGTTCATTGCGGGAAAAGTCGAACCCATCTGCCGAGGAGTGAACCGGAAGGATAGCCGCAGGATTGGGAGGGTGATTAGGGTATTCCGCCAGAAGCAGCCGCGGTTTTTCCTGAAGGAAGGGCTTGAACTGATTGCCCTCATCCAGCCGCAGCCCTGCACTATAATCGGGCCAACCGTACCAGGTACCCTCCCTGACCTCCCACAATGGGTCGCCTGCACCGAATACCGGCCTGCTGCCCCGTTCGTCATAACCGTTATCGGTAATGAACAGCTTTCCATCCGGTGAGAAGGCAAGGCCGAAGGGATTGCGAAAGCCCCAGGCCACAAGCTCCAAATTATTCCCGTCAGGGTTTATCTTAAGGACAGCCCCGTTGCATGGGATGTGACCCTTGATAATCTCCCCTTTGGCGCGAGATATCCCGAATGGAGCAAAGGGACCGGTTGCGACCTCACCTTCACCCTTGAGGAAATCATTGGTCCGGTAGTTTTCGCCCCTCATTTTTAAGTCCTGACAGGCAATATCATGGAACTGGGGTTCACGTTTCAACCAGCCGAACTGCAAATTGTCTTCGCCGACAATTCCTGAATTGGTGGCTGTGCCGAGGCCGAAATAAACCTTTCCGTCCGGACCAATGGCAGGACCGTTGGTATGGTGATCTCCCCGGGTAGGCAGCCCATCAGCTATGATGGTTGTCTTACCGTCAGAACTGACCCGAAGAATCTTTCCCCCCGGAGTTCGCCCCCTTCGGCGATAAAGAACTCGCCCTTATGGTGGGCAACTCCCGTCCAGGGACCGTTCTTACCCCCCTCGGCGATGGTGGAGACCTGCCCATTGTCCACACGCAGTAAGCGTGGTGTGGTCCAGACCTCGCCGTAGGAATAGCCTGCTTCAACCACATAAGGAATGCCCTCATCATCAAAGGTCACTCCGGAGGGGAAGGTAAGCCCGGTTACGACGGCCTCGATCTTGTAGCCATAGGGCAGAACAATGCTCTCAGGGTTAATGATCCGTGCCGCGCCCTCTGCTAACTTTGTAGCCTTGCCACCACCCGATGAGGGGCGCATCCCGTAACACCCCAACATGTTCATGGCAATCACAGCCATGCACAGCCAACGAAACTTTCCCATGCCATTTCCTTTTCAAGCGGGACCGGCTACCACTCATCTCGCTAAACTGCGGCAGATGCTTGTCTCTTTATTGAAACAACTGCAATCTCCGAATCTCATCCTTGCGGGCCTGATATTCCTTGTCATCCATTTTCCCCGCATTGTGATCCGCCTCAATCCTCTGCATTGCCTGATTCAGTCGATATTCGTATACCCCTCCACCAGCTGCGGCCCCACCTACAGCCCCCACAGCAGCAGTTCCCCCGGTAGTACCGCAACCAGCCATTGCACATGGGACGATCAGCATTAGTGCCGCAATCATTTTTTTCATTGTTGGCCTCGCTGTTGTATTAATTATTTTTTATTAAGTTTATGGTGAATTTTACTTCTGTCAATGCCCCACCACAGCTTTGATAGTCGGGGCTTCAAGGAGTGAATAAACTGCGCCGGGTTCTGTTTACTGCACAAAAAAACCCGCTGGGTGCGGGTTTTTCTGTGTGGTATGTGATTAACTTGGTTTTGCTCTTTCTGAACCTATTTTTTCACCGGCGCTTTATCCTTTTCAGTCTCGTCTGCTTTTTTACCCATCAGAACCTCCAGCCCCATTTCCTTCGCCAGTTTATCAAGGAACTCCTGTGCCGTTTTTTGCTCAGACTGCTCCTTTAAATTCGCAAGGATGTATTCCCTTGCTTCATCAAAGGTAGCCGTCCGCTTTTCCTGACGCTCAGTGACCTTGGCGATGTGGTAGCCAAAGGGGGTCTCGACCACCGGACTTAGCTCCCCCTCCTTCAGGGAAAATACAACCTTTTCAAATTCTTCCGAATTGGTCTTGCCAGGCGTCAGATATCCAAGATCCCCTCCCTTGGCCGCGGAATCCGTGTCTTCCGAATTCTCCCTGGCCAATTTGGCAAAATCTTCACCTTTCTTCAGCAGTTTCCTGATCTTCTCCGCTTTGGCTTTAGCCTTGGCCTTCACCTCCGATGTGGCATCTTTGGCAGCTGCAACATAAATATGACTGGCCTTGACCCGTTCAGGCACTGCAAAATCCTTCTCATGCTCCTGGTAATATTTTTTAAGTTCTTCTTCGGGGACACTGACATTGGCGATAACCACCTTGCGCAGGTACTCCTGACCAATAAACTGGTCAATCAGGTAGCTTAACTGCTCTTTGACCTCTGGTTTCCTGTCAAAGGCGTCCTTCTTAGCCTTGGCAGCCAAGGCCTTGGTAAGCAGGATCTGGCTGACAAGAGCAGCCTGCTCCTGCTCACCTTGTAACTTCTGCTGCGCATCGACAGGGAAATTGGCAATGACCCTTTCCAGATCCGCTTGCCGCAAAACGAAGTCTCCCACCTTACCCACCACCGGATTCACATCCTCGGCAACCGCCATACCGGTCAACAATACTCCGGCTGTTAAGAACACCAACATTACCCGCACTAGCATGCTTCCTCCCTCCAGGATGGTTCTTTGCTGATATTTACAATCCTGCAATTTCTACATTAGATTATGCTCTTGATCAAGAAAAATCAGACTGCAAATATCGAGGAATTTTAATCCCTCTGACATTTGACTCCTCATCGGAATTAGCTATAGTTAACATAACCTGTTTCCGAAAAGGTTATCTATGAGAGCAATCTCTTAGTTCACAAAGTCACGGGTTTGTAATCCCAGGTTAAATCCATGATTTGATCTTTGATTATTGACAGCCGGACTGCCGAAGAAACAGGTGAAATAGATTTCCAATAAGCCGCTTCCGGCGTTTTCCGGTGGCGGCTTTTTATTAGCAGGTCATCACGTCGCAATGAATTCGCTTTATACTGTTACGAGCCAAAGGAGAGCCCCATGGCTGAAACAGGCAGCAGATCCAGTAGTGAGGAGGGTTCTCTCCAGGGATGGAACCTCCCTTCAGCACTGAAGCACCTGGAGGAGATTCTCCAACGGGGGCGCGAAAAGCATTTCGCCATCTTTCTCGATTACGACGGAACCATAGCCCCCATTACCCCCACCCCTGACACAACGGAATTAAGCCCGGAGATGCATAGAGCCGTGATCAAGCTGGCTACAAAGTGCAAGATCGGTGTCTTAAGCGGTCGTGATCTGGAAGATGTGCGTCGCAGGGTAAATGTTGAGCATATCGTCTACGCCGGCTGCCACGGCTTTGATATCGGCGGTCCCCAAGGAATGCATGCAGAAAATCAGAAGGGATCCGAGTTTCTTCCGCTTCTTGACCTGGTGCACAAGGAACTCTCACAAAAGCTCGCTGATGTCCGTGGAGCCATTGTCGAACGAAAAAAGTTCGTCATCACCGTCCATTACCGCCTGGTTGAGGAACAGAAGTTGGATCTTGTGAGGAAAGCGGTTGACCTGGTCGCTCTCCGACACCCCCAACTGAGGAAGAGCCACGGCAAAAAGATGTACGAGCTGTTGCCGGCCATCGACTGGAACAAGGGCAAAGCCCTTCTCTCGCTCATGACACTGCTGAAAGCAGACGGACCTGAGGTGCTCCCTTTCTATCTGGGAGACGATGTTACGGATGAAGATGCATTTCGAGCCATTGAAGGACGCGGAATCGGTATTCTTGTGGGCGAGCAGACCGGCCCCTCTGCCGCTGCTTATAGCCTGAGGAACACCGAGGAAGTTATGGAGTTTCTGCTTGAACTGACACCCTTTTGCCGGGGTGGGGAGAGTCGCTGAGTGAATTTGGCAGACATCTTGATGAACAGGAGGATCCATGAAAATGCTGCTTGTTCTGATTTGTGCCTGCTCCCTGATGACAGGCTGCGTGGCGCTTGTGGCCGGCGGAGCGGGAGCAGGCGCAGTAGCTTTTGCCAAGGGGGAATACGTGGCCAAGTACGAGCGAAGCTATGATCAGGTGTGGCAGTCTACTGCGGATGCCGTGAAGGAAATGGGCATTGCGCTCAATAACACCAGCAAGAACGGCGGGCTTATGGAGGGCAGGAATAATGATGGGCAGGATGTAAGGCTAGTCCTGCAAAGCCTCGAGCCCAGTTCCACCGAAATCAGGATCAGGGTGGGAAACCTGGGAGACGAGGAATATTCCCGACAGCTTGAC
>CAWAFF010000006.1:0-19040 GCA_963780945.1 uncultured delta proteobacterium | reverse complement strand
ATAAGTTCGCCCGCTGGTCATACCCCAGGCCAGTGTGCTCTCGTCGATGACATGGGGTGTGGCATAGACGGCTGTGTTGACTGCACCTGCAGCATCAGCAGTGGCAATGATCCCCCGGCCACCCTCCGGAAAAAGTTCGGCAAGGTTCATTTTTACTTCCCCCTTTGCATCAAGCGCTTAATCCTTTATGATAATCTACCATGGGCAAGCGATTTGTCCACGAGACCATAAGAAGCAGGGCCATGCTGTGCAACTGAAATCGATACTCGAGAAACTCTACGCCTCCCGCTCAGCTACCCATCTGGCCAATGACCCTCTTTCCTTCTGTCATAAATACAAAGATGCCGTGGACCAGGAAATAGTCGGTTTTATCGCCGCCGCCTTCGCCTATGGCAATGTCAAAATAATTCTCAAAAACCTGGATGTAATCTTCAAGAAAATTGGCCCGGCACCGCGAAAATACATCGAAAATTTTGAACCCGCCGCTGCCGCCAAACTATATGCCTCTTTCAAGCACCGTTTCAATGATGGCCGCGATCTCTGTGCGTTGCTGCTGGCCTGTCGCAACATGATTGAAGAGGCAGACTCCATCGGCGACTACTTCCTCGGTGGTTACGACGCGGCTGCCGAGGACATTACTCCGTCCCTGGTTCAGTTCACTGAAAATATTCTCGCCATGGATTACTCGCCGATCTTCGGCTCTGCCACCATCCCCGGTGATTCCTATTTCCGCTTCTTTTTTCCATCCCCCGCCTCAGGCAGTGCCTGCAAAAGGTTGTGCATGTATCTGCGCTGGATGGTTCGGCCTGCGGACGGCATCGATCTGGGATTGTGGAAAGAGGTATCATCTGCCAAGCTGGTCATACCAGTGGATGCTCATATCCAGCGGATCGGAGGCTTCCTTGGCTTTACCAGCCGGAAGCAGGCCGATTGGCGCATGGCAAGGGAAATTACCGCGGCACTGAGAAAACTTGACCCCCATGACCCGGTGAAATACGATTTCAGCCTTTGTCATCTGGGCATTTCCGAAGGCTGCAACGGCAAGGACCTGAATAAATGCCTGTCCTGCCCAATCAGAGACCTATGCAGTACTGCCTCCGGAATAGGGAAGACACTTTGATCAGGATGTTTTTTACCGATAGTTCAGCATTGGAGGACAGACCATGAAAAAGCTTCTCACCTGGGGCGGCACCGGGCTTATAATCTCGGCCTTACTTGATCCGCTTATCTACTCCGGCATGGGCAAGCCAGTCCCCTGGCTGCGGGACTTATTCATGGTATCAGGGGGCGTACTCTGCCTCTACCTGCTCGTCAAGTACCGGGATCAGCTCTAAAATTTGGCGTTGACAAAAGCAGACCTCTCCCTTATTCTTTGCACGACAATTAAATATGCAGACCTGCTTATCAAGAGTGGTGGAGGGAAAAGGCCCTGCGAAACCACAGCAACCGGTTGCTCCAGTATGAACAGGAGAACGTCAGGTGCTAAATCCTGCCTTCGGGCGAAGATGAGAGAGGCGCTTGAAATTTTGTATGCAAAAGCCCCTTCTCCTTATCCAGAAGAGGGCTTTTTTCATTTCTAAAAGGCACTTATGACTGTCGGCATAGTAGAAGAAAAATTCATAACCTTCGACACAGATCTTCGTCTGGAAAGTGGTCGTATTCTCGGTCCGATCACCCTTGCCTATGAAACCTACGGCACCCTCAATTCAGATCGCTCAAACGCCATCGTGGTAGCCCATGCCTGGACCGGCAATGCCCATCTGGCTGGAAGATACAGCGAAACAGAACAGAAGCCGGGGTGGTGGAACGAAATCATCGGGCCGGACAAGCTCCTGGATACCAACCGCTATTTCATCATCTGTTCCAACGTCATCGGCTCCTGTTTCGGCTCCACCGGCCCCGCCTCAATCAATCCCAGGACCGGCAAAAAATACGCCTTGTCATTCCCCGTCATAACGGTCCGCGATATGGTCCGCGCACAGGCCATGCTCATAGACCATCTGGGCATAAAAAAACTGCTGGCGGTGATGGGGGGAAGCATGGGAGGCATGCAGGCATTGGAATGGGCGACCCAGTTCCCTGACCGTATTGCCTCTGCCATCGTCCTTGCCACCACGCCGCGTCCGTCGGCACAGGCGATCAGCCTCAACGCCATCGCCCGGTGGGCCATTTTCAACGACCCCACCTGGAAAAAGGGGGAATACCGCAAGAATCCCCGTGATGGACTGGCCCTGGCCCGCGGCATTGGCCACATTACCTTCCTCTCCGACGAGTCCATGACCGCCAAATTTGGTCGCCGTTTTTCGGCCAAGGACGGCCAATTCGACTTCTTCGGTCAGTTCGAGGTTGAGCGCTACCTGAACTACAACGGCTACAATTTTGTCGACCGGTTCGACACCAACTCCTTTCTCTACCTGGCCAAGGCCCTCGACCTCTACGACGTCGCCTGGGGCTACGAATCACTGGAAGAAGCCTTCGCCCAGATCCTGGCCCCCGTGCAGTTTTTCGCCTTCTCCTCCGATTGGCTCTATCCGCCCGCCCAAACGGAAGAAATGGTCAGGGCACTGGAAAAGCTCGGCAAAGAGGTGGAATACCATCTGATTACATCTGCCTACGGCCATGATGCCTTCCTCCTTGAGCACGAAACATTCACCCCCATGGTTCAGGCCTTCCTGGAAAAAATCGACAGCTAGACAGGTGTTTAAGCCTGAGGTTCATTGATGACGCTCAGAATCCACACCAGTAACCGCATGGAAACCCTCGTCGAGCAACTGGCCGGCGTGGTTTGCCAGCCTCTGCCATCGGTCTTTGACCCGGAGATTATTGTTGTCCAGAGCAAGGGCATGCAACGCTGGCTGGCGATGGAGCTTGCCCAGAGAACCGGCATCTGGGCCAACGGCAGGTTTCCTTTCCCCAATGCGATCATCGACAATTTTTTCTCGTGCACCATCCCCGATCTGGCCTCTCTTCCAGACCTGTCCTCCTTTAACCCGGAGGTGCTCATCTGGAGGATCATGGAGCTTCTACCTTCCTTCCTTGGATGTCCCGGTTTTGAGCAGGTAACCGCTTATCTGGCCGGCGACATTAACGGGCTGAAACGCCTGCAATTTGCCGGTGCGATTGCCGACACCTTCGACCAGTACACCCTTTATCGGCCGGAGATGATCATGTCGTGGGAACGGGGGGAAGGTGACGGCTGGCAGCCACATTTATGGCGCCAACTGTCTCGAAACAGCAAGGAGCCGCACCGGGCGTCACTGCTGATGCAATTCCGCCGACAGCTTGGCCGGAATGGCACTGTGATCAGGAGACTTCCCCATCGTCTCTCACTGATCGGCATCCCGGCACTCCCTCCATTTCACATGGAGGTTCTCACCGCCATCGCCGGCTATACAGAGGTCAACCTCTTCTTGCTCAACCCTTGCCGCGAATACTGGGGAGCAATTGTCTCCGAGAAGGAGCTCGCCCGGAAAGGGCAGCAGGAATTCGACTTCAGCGGCGGCACGTCCTATTTTGAAGCCGGCAACCCGCTTCTCGCCTCCTTTGGCAGAGTCGGCAAAGATTTCTTTGAAACCCTCATCAGCGACTGCGGTGAGGTCGACTATGCCGACACCTTTGTTGACCCCGGTGAAGACTGCCTGCTCCACGCTATTCAGGGGGACATCCTTCAACTCCGGGACCGGCGAAAGGATGGCGGCAGCATTGTGCCTCAGGGGGACGATTCCCTGCGCATCCACTCGTGTCACAGCGCCATGCGGGAAGTGGAGGTCCTCTACGACCAGCTTCTCCACCGCCTGGATTGCGACCCGACCCTGTCTCCCCGGGACATTCTGGTCATGACCCCGGACATCGAAAGCTATGCTCCATATATTTCCGCTGTCTTTGGCAGTCCGGAGCGGCCTGAACAACGTCTTCCCTTCTCCATTGCCGACCGGAGCCTGCGGCGGGAAACGGAGGCAGGCGAAGCGTTCCTGGCCATCCTCGGGCTCTGTGGCAGCCGTTTCTCCGTTACCCAGGTGATGGATATCCTGGAAACGGCAATGGTTCTCCGCCGCTACGCCTTGTCCAAAAGCGATCTGGATCCCATCCGGGAGTGGGTCTCAGCCACCAATATCCGCTGGGGGATTGACGCCGGCACCCGACGCGAGCACGGCCTGCCCCCCTTTGCCGAAAACTCCTGGCAGGCAGGACTGGACCGCCTCCTCCTCGGTTATGCCATGGCCGGCAACGATCACCTCTTCTTTGCCGATACCCTTCCCTATGATCATGTGGAAGGGGGCAACACCCAGGAGCTGGGGCACTTCCTCGAATTCTGCAGCACTCTTTTCGCGCGCGCGAATGCACTGGCCCAGCCGCGTAGCCTGGATGAATGGACAGCAACACTTCGCACACTGGTGTCTCTTTTCTTCGAAGCCGGCGATGAGGGGGACGAGCGGCAGCTGGCCGACCTGTCCGCGGTCATCGACGGACTTGGCGAATCCGCTGCCAAGGCGGCATATACCAGTGCTGTCAGCATTGAGGTGGTTCGCGCCTGGCTGGAGGAAAAGCTTGATAAACAGCAGGCCGGGTTCGGTTTTCTTACCGGTGGCGTCACCTTCTGCGCCATGCTCCCCATGCGCAGCATTCCATTCAGGGTGATCGCGCTTCTGGGAATGAACGACGGCGTCTTCCCGCGCCGTAACCGCAGCAACGGTTTCGACCTGATCGCTGCGACACCACGGCGGGGCGACCGCAACCAGCGAGATGAGGACCGTTACCTGTTCCTTGAAGCACTGCTTTCTGCCCGGGACCATTTCTCCATCAGCTATATCGGCCAGAACATCAAGGATAACAGCGAACTCCCCCCATCAGTCCTGGTAGCCGAGCTGCTCGACTACTGCGGCAGAAGCTTCAGGATCCCGGGTCAGGAAGAAATCGCCGATAGGACTGTAATCAAGCTTCTCCACGTCAGACACCCCCTGCAGCCCTTCAACACCCGTTATTTTTGCGGTAATGAACTGCTCTTCAGCTACAGCCAGGAAAACCTAGGGGCAGTGGTCGCTGCCAACGCCCCAAGGACAGAAGCGGAACCGTTCCTCCGCCAGAGCCTGCCAGACAACAAAGATGCGACGGTCAACATTCAGGATCTGATCGGCTTCTTCGCCAACCCCTGCAAATATCTGCTTCGTCGGCAATTGGGCCTTTACCTGGATCAACGCCACCAAGCCCTTGATGAAGAAGAACCTTTCGCCATTGACCAGCTCTGCAAATATGCACTGGAGCAGGAGATGGTTGCCACGCTTGTTAAAGGGGAGGATCTTCAAACCCACTGCTCCGTTGCCAGGAGCCGGGGCGAACTGCCTCCTGGCCAGCCCGGCCTGGTGCTGTACAACAAGTTGGCAGCGGCCGCCACTGAATTTGCAGATCAGGTGACAGCTGTGGCTGCAGGTCCGGCAATGGCACCTTTGGAAATTGAACTGGATTGTGATGGCATCCGGCTGTTGGGCCGGGTCGAAGGAATCTGGCCGACCGGGCTCGTTCACTACCGCTATGCCAAACTGAAGGCAAAGGACCGGCTGCGCATGTGGATTGAATATCTATGCCTCAACTGTGTCGCCCCAGCCGATTATCCTCGCAGCGGCTTTCTCCTCGCCAGTGATGCCATCCTCACAGCTTTACCGGTCGCCGTTCCCCGCAGCCACCTTGAAAAACTGCTTACCATTTATAGGCGCGGGTTAACCTCCCCCCTTCATTTTTTCCCCGGGACATCGCTGGAATACGCCAAAAAAATGATGGACCCTAAAAAAGAGGCCAAGGCTCTGGCCGATGCCGCCAAAAAGTGGCATGGATCCGAGGAATATCCGGGGGAAAAGGATGATGTCTATTTCCAGCGCTGCTTCGGCCAAGGCAATCCCCTGAACGAAGATTTCATGCAGCTATCACGGACGATCTACGAGCCGCTTCTCGCCCATCTGTGTGAGAAAAAAAGCAAACGGGGGGAGAAGCAGTGATTCATTTCGACCTCCTCCATACCAATCTTGCTGGACGCAATCTGATCGAGGCCAGCGCAGGCACCGGCAAGACCTTCACCATCGCCGGCATTTACCTGCGCCTTGTCATTGAGCTGCAGCTGCCGGCGGCAGAAATTCTGGTGGTGACCTTTACCGAAGCCGCCACCAAAGAGTTGCGGGAACGGATCAGAGCAAGACTGACCGAGGCAGAGGATGCCTTTAGCCGCGGGATCAGCGGCGATCCCTTTATCACCGCCATCATGGAGCGAACCCCAAATCGGGCAGCGGCCAGATCAGCTCTCACCTCGGCCTTGCGCTCTTTTGACGAGGCAGCGATCTTCACCATCCATGGTTTTTGCCAGCGCATGCTCCAGGAGAATCCCTTTGAGAGTGGCTCGCTGTACAACACCGAGTTGGTGACAGACGAGCAGGCCATGCTCAAGGAAATTGCCGCCGACTACTGGCGGATCCATTGCTACAACGGGTCCACTGACATGGTACAGGCAGCGTTGGCCGAAAAGCTGGGGCCGGACGCCCTGCTCAACCTGGCCCGCCACCAGCGGGGTAATCCGTTGGTCAAGATCTTACCTGCAGCGGCAGGGCCGTCCCTTGACGAAGTTGCCAATGGCGAGGAAGGAATCCAGGGGTGGCTGCTTCGTTTCAAGAGAGGCTTCTTCACTTATCTGGCAGAGGAGCTGCCCAAACGCAAACGGCACAAAAACGTCCGTTTTTTCGAAGACCTCCTCTTTGATCTCCATAGCGCCGTGCAGGCCACCGACTCGAGCCTCGCCCGACTCATCAGGAACCGTTACCGGGCAGCGCTCATCGATGAGTTCCAGGATACCGATGCCATCCAGTTCAAGATTTTCGATGGCATTTATCCCCCCGGGGAAACGACACCGTTTTTCCTCATCGGCGACCCAAAGCAAGCCATTTACAGTTTCCGCGGTGCTGACATCTTCGCCTATCTGGATGCCGCAGCCAGCCCCCTTCTGCGTCACACCCTGGGGGAAAACTGGCGGTCTGAATCAAGATTGATCGAGGCCGTCAACGGCCTTTTTGCCTCCCGCACAGAGCCATTCTGCCTGGATGAGATCCAGTTCCACCCGGTGAAGCCCGCGGACCGGCAGCGCCAGTTTTTGACCATGGACGGTGCATTGGATCCAGCACCATTCCGCCTCTGGTTTACCCCCCGACGTGAAGTCGGCAAGCCGATCAACAAGGGCGAAGCGTGGCAGGTTTTGGCTGATGCCGTGGCCGGTGAGATTGCCCAGATCCTCAACGACGGGGCAAGCGGCAGGCTGCGCATTGGCCAAAGACCGGTAGAGCCAGGTGATATTGCTGTTCTGGTCAGGTCCAATCGACAGGCGAGGCTCGTGCAGCTGGCGCTGGGGCGGCATGCCATTCCCAGTGTTCTTTGCAGCGCTGGCAATCTCTTTGATTCGGAAGAGGCAAAGGACGTATTGCATTTCCTCTCTGCGGTCGCCGACCCAGCCAATGAGCGACTGGTCAAGGCTGCGCTGGTCACCGGCCTCGTCGGGCTTACCGGCGATCAGCTTGCCCTGCTCCTGGAACACGAGGCAGAGTGGGAAACGGTGTTGGCAGAATTCGGTCAGTACCATGACATCTGGAAGGCAAACGGCGCCATGACCATGGCGGTCCGCTTCATGGCCGACCGTCGGCTGAGAAGCCGGCTGCTTGCCCTCCCCGCCGGCAAAAGAACACTCACCAATATTCTCCACTGTTTTGAGACCATCCATAATGCCGCCGTTTCACAGCGGCTCGGCATGGAAGGAGTGGTTGCCTGGCTGGCCGACCGGATCAATGAAGGGCAGAAACAGGAAGAGCATGAAATCCGCCTGGAAAGCGACGACGCGGCAGTCCAACTGGTGACCATCCATAAAAGCAAGGGACTGGAATATTCCATCGTCTTTTGCCCCTTCTGCTGGGCCGAATATGGCGGAAATGAGCCGACAGTGCGCTTCCATGACGCTGACCGGTTCACGACCATCGATATCGGTTCAAAAGATTTGGAGGAAAACCGGCAGCGGGCCGCTCGGGAAAACCTGGCGGAAAACCTTCGCCTCCTCTACGTGGCGGTCACTCGTGCCCGCCACCGCTGCTATCTGGTCTGGGGTGCGTTTAAGGATGCCGGGAACTCCGCCCTCCATTACCTTTTCCATCCCGAAGCAATTGCGGCCAAGGGTCAGGTGATGCTCACAGACGAAGCCATCCTTGAAGATCTGTACCGGCTTCAGGGGGTCGCGGACCAGGCCATTATGGTACAACAGCTCCCCCAGGGGTCAGTGAAGCCCTACCTGGCACCGGCCCTGCAGATAGAATCATGCCGCTGCCGCACCTTCACCGGCACCATTGACCGTGACTGGCGTGTGGCCAGTTTCACATCCTTTACTGCCACTAGTCATCATGCCCCCCACGCGATCGAGCTCCCGGACCGGGATACGACAGTTACGCTGCCTGGGCCTGCAGTTGTTTCTTCACAAGAACCGCCAGCGGGCATTTTCGCCTTCCCGCGTGGTGCTGCCGCTGGGATTTTCTTCCATGAGCTGTTTGAAAAAATTGATTTCACCACTTCTTTTCTGACCGGGCCGGGCCTGGTGGAAAACCTGCTGAAGACGCACGGCTTTCTTTCCCATTGGCAGGAAACAGTGCTCCAGATGGTGAAAGATGTCCTCGGTGCGTCGCTGCCCGGCCAGTTCAGCTCCTTCAAACTGGCCGAGGTCGGCCTGGAACGACGGCTGACGGAGCTGGAATTCTTCTTTCCCATGGCCCTTGTTGATACGGAGTCTTTCAGAAACCTGGCGAAACGCTGGAGCTTCCTCGACCAGCAGGCGAGCATGTCAGAAATGGCGGCACAACTGTCATTCATGCCGGTCAAGGGGATGCTGCGCGGCTTTATCGACCTGGTCTTTGAACATGATGGCCGTTATTACATCGTGGATTGGAAATCAAATCACCTTGGCAACCAGACTGAAGATTACCGGCCTGAGAACCTGTCAGTGGCAATGAACCATAACCTCTACCATCTCCAGTACCTGCTCTATACCGTGGCCCTCGACAGCTACCTGCGGTTGCGGCTGGCCGGCTACGACTATGACCGGCATTTTGGCGGCGTTTTCTACATTTTTCTCCGCGGTGTCCAGGACCAAGGCGGCGACAGAGGCATATTTCATGTCACCCCGCCAAGGGAGGCCATTGAAGAGCTGACAAAAGTATTGGTGGAGCGCCTGCCATGAGCAGAGAACCTGAATTGAGTCCATTTGCAGAAAACAAGGCGCTGAGCGACATGGACCGGCATTTTGCCGCCTTTATCTGTCGCTTGGCGAGTACTGGTGATCGTTCCCTTTGGCTGGCCGCTGCCCTGGCCAGCCAGGCTGTCGGCGGGGGCCATGTCTGCCTGGATCTGACCGAGGCAGCTTCCTGTGAAGAAGCAAAGGCAGCCGGCATCAACGATCCGGCAGCATGGGCGCAACAGCTAAGGAACTGGGCTGTGGTGGGAAGCCCGGGGGAATTCACCCCACTGGTCCTGGATAACAGCAATCGTCTTTATCTCCATCGCTACTGGAATTACGAACAGGAGCTTGCCGCGACACTGCTTCATCTGGCGGGTGACAGCCTCCTTTTCGACAAAAAGCTGCTTAAAGCAGGAGTTGACCGACTTTTTCCCGCCCAGACAGAAGGTGAACCCGATTTGCAGCTGCTGGCTGCCATTCTTTGCACCAGCCGCCGTTTTACCGTCATCGCCGGCGGTCCGGGTACCGGCAAGACCTCCACCGTGTTGCGGGTCTTAATCTTGCTCATCGAACAGTTTGCCGGCAAATGCCGCATTGCCCTTGTCGCCCCAACTGGAAAGGCTGCGGCTCGCCTCCGGGAATCGGTCCAGCATGGACGAAGCAGCACCACTTGCGATGCAGGGGTGTTGGCGCAAATTCCGGAAGATGTGTCGACCATTCATCGCCTGCTCGGTTATGTGGAAGGTTCGAGCCGCTTCAGGCATAACCGCGAAAATCCGCTCCCCTACGATGTCATCGTCGTTGACGAGGCATCCATGGTGTCTCTTCCCCTCATGGCCAAACTGGTGGAGGCTCTGCGTGATACGGCCCGCCTTATTCTGCTCGGTGACCGTGATCAGTTGGCCTCAGTTGAGGCAGGGGCCATTCTCGGTGATATTTGCGACACCGGCCACGAACACCGCTTTTCGCGCAAATCTTTTGACCTCATCGAGGAGATAACCAGTCACAGGCCGATTACCGATCATGCCGCGGATGAATCAGTGCAACCCCTGAATGACAGCATTGTTGTCCTGCGCAAGAGTTACCGTTTCGCCGCCGAGAGTGGTATCGGCGAGCTGAGCAGGCTGGTCAACGAAGGTGACGGTGCTGGGGCCATGGCGCTACTGAACTCAAATAAATATGCCGACCTGATCTATTACCCCTCCCCACCAATTGAGAACCTGCAGGAAACACTTGCCGCCTACATAACAGCAGGCTTCCGTCCATACCTGATGGAGATTTCCCCAGAGCGGGCACTTGCGTCATTGGCTGATTTCCGCATCCTTTGTGCCCTTCGTCAGGGGCCATACGGAACCGCGGCCATCAACCATCTAGTTGAAACCGTACTTGCGAAAAAGGGAATAATAACACCCAACGGACGCTGGTATGCAGGGCAGCCGATCATGGTGACCAGAAACGATTACGGTCTTAGGCTCTTCAACGGCGACATGGGCATCATGCTGCCCGATCCAGTTGTCGGCAACGAATTACGAGCCTTCTTCACTACAGCAGACGGCTCGCTGAGGTCCGTCTTGCCTCTGCGGCTCCCGCAACACGAAACTGCCTTTGCCATGACCGTCCATAAGAGCCAGGGCAGTGAATTCGATCGGGTGTTGCTGCTGCTTCCCGACCGGCAATCTGACGTTTTGACCCGAGAACTGGTCTATACAGCACTTACCAGGGCCAAATCGGCACTGGTAATTTGCGGGCCTGCTGATGTTTTTGTCACGGCCATAGGCAAGCGAATGGTACGGAAATCCGGGCTAAGGGAGGCACTCTGGGGGAAATCCTGATCTGTTTTCTTTGATAATCCGTTAACTGTTCTTTTTTGTTGAAAAAATGCCTGATTAGTATACAATTTCTAATCGTCTCTATGCCGCCCTTTCCGAAACCACTGTGGATACCATGAATCAAAGGAAATTCAGGAGAATTGAATTCCGCGCCCGGGTTACAATTCACCATGGAAATGAAATGATTTCCGGTGAGGTGGATAACCTTTGCAATAAGGGCATTTATGTAAAAGTTTTTGAGGCTGACACCTTACAGGAAAACGATGATGCGCTTGTTTCAATCTGCTTTGCCGAAGGTCCTACCCAGATAACTATAACCATGCCGGCAAAGGTTGCCCGTAAATCTGATGATGGCATTGCCTTCCATTCCTCACATATCAGCATGTACCCCCTGCTCCACCTGGAACACCTCTTTATTTACCGCAAAGGAAAATCCGAGCAACTTACCGAGGATTTCTGCGAATACATCAGCAACATGCCATTGGCGCGCAGCTATACCGTTGACTAGATGAAAGAAATTACCTGTACCTTCCATCCTGCTCGGCTTGTACTTCCTGAAGTTTCCGCCACACTGTAACCATGCCTCCTGATTTTCTCCACTGAAGCTGCCTACGACGGCTGTTACTCCGCCCTTATTTTCACGAATTGATAGGGGGCACAGGGCAAACAGTGATAGAGTCGTCATCGGCAAAAGACCGCAAAAGGATAACTAAATGAATTTTGAGCGAGACGGGATTCAGCTTAAATACGGCACTTCCGGCAATGGCCTGGCGGTAGTTCTCATCCATGGTTTCCCGCTGAATCGCCAGATGTGGTTACCACAGATAAATGCTCTCGTTGCAGCAGGATTTCGGGTCATCACTCCGGACTTGCGAGGTTTCGGCGACAGTGCTGCGCCCTCAGGAGGATATTCAATGGATATCTTCGCTGACGATATCGTCGCCCTCCTCGACCATTTGAGCATTGAAAAGGCCGTTATCGGCGGCATGTCAATGGGAGGCTACGTGCTCCTCAATCTGCTTGACAGGCATCGGTCACGGATCAGCGCCCCCTGTTTCATCGTAACGCGCAGTGGGGCTGATGACGACGCCGGCAAGGCAAAACGCAAAGCCATGGCCGATGACGTCACGACCTTTGGCACAAGCGTTGTGGCTGATATTTTTGCCAAGCTTCTTTTTGCCGATAGCACGCTCCGGGAAAAGCCGGAACTTGTGGCCCAGGTTGCTGCCTGGATGCAGGCAACAAGTCCTGCAGGATTGGTTGGTGGGCTTCTTGCCATGCGTGACAGGAAAGACTACACTCCCATCCTTGAAAGCATTGATCTCCCGTCGCTAGTCATTGGCGCCGCAGAGGACAAGGCCATGTCCAAAGAAAATCTGGAAATTTTCACCTCAAGACTGCCCCGCGCTTCCACCGCCCTGATAAGCGGCGCAGGACACATGGTAAACCTGGAGCAGCCGGAGGCCTTCAACGAAAATCTACTGAGATTCCTGCAGGGGCTTAACCTGGAGCAGACTAGATAAAAATCGAGGGAACAGATGGAATATGTAATGCTTGTACCAGGGCTGGCCATTGCCTTAGCTGTGTTTCTAATCTATCGCTCCAAGGCGGAATTGGCCTATGAGAAGGGAGAAAAAGCCCAGGAAGCAAAAATAGCTGCTTTGACTGAGCGACTGCAGAACCGTGAGATACAGATTGCCGAGCTGAAATCAGTGCTGGACAGGGCAGCCCAGCAGACATCGGTCTTTCAATCCGAGTTGCAGTCCGTTGCGGGGCAAAGGGCAGCTGCAGAAGAGAAAGCCAGCAGGGTGCCGCAACTGGAACTACAGCTAAAGGCAAAAGAGGAACAACTTCAGCATAGTTTTAACGAGAACTCCGGGCTAAAGGCAAGGTTGTCGGCCATGGCTACCCAGCTGCATGAGGAGCGCAAGGCCACCGATGAAAAACTGGCCATACTGGACGCGGCACATGCAAAACTGTCAGATGCTTTTAAATCGCTGTCGGCTGAGGCTTTGAACACCAACAACAAGGCCTTTATCGATCTGGCGAAGGCATCACTGGAAAAGTTTCAGGAAGGAGCCAAGGGCGACCTGGCCCTTCGCCAGCAGGCGATTAACGAGATGGTGAAGCCGATGCGGGATTCCCTCGAAAAAGTCGACTCCAAAGATCCAGGAGTTGGAAAAGACTCGCCTTAATGCTTATGCAGGTCTGACAGAACAGATCAAAGCCATGGCGACCGGGCAACTGCAGCTGCAAAGTGAAACCGCCAACCTGGTGAAAGCCCTGCGAGCGCCGACCGTACGTGGCCGCTGGGGTGAGATCCAGCTGAAACGGGTAGTTGAGATGTGCGGGATGGTGAATTACTGCGACTTTCAGGAGCAGGAATCCACCAATACCGAAGATGGGCGGCTGCGCCCAGATATGGTGATCAAGCTGCCCAATGGCAAGAATATTGTCGTCGACTCAAAGGCGCCATTGATGGCTTACCTTGAAGCACTGGAGGCTACAAAGGAGGATGAGCGCCTGCGTCATCTGAAGGAACACAGCCGCCATATCAGGGTTCACCTGACCAAGCTGTCTGCAAAGTCTTACTGGGACCAGTTTCAGCCCAGCCCGGAATTCGTCGTGCTCTTCCTGCCTGGCGAGACCTTTTTCAGCGCCGCCCTTGAGCAGGACCCGAGCCTTATCGAGTTAGGTGTTGAACAGAAGGTGATCCTGGCTACCCCAACCACACTCATTGCCCTGCTCCGGGCGGTGGCATACGGCTGGCGCCAGGAACAGATTGCAGAAAATGCCCAGGCCATTTCCGATCTGGGCAAATCCCTTTATGACCGGATCGCCACAATGGCAGGACATTTCTCAGATATGCGCAAAGGACTTGAGCGGGCCGTTGAATCTTACAACAAGGCGGTAGGATCAATGGAAACAAGGGTGCTGGTGACAGCCCGTCGCTTCAAGGAACTGGGAGCCTCGACCGGCAAGGACATTGATTGTGTCGAAGCCCTGGACAAGACGCCACGCAATCTGGAATGGAGTGAGGCAGAAGTGGAAAGTATCCCGGCAAACACTATTCAGCCATAGGTCACACTCATCCCTCAGCATTAGCCCTCATCACCACCTGATATAGTTCCAGATATGCCGCCGTCTCCTTCTCCGGCGGCAGGTTTTCCCGCACCAGCATCTGCCCCTGCCTCCCCAGAAACTTCCGCGTCTCCGGCTCACAGACCAGTCGTTCCGCCTTCAGCACGAAGGATCGTTCATCACCGTAAAGAAACCCGGTTTGCCCATCGGCAATGAGCGAGCGATTGCCGGCAATATCTGCCGCCAGTACCGGCTTGCCATAAGCAAGAGCCTCCAGAATGCTGTTAGCCATCCCTCCTTCGAAGAGAGAAGTGTTCAGTATAACATCCGATTTGTTGTAAAGACAGCCCATGGCCCCGTGGCCAATGCCGCCAAGGTAATGGGCAAAGGTGTAGCCTTCCAGGGATTGCATGACATCTGCCCCATAGACATGGTCCAAAACCGGCCCGGCCAGGAGCAGACGGACCTGGGGATATCGCTCATGGAGAGCAGCCAGCGGACCCAGCGGAAACAGAACGTTCTTGACTGGCCGCAGCCCTGCCGGCAGAAAAAAGGTAAATTTCCCTGCCGTAAAGGGAAATTCGCCCTGGCCCATACAGGGCTCATTGGGCAGTTCAACCCCCTGGGGGATGACCACCGTTTTCTGGGCGAGGCAGGGTAACTGCTGTAACAGCCGATCTCTTACGCTGCCATGGAAAACCGCCACCCGGGTGGCAAGAGATAAAGCGGCTGAAGTCTCAGCCAGGCGATTATCAAACAGGGCCTCGTAAACGTCGGTGCCGGTGAGGGTGATGGCGTAGGGAATACCATACTGCTCCTTAAGCTGTCGACCGACTTTTCCCCCGGCATGGCCATGGAAAGCGTGGACCAGGTCGGGCTGGTAAGCAGCGACCTCCTGACAAATTTCTTCGCTGGAGAGAGCGTCCAGAGAAAAGACGGCAACCTCAACTCCGGCATTGACAAGATTTTTCTCAATGCGACGCACTGTCACGGCGTTACCACGAACAACTGGATAGTAATGCGGGGTAATGATGGCAACCTTCATGGTAAAAGCCCTTTCAATGGTTCTGCCTTTGGCAAACAACAGCAACCACACTTCATAAACATGTACTTGGCATTTAAATTTTTTGCAATGATTTGCTGAGGGTATTCAGGGATAAACCCCTTGCTTGGGTTGGGTAAAACATGCTATTTAATGGAGTCTTTGAGGATTTTGTGATGAAAATAACCATTCTTGGCTCCGGCACCTCCACTGGAGTGCCCATGGTGGGCTGCAACTGCACCGTCTGTTCATCCAGTGACCCCAGGGACAAGCGGACCAGGGCCTCAATCATAGTTGAAAACAACGGCAAGTTCATACTTGTTGACACCTCGACCGATCTGAGAAAGCAGGTTATCAGGGAAAATATCCCGCACATAGATGCTGTCCTCTTCACCCATTCCCATGCCGACCATATCCACGGCATCGATGATCTGCGCGGCTTCCATTTCATACACAAGAGAATCATCCCGTGCTACGGCAGTGAGTCGTCCATGAAAACCATCTCCAGGAACTTCTCCTACATTTTTAAAGGTATGGAGACGGCCGGATATGCGCCACTCATGGAACCACATATCATTGATAGCCCCATTGAGCTATTCGCTTGCAGAGTGGAACCCATTCCGCTCATGCATGGCACCATGCCGGCTACCGGCTACCGTTTTAACGACATGGCCTACCTGACTGACTGCAGCACCATTCCCGATGCGTCTCGGGACAGACTTGCAGGACTTAAGCTGTTGATAATCGATGGCCTGCGTTATACCCCACACCCAAACCATTACAACATTCAAGGCGCACTCGGTGTGGTTAAAGATCTCAAACCGGAGCTGGCTGTTCTTACCCATCTGACCCACGAAGTTTCTTACTCAGAAAGGGTTAAGCTTCCGCAGGGCGTCGAGTTCGCCTACGACGGCATGTCCTTCGAGATGTAGCCGTCTTGCATTCGCAAGGTCATTTAGGTTAGAATTGGTCATTTGCGGCAATGGAAGGAAATTGATGCATAACGACATTCGCCTCCACGGCTTAATAGGCAATAATATCGAATACTATGCCATGGTCGCCGGAACCATGGCCCATAGCCATTATTTTTTCAGTACCGACCAGGCAGAGGGGAAAGAGCTCCGTTTCTTCAGCCCCGGCAATGAATTCATCATCGGACATAAGTCCATCAGCCATCACGGCAACGGTGGTTCATTCTGCGAATATATGTTCGGTGTTGATCAGCCCATTGCCGATCTTGCCAAAGGGGACGTGGTTAACCGCCTGGTCATGTACGGCACCCATTACGACAACAACACCGGCAGCCTTAAATTCAGCACGCGCACCGACGGTAGCCAGGATTACGAAAAAATCTTTTTTGAGGGCAATGCAGTTTGCAACTACTTTTTCTTTCTCAATTCAGAAGCAATAACCGGCACCTTGGAAGCACAGCAGGAAACCATCGTTAAACGCCTGGGCAAAGCGCTAAAAAGATCTGTCGCTGTTTGGGAAGAAGATGAGAACAACATAATCACCGAGATTCTTTCCCTGTTGGACGACCCTAAGGCCCAACTGTTCCTCTTCAAGCTGATCAACAAAAAGCACCAGAAATACAGCAATTTTTTTAAATCACTCTATTTCAAAAACAAAAAGATTGCCGATGATGAATTTACCCGTTTGTCCAATCTGGCGGACCAATACTCCATTGACCGCTACCAGCAGGAGCGGATCCGGATCGACGTCATGTACAAGCATCCCGACAACAAGAGAATCGTCGATGAATACAAGAACATCCTGATCGCCTGCAACCGGAAAGGGGTGATCAACAAACTTGAAAACGCCAGACTGACCCGACTGAAAACACTGTCGGTGCGCAACAAAATTCCGGGCGCCCTTTTCTATACCCTGGACGAGATGCTGAAAAAGGATAAGAAATTGATTGACCTGGAAGAAAACAATTATATTTCCGAGACTCGGCAAATCCTGGAAGGGATGTTCCTCAGCGAACGCCAGATAGAAAATACCATTGATCGCGAAGACCTGCTGAAGCTCCTGTTTGCCAAAAAGCAGGCCGCAGAGAACAGGGACCATTCCTTTGAAGAAATCCTTCTCGACGCCAGCAAGCTCTGCGACGAAAAGATCCGTGATGGCGCTGACATCTAGCTTTTAGAGGGTTTTCCTACATCATTACCTACTTCGATCGTTATGACTCCACATCTTCCATTATCAACCAATTGGCCTTCATGGAGAACGTCCGCGTCACCGAAGATATGATCAGAAGCCTTCTCGGCAACAAGAGCGAATTCGATGTCTTGGCCCAGGACCTGTTTGAGAAGCTTTTCCTTGCCGGCATCTTCGAGAATAAATACCTTGGCGCCTATGGGCGGAAAAAGGTGTCCGCACTAATCAGGGGATTAAACCAGATCGAGGAGAATCGCCTTTCCATTGCAGCCCTCATGGAGCAACTTGGTAAGATAGATGAAGAAGAACGGATTTTTATCACTTTGCTGGAACATGTCCGGGAGAGGATCCGGAATTTTTATTCCAAATACTCATCAAAAGCTGACCAGGATGCCCTGAAGCGGGAAGTTTTAGAAGAATTGCGACATAAAAAGCTGCTGCACGATACCATTCCGGACAAGCTGTTCGAAGAAACCATTCTTGCCATCAAAAAGGAGGCGATCTACTTGCACAACCTCCTGCCGCTCATAATTAGCGAAAAAAATGTCTCCCTGCGCGAGGATTTTCTGGAGAACTCAGGACTTGACCGCTTTTACGTGGAAGAACTGGAACGTGAGTATTATGAACTCAACGACCTCAGCATGGAAGGCCTCTACCAGATCAGAAAAGGGCTTAACTGACGACGTTCACTGATCAGCAGTAACATCTGCAACTATCTCAACCGGCACATTCACATTAACCATACCCCTGACCTTTACCGCTTTGTGCCCACCTGGCATCAAAGGCACCAACCGCCTTTGCGGCTTATCCTCCTTGACTCGCCTCAATTTTTTATTTAGAGTAGCCTCTGTGTAACTTAACTACTCAGAGGTCCCATGAAAACCATAAATTCACAGCTAACCAGGATCAGCGAAAAAATATCCCGTTTTGGCAAGGAAAACCTCGACGAAATGCTTCATGCAGCGGCTGAGGGATTTATTCTTGTTTCTGGGCCAGGTAGAGAATCAGGATCTATCTGGAAGATCTCACCAGGGGCGCACTTGCCTGCGCCTATGCTTCCGGCCTCTTCAGCGATGAAATCCGTGAGGTCACCTTTCCAATCATCTCCCACGATGCAATGGTATCCAGTGTTTTTGTCTCTCAATATCCGGCAGAGTTTCGCAACGCCAAAGCTACCGCGCTTAGTCTGGACAAAGGCTTTGCTGAAAAGTTCGATATCTCAGCCAGCTACCTGATCCCTCTCACCAACTTGGGTAAATCAATCGGCGTCATCTGTATCGATCGACAAAGCCCGGGTGAAATCGCCAATGGCCGCGGCAAGGCACTCTTGGGTGAGTTTCTCACCCAGGTCGGTCACCGACTCGATTCCGCCAGGAAATACCACCAGCAACTTCTTTTGGCACGCAGCGTCGAAGAGTACAAAAAGCGGGAAACTGCGACTTTCATGGTCAGGTCGGCGGTGCGGCTCATCGACCGGCTATCGTTGGCTTCGGTACTTATCCCGTCATCCGGCGAGGACGGCGACGGGGTCCTGACAATTCTGGCCAGTCATTCGGAAGAGCCCAATCTCAAGGCGCTCTATGATGAGCAGGGGGCGATAGACCTGGAGAAGGGGAAATCGCTGATTTCAAATTATGTGGATGACCGCGGCGTCATCTCCGATGAAAAGCTGCTGCGCCCGCTT
>CAWAFF010000005.1:0-13307 GCA_963780945.1 uncultured delta proteobacterium | reverse complement strand
CTGGTACGATGCGCGCCACGTCATCGATCTGCGCTTCGACCGCACCAAACCCGAGGAGATGAAGCGGGCCTACAAGTGTTTCGATGAACTTGGCAAAGTCTTCACCAAGCATGGCTGGGCGATCAATCGCACCAACAGTGCCTTCATGGACAAGGTCGCCGATAACTACGGCCCGGCAATGCGCAGACTCAATCGCACCATAAAAAAGGCCCTGGATCCCAACAACATCCTTTCCCCAGGGAAATCTGGTATCAGCCTCGGCTGACACTTTTCATTCACCGTGTAATCAACAGGAGGCAAAGATGAAGCTTATAAAAGGTTTGCTGTTCAGCATCTGTCTGACAACTCTCGTTCTCATCCAGTCGGGAGCCTGGGCATTCAACTCCAGTTCCTTCAACGGTACTGCCGACTTTTACGCAGGAGCCGCTCCACCGCCGGGACTGCACCTCATCAACTACAACGTCTATATGGACATCAGGAACATCGAAAATAAGGGACAGGGCATAACAGACGGCACCGGCACCCTGACCGCCCTCGCCTTCCGACCGATCTATGTGGCGGAAAAGGGGCTCCTCGGCGGCAACCTCCTGCTGCACTCCATCATTCCCCTGCTGACCGTTGAGGCCAACGTAACGGCTCAGACCCCGGGCGGCCCGATCAAGGTAGAAGGCCATGACGGTGGCCTGGGAGATATCTACTTCGGGATCGGTAACGCCTGGCACACCCCGGTCTGGCACTGGTTGACGGTACTGGATGTCATTACCCCAACCGGTCACTTCGACCCCAAGAAGCCGATTAACGCCGGCAATAACGCCTTCATCATCGAGCCGGTGGTAGCCGTAAGCGGTCTGTTCCAGAACGGCATGGAGGTCAGCGCCAAGCTCATGTACTCCTATCACACCAAGAATAGCGACTACATTGAAGCAGGAAGCGGCCTCAAGGGCTATCAAACGGGGCAGTCGATACACATGGACTACAACGTGAACTATGCCCTGACTAAAGACTTCAAGCTGGGCGTTACCGGCTGGCTCTGGCAGGGGCTGGCGGACGACAAGATCGGCGGTCAGAAGCGTGCCGACACCCGGGATTTCGAGCTTTCCATGGGACCGGCAGTGCGCTACCAGAACGGCAAGTTTGGCCTCATCGGCAAGTATGTGGTGCC
This sequence comes from uncultured delta proteobacterium, assembly GCA_963780945.1. Classification (GTDB taxonomy): domain Bacteria; phylum Desulfobacterota; class Desulfuromonadia; order Geobacterales; family Geobacteraceae; genus Geotalea. The sequence continues at coordinate 12,145 of CAWAFF010000005.1, read as the reverse complement.
GGTTTCCGCCGAAAACCGGATCGAAGCCAACCAGCTCTGGGTCGACCTGGTCTATTCTTTCTAATGGCTGCGATTTCATTTCAAACTAGACAAGGCTGAGCACACTGCCGGAGGAAGAAACAAATGGACGACAAAAAAATACTGATTGTTAACCCTGGCTCCACCTCGACCAAGATCGGCATCTTTACCCAAGGAAAAATGATCGTCAATCAGTCGGTGAAACATGATGACGCCGAGCTGAGGAAATTTGCCACCATCTGGGATCAGTACGATTTTCGTCGGGACGCCATTTTCAAGGTACTGCAGGATAACAACCTCTCCATGGGCGAGATGGACGCCATTGCCTGTCGGGGTGGGAATGTCAGACCTCTCCCCGGCGGCATCTACCGCATCTGCCCAAAGATGATCGAGGACATGAAGAGCGGCATTTATGGCGGCCACCCGATAAATGTGGGCGGGTTGGTGTCCTACGACCTGGGCAACCAGTTCAACATTCCGGTCCTCACTGCTGATCCCCCCATGACCGATGAGCTGTGCACCTCGGCCAGGTACAGCGGCATTCCCCAGATCAGCAGGCAGAGTAGCTTCCATGCCCTGAATCAGAAGGCCACCGCCAGAAAGATTGCAGCGGAGCTGGGCAAAAAATACGAGGAACTAAACCTGATCGTTACCCATCTGGGTGGCGGCATCTCGGTGGGCGCCCACCGCAAGGGGAAGATCATCGATGTCAATAACGCCCTTGACGGTGACGGCCCATTTTCCCCCGAGCGGGCTGGGTCTCTCCCGGCCGGCGATCTGGTCAAGCTCTGCTTCAGCGGCGAGTACAGCAAAAAAGAGGTGCTGAAACTTCTGACCGGCGGTGGTGGCTTGTTCGCCTACCTGGGGACCACCGACGCCATTGAAATCGAGAGAAGGATTGCGTCAGGGGACCAGAAAGCGGCAGAAGTCTATGAGGCCATGAGTTATCAGATCGCCAGGGAGATCGGCGCCTGCGCGGCAGTGCTTGAGGGGGAAGTGGATGCCATCGCCCTCACCGGCAGCCTGGTCTACTCAAAGGTGCTCCTGAACAGCCTGCAGAAAAAAATATCCTTCATCGCCCCGGTGCTCCTCAATCCCGGCGAAAACGAAATGGAAGCCCTGGCCGATGCAGCCATGCGGTATTTCAATAATGAAGAGGCGCTGTCCATCTATGGCCAGGACAGGGCCGCATAGAACAAAATGGCGCCCTTTGGGGTGTGTGATTTTTTCCCCCTCTCCCTAGCCCTCTCCCACGAGGGGAGAGGGAATCTCAGTCCCTTTATGGGGGTTGGTGGACCATCCCGTCACCAGTATCACTCGGGAAGAGAGTCTTAACTCCCCTCCCTTTATGGGAGGGGTTGGGGGAGGGCTAGACCGTATTTCAGGAAATACAATAAAAGGAGATAAGACCATGGGAAGACTGACAGGAAAGGTTGCAATCATCACCGGTGGGGCACAGGGAATAGGCGCGGCATATGCGGTTGGCTTGGCCAGGGAAGGGGCAAAGATCGTCATTGCCGACGTCCTTGACGGCCAGAAAGCAGTTGACGCGGTGAAAAAGGCAGGCAGCGACGCCATTTACATCAAAACCGACGTCAGCGACGAAGCCCAGTGCAATGCCATGGCCAAGGCAGCCGCTGACAAATTCGGCTCGGTGGATATCCTGCTCAACAATGCCGCCATCTTCGGCAGCATCGTCTTGAAGCCCTTCACCGAATGCACCTCCGCTGAATTCATGAAAGTTTTGGAAATCAACGTCCTTGGCCAGTTCAACTGCATGAAGGCCGTTTTTCCCCACATGAAAGCGAAGGGGGGCAAGATCATCAACATCGGTTCCTCGTCCATCAACGAGGGGGTGCCCGGCATGCCCCATTATGTGGCTTCCAAGGGGGCGATCATGGCCCTGACCCGCTCCATGGCCAGGGAGATGGGGGACTTCAAGATCAACGTCAACACCATTGCCCCCGGGTTCACCCATTCCGACGGCGGCAACAACTTCGACAAGATCAAGCAGCTGGATCTGCCGCCACTGGAAGAATTGCAGCTGCAGGCCCGCTGCCTGAAGAGGGAAGCAGTGCCCGAAGACCTGATCGGCCTGGCGCTGTTCCTTTCCACCGATGACAGCGCCTTCATCACCGGCCAGATGATTGTTCACGACGGCGGACTGTCTTTCCACTAACGGATTGCCATATCCATTGCCAAGCAAGTGAAGTCTCCGAGCCACGTTGCCTGCCGGGTGAAATACCCAATGGCAACAGGCCTGCGGGTCCTGCTGGAAACGGCGGGACCTCCCTTTCGGAAAGGAGACTGGCCCAAATTAATACTGAAAGGGAGTAAACCATGAACAAGATCCTGCGTGTCCAAATGACCAATCTCAGCACCAGCATTGAATCGGTTCCGCACGAATGGGCCGGACTCGGCGGACGGGCACTTACCTCCACCATCGTTGCCAAAGAGGTCAACCCACCTGCCACGCGCTGGGGGAACACAACAAGCTGGTCTTTGCCCCCGGCCTTCTGAGCGGGACCTCTGCTGCCAACAGCGGTCGTTTTTCCGCCGGGGCCAAGAGCCCCCTGACCGGCACCATCAAGGAGAGCAACGCCGGCGGCCTGGCCGCGCAGATGTTTGCCCGTCTCGGCATCAAAGCACTGATCATCGAAGGGCTGCCGAAGGACAACAGCTGGTACAGCCTCCACGTCAGCAAGGATGGTGTGTCCATCACCGAGGAAACGGAACTGGTCGGCAAGGGCAATTTTGCCGTGGTCGAGGCTCTGGAGAAAAGGCTGGGCAAGAAGATCGGCGTCCTCACCATCGGTCCGGCCGGCGAGATGAAGATGCTGGCTGCCAACATCTCCGTCAAGGACTCGGACAGCAAGCTGCGCAGCCACGGCCGCGGCGGACTGGGTGCAGTGATGGGCTCAAAGCGCATCAAATTCATCTCCATCGACGACAGCGACGCCCCCGGCGTCAAGGCGGTCGATCCGGAAAAATTCACCGCCGCCGCCAGGGTCTTTGCCAAGGCCATTCTCGAACATCCCGGCACCGGCCAGGGGCTGCCCACCTTCGGCACGGCGGAAATGGTCAATATCGTCAACGAGGCGGGGGGGCTCCCCACCCGTAACTTCACCTATGGTCGCTATGAGGGGAATGAGAAAATCTCCGGCGAAACCATGCGCGAGACCATCATCGCCCGCGGCGGCAAGCCCAAGCATGGCTGCCAACCCGGCTGCATCATTCAATGTTCCCAGGTGTACAACGACAAGCAGGGCAAGTACGTCACCTCCGGCTTCGAATATGAGACCATCGAGATTCTTGGGGCCAATGCCTGCCTGGGGGACCTGGATCAGATTGCCTTGGCTGACTCGATCATGGACGATATCGGCATTGATTCCATCGAGACTTCGGTTGCCTTCGGCGTGGCCATGGAGGGGGGCTTGCTTCCTTTCGGCGACGGCGAGGGTGTGCTGCGCATGCTCAAGGAAGATATCGGCAAGGGTACTCCGCTGGGGCGCATTCTGGGAAGCGGCGCCGGCAATGTGGGCAAGGCCTATGGCGTTACCCGGGTGCCGGTGGTGAAGAATCAGGCCATTCCCGCCTATGACCCGAGATCGATCAAGGGCATCGGTATCACCTACGCCACCAGCACCATGGGGGCCGACCACACCGCCGGCTATGCTGTTGGGACCAACCTGATGGGCGTTGGCGGCGGCATCGTCGACCCGCTCAAAAAGGACGGCCAGGTGGAGCTTTCCCGTCATCTGCAGATCATCACGGTGATGCTCGACTCCGTCGGCCTCTGCCTCTTCATCGGCTTTCCGGCGGCAGACATCCCCACCTGCGTGCCGGCATTGCTGGACATGCTCAACGCCCGCTTCGGTCTGGAGTTGACCCCGGAATGGATCGGCGGACTGGGGGTCAACACTCTGAAGACGGAGCACGCCTTCAACCTGGCCGCCGGCTTCACCAACAAAGACGATCGCCTGCCCGAGTTCTTCAAGGAGCCGGTTCTGCCTCACAATGCCGTCTGGGATTTTACCGATGAGGAAATTGACGAGTTCTGGAACTTCTAAAAGGGGCGCATCATGGACATCACCGTCAAGCTCTTCGCCACCTTCCGCTTCGGCCGCTTTGCCACAACCATCAGGCAATACCCGCCAAGCACACAGATCGGCGAGGTTATCACCGAGCTCCAGATTCCGGCGTCTGAAATCAGCATGATCATGCTGAACGGCAGGCATGCGGACCCGGACCAGCTGCTGCGGGAGGGTGACAGCCTCGCGCTCTTTCCGCTGGTGGCGGGAGGTTAGCATGGCAAAGCTGCATCAATCACTGCAGGACATGGCATCGAGCGGCCTGCTGCCCTGGGCCGCCCAGATTGCCGCCGCGGAACGATTCGCGGTCTCGATCGGCGGTGTCGAGGAGGCGGCCCTCTCCATGGGCCTTCTCCCGGCCCGCTACCAGCGCAACCGTCAGGCCATTTCCGTCGATCAGCAGCTGACGCTGTTCAACAGCCGGGTGGCGGTCATCGGCTGCGGGGGGCTCGGCGGCTATATCATTGAAGAAATGGCCAGGCTCGGGGTCGGGACTATCATCGCCATCGATCCCGATGTGTTCGAAGAACACAATCTGAACCGCCAGCTACTTTCCAGCCCCGCCAGGTTGGGTCGGGCCAAGGTTGAAGCAGCAGCAGCACGGGTTGCCGAGATCAATCCCGCCGTGACCCTGATGCCGGTGCAGGTAGCTTACGCACCGGAAAATGCCCATGAACTGCTGCACCCGGTCCAGGTGGTGGTGGATGCCCTGGATTCGGTGCCGACCCGGCTAGACCTTGCGGACAGCTGTGATGGTCTTGGCCTTCCCCTGGTGCATGGTGCCATCGGCGGCTGGTTCGGCCAGGTGGCCACCCAGTTTCCGGGGGACGGCACCATTCGCCAGCTGTATAGCCGCTGGGTGGCAGGCAAGGGGCTGGAGCAGCAGCTTGGCAATCCGGCATTCACCCCGGCGGTCGTGGCCAGCATCCAGGTGGCTGAGGTCTGCAAGATCCTCCTGGGGTGCGGAGATACCCTGCGTTTCAGAAAACTCAGCATCAACCTTCTGGACATGGAATTTGAAGAAATCAGGCTTGATGGTCATGACAAGGCAGTCGGCCTCTAACCCCTTTTAAAAGGAGCATCATTATGTTCGGATTCGGTATGCCGGAACTCATCATCATCCTGGTCATCATGCTGGTCGTTGTTGGACCGGCAAAGCTTCCCCAGCTTGGTTCGGCACTGGGCGGTGCAATCAGGAATTTCAAGAAAGGGGGCGAGGAGCCGGTGATATTGCCAGAGCAGGCTAAAGCGGACAACAGGAAAAGTACCTCGTAACCTTTTTTCTTTCGTTTAGATGCACCGAATTATTTGGCAGCAATAACATTGTTTTATTTTTTTCGTTGACATGAAGGTTCGTTGCAGTTATCTTGTATACAAGAGGAATTGCAGACATGATCTCATATCGGGATAACATAGTATTTTTACTGGCCAAAGCCCACCAGCGCGCCCAGGGAGTGTTGAAGGGACAGCTCCAGCCCATGGGCCTGACCTCCATGCAGTGCCTGTTCCTGGAAGCCCTGTGGGAAGAGGATGGGCTGTCCGTTGGTGAGATTGGCCGGCGCATTGTTCTCGATACCGCCACTTTGGCAGGCATCCTTGATCGTATGGTAACGGCAGGCTGGGTAAGACGTGAGACAGACTCCCTGGATGGGCGGGTGGCAAGGGTTTACTTGACGGAAAAGGCCACTGCTGCCATCAACAACTGGCGGCAACCATTGAACAGACCAACGAGGAACTGCTGAAGAGCTTTTCCCCGGAGGAACGGGTCCTTTTGAAGCGCTTTCTCAGGGATTTCAAGGAATAGCCGATCACATTTTTTTTATATAATTAGCTTGTATACAAGGCAATAAAAAGCCCGAGGAGATCAAACATGTACATGCCCGATTTTGCATACCATGCCCCGCAGACCCTTAATGAGGCCTGCACCCTTCTGGCCGAACTTGGCGACAAGGCCACGGTCCTGGCCGGAGGAACGGACGTTCTGCACAAGATGAAGGTGGGTAAACTGGCCCCGGAAAACCTGGTGTCGCTAAAATGCCTGGATGACCTGCGCACCATCAGCCATCAGCCGGGCCGCGGCATCGTCATCGGCGCCCTGACCAGCCACAATGCCATCTATACCTCAAAACTTCTGCAGGAGCGCTACCTGTCGCTTCCCATGGCGGCCCACACCATGGCCTCCAATCAGATCTGCAACATGGGCAGCGTCGGAGGCAACATCGTCAACGGCGTCCCCTCTGCCGACCTGCCGCCAATCCTCATCGCTCTCAATGCCTCGATCCGGCTGGTAACCGCCAAAGGGGAACGGAGCATGCTCCTGGAGGAGTTTTTCCACGGCGCGGCGGAAACAGTGCTGGCCCCGGCTGAGCTCCTGACCGAGATCATCATTCCTGATCAGCCCACCACCGGCAGCACCTACATTAAATTCGGCCTGCGCCGCTCAGGAGCACTGGCCGTGGTCGGCGTTGCCGTTGCTGTCACCATGGATGGCGATACCCTGACCGATGCCAGGATCGTCCTCGCTTCCGCTGCGCCGACAGTAATGCGGGCACGGGAGGCGGAGGACTGCCTGAAGGGCAAAAAAATCACCGATGAGCTGCTGGCCCAGGCCGGAGATCTTGCTTCCGCTGCCAGCCGCCCGCGGGACAGCATCCGCGGCTCTGCCGAATATCGGAGGAATCTGGTTGGCGTGCTCACCAAGCGGGCACTGCGCAAGGCAATCGATGAAGGTCACGTTTAAGGAGGAATAAAATATGCCGCAAATGATAACTGACAACGATGGGATCCGGCGTTACCTGATCACCCTCCATGTAAATGGCGATGCGAAAACCCTGCTGGTCAAGGGCAACGCCATTCTCACCAACGTACTGCGCGACCAACTAGACCTGACCGGCACCAAGAAGGGGTGCGAGCTAGGTGACTGTGGCTCGTGCACGGTGCTGCTGGACGGCAAGCCGGTTGATTCCTGCCTGATGCTGGCGGTGGAAGCAGACGGTCGGGAAATCACCACCATTGAGGGTGTAGCCGCCAACGGCAGTCTTGACGCCATCCAGGAATCGATGATCAACCACGCTGCCGTGCAGTGCGGTTACTGCACCCCCGGCATGGTCCTGTCGGCCAAGGCACTACTGGCCCGCAACCCCCATCCGACGGAACCCGAGGTACGGGAGGCCATTGCCGGCAATCTCTGCCGCTGCACAGGCTACGTTCACATTGTCGAGGCTGTTTTGGCCGCTTCCCAGGGGAAGACCGCCCCTGCCGATCACTAAGGAGATCCAGATGAGTGATACACATAAAGTCATCGGTCGCAGCGTTCCCCGCATCGACGGTCCGGAAAAGGTAACCGGAGCTGCCAAATATACCGGCGACCTGAAGTTTCCCAATATGCTCTTCGGCAAGATCCTCACCAGCCCCTATGCCCACGCCCGGATCATCTCCATCGACACCTCTGCGGCGGAGAAACTGCCGGGGGTGAAGGCGGTCATTACCCACAAGGACGTACCGGTTCTCAAATACGGCCTGAGCCCTGCCCGCTGGGATGAGAACATCTTCTGCATCGACAAGGTTCGCTTTGTCGGCGACAAGGTGGCGGCAGTGGCCTGCCTGGATGAGGAGACCTGCTACAAGGCGCTCAAATTGATCAAGGTGGAATACGAAGAGCTGCCGGCGGTGCTGGATTTCCGTCACGCCATGGACGAAGGACAACCCCTGGTCCACGAGGAATACGAGCGCAATATCAACACTGAAATTCACCAGGAGTTCGGCGACGTGGAGAAGGCCCTGGCCGAGGCTCACCACGTGCGCACCGACACCTTCGTCGGCCAGCGCACCTACCAGACCCCAATCGAGCCCCACTCCTCCATCTCCATGTGGGAGGGGGAGAAGCTGACCATCTATGCCAGCACCCAGTCCCCCCACTACTTCCAGCACTACATCGCCAGGGAATTCGGCATGCCCATGGGGGATGTGCGCATCATCAAACCCTATATTGGGGGTGGCTTCGGCGGCAAACTGGAGCCGACCGGCCTGGAATTCGCCGGGGCGGTGCTGGCCAAGCTGACCGGCCGACCGGTGCGAACCTTCTACGACCGGGCCGAGATGTTCGCCCACAACCGGGGCCGCCACGCCCAGTACATGGAGATCACCACCGGCGTCGACAAGGATGGCAAGATCCTCGCCGCCAAGGCCAACTTCATGATGGATGGCGGCGCCTACACCAGCCTGGGAATTGCCAGCGCTTACTATGCCGGGGCGCTTCTCCCCATGACCTATGAGTTCGACAATTACCAGTTCGACATGTTCCGGGTCTACACCAACCTGCCCGCCTGCGGTGCCCAGCGGGGCCATGGCGCACCCCAGCCCAAGTATGCCTTTGAAAGCCATCTGGACAATGTGGCCGCCGATCTTGGCATCGACCCCATGGACATCCGGATCCTAAACGCCCGCCGCCCCGATACGGTCACCCCCAACGATTTCCAGATCAACTCCTGCAAGATGCGCGAGTGCCTGGAGCGGGCCAGGGAGATGTCCGGCTGGGACGAAAAGAAGAAAAACCTGCCCCATGGGCGCGGCATCGGCGTCGCCACCGGCAGTTTCGTCACCGGCGCCGGCTACCCCATCTACCGTACTGATCTTCCCCATGCCGCCGCCTTCATCAAGGTCCATGAGGACGGCACCGCTGCCACCCTCTACACCGGTTCGGTGGACATCGGCCAGGGCTCCGACACCATTCTCTGCCAGATGGCAGCCGAGGCCATGGGCTACCGCTATGAACAGATGAAGATCGTCGCCGCTGACACCGAAATCACCCCGCTGGATTTCGGCGCCTACGCCAGCCGCCAGACCTACATGTCCGGCGCCGCCGTCAAGCAGGCGGGGGAGGAGGTCAAGAAGCAGCTCCTGGATATGGCCTCGACCATGCTTTCCCTGCCGGTGGATGACCTGGACTGCGAAGAAGGGGTGGTCTTTTCCAAATCCCGCGCCGATAAAAAACTTACCTTTCAGGAGGTGGCGCGCAGGTACTTCGTCCTCAAGGGACCGCTTCTGGGGCGCGGCGCCTACACCCCGCCGAAACTGGGGGGGAGCTTCAAGGGAGCGGCGGTGGGTACCTCCCCCGCTTACAGCTTCGGTGCCCAGGTGGGCGAAGTTTCCATCGACAAGGAAACGGGAGAAATCACTGTCGTCGGCATCTGGGACGTGCATGACTGCGGCAAGGTCATCAACCCGCGCCTGCTCCACGGCCAGGTTCACGGCGCCCTCTACATGGGGATGGGTGAATCAGTCTGGGAAGAGGTCCTTTTCGATGACAAGGGCCGGATCAAGAACGCCGAGCTGGCCAATTACAGGCTTCTTACCGCCATGGACATGCCCCCCATCCAGTCAGAGGTGGTGGACAGCTATGAGCCGAGCGGACCATGGGGGGTAAAGGAGATTGGCGAAGGCGCCACCAACCCGACCTTGGGCATGTTTTCCAATGCCATCTTCGACGCCATGGGGGTACGGGTCAACAGCTTGCCGCTGACCTATGAGAAGGTCTGGCGGGCACTGAAGGAAAAGCGGGAGCGGGAAGAGGCAAAAAGTAAACACGGCCCTCCCCCCGGCCCCCTCCTATAAAGGGAGGGGGAGAAGAGGCATAGGCATAAAAAACCCTCTAGCCACGAATGACACGAATATGCACGAATTTTTTAAAAGCAAAACGGGTTTAGTTGTATTCGTGTCCATTCGTGAAATTCGTGGTAAAGGCTTTGGTTTAAAAGGGGTAAGTACACAATCTGAAAGGCTGGTTAACCACGAATTATACGAATTAACACTAATGATAAACGCTGAACTAAAATGCTATTTTCTGATCTTTTAATTCGTGTCATTCGTGAAATTCGTGGCAAAGGTTTGGCTTAAAAAGGGGTAAGCACAGCCTGAAAAGGTTGGTTAACCAAGGCTTTGGCTTGAAAGGGGTAAACCATGTGGGACTGGATCGGCAAACTGGACGAACTGCGGCGCAGCAATCAGCTGGCGGTGCTGGTGACTGTCACCAAGAGTAACGGCTCGACACCGCGCAAGAGCGGGGCAAAGATGATCGTCCTGCCCGATGGAACCTTCTACGGCACGGTGGGGGGCGGAACCCCGGAATTCTACGCCCTTGAAGACGCCAGACTATGCTTTGACACCATGCAGAGCACCAGCACCAATGTGCCGCTGAAGCAGCGGGGGGAATTCCCCGCCTGCGGCGGAACCATGGAGTTTTATATGGAACTGATCAACGCCAACCCCGTCCTCTACCTGTTCGGCGCCGGGCACATCGGCCAGTCCCTCTGCCAGGTCCTCGACGGCACCCCCTTCCGCATTCATCTCGTCGATGAGCGGGAAGAGTGGATCAATGCCCCGACCCTCCCCGGCAGCGTTATCCGTCACCAGTGCCACTACAGCGAGTTCATCGACAAGGCCAACTGGTGCGACAAGCGGACCTTCGTTACCATTCAGACCTACAGCGGCACCCTGGATCAGCAGGTGCTGGAAGAGGTGCTGCCACATCCGGCCCGCTATCGTGGGTATGGTCGGCAGCAAATCCAAATGGGCCGGGGTCAGGAAAAACCTGGAGGAAAAGGGGCTGGACCTGTCCAGCGTGCGCTGTCCCATCGGCCATGACAACGGCGGCAACTCACCGCGGGAAATCGCCATCAGCATCGCCAGCCAGCTGCTTGCCACCTATTACGGGCGGGAGTAAGGACCATGAAAGCGCTGAAAGAACGGGACATCATCATCAAAGGGGCCGGGGAAATGGCAACCGGCATCGCCTGCCGGCTCTACCGGTCGGGGTTTCGCCGCCTCCTCATGCTTGAGACCCCCTTTCCCCTGGCCGTCCGGCGGCAGGTATCCTTTTGCGAAGCGGTCCATGACGGGGTAAAAGCAGTTGAAGGCATCGAGTCAATGAGGGTCGATGATGGGGCAGGTCTGCGCCAGTGCCTGGGAAACGGGAATGATCGCCGTCATGGTTGACCCGAAAGGAGAGACGGTCCGCAGCGATGCAGCCCGACATCTTTATCGATGCCACGGTGGCCAAAAGGAATCTGGGCACCGCCATCAGCGACGCGTCGCTGGTGATCGCCCTGGGGCCCGGCTTCATCGCCGGCAAGGATTGCCATGTGGTGGTCGAAACCAACCGCGGCCATAACCTGGGACGGCTGATTTCTTCAGGCCCGGCAGAGGCCAACACCGGCATCCCCGGCAACATCGGCGGTTTTACCAAAGAAAGGGTACTGCGCGCCCCGGCCGATGGCCTCTTCACCACCGGCAAAAAGAATCGGCGACCCTGTTGTCAAAGGCGAAGTTATCGGCCTGGTCGGCTCCGATCCGGTTAAGGCTCTGATCGACGGCGTCCTGCGCGGCTTGATCAAGCCCGGCTCCCACGTCAGCCACCGGCCTCAAGATCGGCGACATCGACCCTCGGGGGAATGCAGCCTACTGCGATACCATCTCGGAAAAGGCCAGAGCCCTTGGCGGTAGCGTGCTGGAGGCAATCCTCTCATGCTACAACAAGTGACATGAAATCTTTCGCTGAAATAGTGGGCATTGGACCGGCCGGAGTGATAAGCATCGTCGGCGGGGGGGGCAAGACAAGCCTTATGTTTCACCTGGCCAGACAGCTGGCCTACTCCGGCAAAAGGGTTTTGACGACCACCACCACCAAGATCCTCACTCCTTCAGCTGAACAGTCAGAGACGCTACTTATCTCGCAGGACCCGCAGATCATCCTCCGCAAAGCCGAAGCCCATGAAGGGGCCGGGGTGCATCTTTCGGCGGCAGCCGCCTATCTACCCCAGTCCGACAAGCTGGAGGGGTTCCCCCCGAGGCGATCCGCACCTTTGAAGATTCAGGACTGTTCGACTGGGTGGTGGTAGAGGCTGACGGCGCGGCCCGAAGGCCATTGAAGGCACCGGCGGTGCATGAGCCGGTCATCCCTGGCAACAGCACGATCGTCTTCGCCCTGGCCGGGCTGGAAGTGCTCGGCAGGCCCCTGGGCGAGGAGATGGTCTTTCGTT
>CAWAFF010000004.1:0-13964 GCA_963780945.1 uncultured delta proteobacterium | reverse complement strand
AGGCATAAAAAACCACAAAGAGCGGCAACAGGAAGATCATCTGCATCGCCAGTTTCTTTACCGGGTACCAGTAGTTCAAGGTGCGCAGGTCTTCAATCAATTTCTGCCTGTCCTGTTCTTGAAGGCCCTGCAGCTTTTCCCAGAGGATCTTTACTTTTGCATCATCGTTAATTGTTCGTTCCAATTCTGCTATCCGGCCTTTAAGGATGTTCAGGGCGCCTGTTTTCTCCTTAAACTCTTTTTTTGTCCCATCTATTTTTGTTTGGCTTTCCTGTTGGTTCGCCATTGTTTCAAGCAAAGAAGTGTCGTAAGCGCCTTTGAGATTGTTGATCGCCCGCTGTAGCTCCTCTGCTTCGCGTTCTGAATTATTGCGGTCTTCAAAGATGCTGGTCAAAGCCTTGTCGTTCTTGATTTGATCGAAAAGATCCACATAGGGGGCACAGACAGGGTGAAGGTCTTTCTTTTTTGCCTCATCACGATGATAGCTGTTGCTGGAGGAAGTTATAATTTGTGAAAGGTGGTCAATTCGATTGGTGGGGTTCCATTGACGATTGACAACGATCTCCCGGCAGGTATGGGGAATATATTCGTGGGGAGAGGAGAGTTGCCTGGTATGTGCGTCAAGTCCGTCGAAAATGGAAACCAGGATGAAGACGTCCAGAAAGAGAATGATAACCAGCGCCGCTTTGCCCAATGGCTGGTCATCGAGGCTGGTAAGATGTGTCCTGACCTTGCCGAATTTGTCCTTGAATTTTGCGCCCACACTCATGCAGCCCCCCTTGAGAATCGTAATGGCCTTATAAAACGATATTTACTTCCGTTCCCACAGGGACCAATTTTGTCAGCTCCACCCCGTCGGCGTTGTCCATACAGATGCAGCCACCGGTAACCCTTTTGCCGACGCGCTTTTTATTGTTATTACCATGGATGCGGTAGATGCTTCCCTGCGAGGTGGCATGTGACAGGTGAATCTTGAAGGTGCCCATGTAGTTCAAGGGATGGCCGGCGGCACCGCCTTGGGCAGCTCAATTCCCTTTTTTTCATATATTTTTCTGGTATGTCCCGTTGGATACCAATAGGGGCTGAGGTCGATCCGGGTTATCTTTCCCTTCCCGACAGGATATACTCCCAACCCTTTGACGACGGTCCCTACCCTGTATGTCTTTACCGGGACCATCGGCGCCTGGGTCTTCCTTCCTGAAGATCGTCAGTTTGCACTGACTGATGCTGACCTGAATGTAGTAATTGTTGTTCAGTCGATTTTGATGGGCAGTCCTGGCACCTGTGGCTGTGTCCAGATTGGTTTTCTGACGGCGTCGCCCCTCGCCGTGCCCGCCCGACATTTCCCTCTCTTGCTTGGTCTCGTTTTTAATTGGGCTGATATCCTGGTCCAATTGAACCTGCCGCGATTCACCTTTGACGGGCTCTCTCTTTTTGGGCTGTTTGTCAGATCGTGGCATGGCCGTTGGATCGTCGGTAAAAATAATCGTGCCCTGTTCATTCGTCCATTTAAAAATGGCAGGATCGTCAGCATTGGCCGCTGAACAGACGGCAGCCCAATTTACGACCACGGTAATTATGATCATTGCCTGCCAAAACCACCTGGACATACATCTCCTACTTTCCTTGTCTCAGTCAACGGTTGCATGAAGTAGACCAGCCGGTTTTTTGGAGGGTCTAACTCTCAGCCGCCTTGTGAGAATGAAGACCGTGAATGAGAAAGGGACAGGCTCAACAGCTCCTGTCCCTTTCAGGTCATGCAATAGATTTGAGGCTCAGGAGAGTTTCCCCTGGAGGAACTCAAGCCCTTTTCCCAGAAGCCCCCCTTCGGGGATAGTCCCATCGGGGGTAAACTTGTCTATGACACCGGGAAGAAATTCGGCAAGCTTCGAGGAGATGTCTTCCTGGGAAATCCCTGCCTTGTCAGCCAAGTTCTGGATCACGTCACACCCCAACCCTTCCTTGATCTGATCAGCCGAGATCGGCAAGTTGGAGCCGGTGCCGACCCAAGACGAGATGATATCGCCCCAGGCCTTTCTCCTGGAACGATTGTACCAGTCCGCTCAGTCCGCCTGACTCACTCAGCATCGTCATGACGCCGCCGGCAAGGCCGGATTGTTCGCCACCTCCGCCGCCAAGAAAGCCTGAAGCCTTGGATGCTAATTCATCAAAAAGCCCCATTTGAACCTCCTTTTAAAATGTTTTACTGCTCCTTGCTGCCTGTTTGAGTGCATCGATTATTAACTACTCTCTAACAGGGTTGCATGTCAAGAGAGATCGTCAGGTGGACGCGGAGCAGAAGGTGGAGGCGTGTTTGGCGCAGAGCGCACCTGAACATGCCTGGGACAAAGTAGTCAAAACTTTTTCCGCTGACTCGCGCCACTTTTCAAACAAGCCATCACTTCAACTTCCAGTTATGTTTTTCTCTGCTTAACGTTGGGAGAATTGACCAGGCGGGTTTTATACAAGCACGGCCCCTGAACGTTTGTTCAGGGGCCGTCTGCATCGTCAGCGAATGATTTTTCCCAATTAGATGATCACCAGTTTGTTCGCTATAAGCGTACCGGCTCTGATGGTCAGATTCCCCTGAATGGTGCTCATGCCTACGGCGCTGTTGAACACGCTGTCGTAGCCACCGAGGAAAGTGATTGTGGCACCGATAGTATTGAGGTTCACTACCTCGGCAAATGTCATGGTCTGAAGTTTTATTGTACTTGTGGATCCGGCAGGGATCGAGGCAAGAGCGGCTGTGAGCGTATCAAAATAACTGGTGGTGCTGCCGATGGTCACCGCCGTCTTTCCGGTACCGGCTGTCCCGGAATTTACGGTCAGTGCTTGGCTAACCGGATTCGCGGCGTCATAATTAGCATCGCCCCCCTGGCTGGCAATGATGGTGGTTGTTCCGGCGCCGACGATGGTGACGGTCGTGCCGCTGACGGTCGCCACAGCCGGATTGCTGCTTGTGTAGCTAACAGCGAGGCCGCTGGTCGACGTGGCCGTTAGGGTAAACGGCGCATTGCCGATTGTTTTGGCCGGCAGGGTGCCAAAGGTAATTGTTTGGATTCCTTTGGCAATGGTCAGCGTAGCCGTGGCGCTGCCCTGGTAATTTGGGCTAGTTACCGTTGCTGTCACAGAGTAGGTTCCAATGGCAGTGGGCACCGTGGCAGAACCGTCGTAGGTTAATGTAACCGGCAAACCATTGGGGATTGTGGTCGCAGTTGCCGGCCGCGGCGTTCCATTGTAAGTAGTGTTAAGGCCGGTAATCGTAACCGTGGCTGTCCCCTTGCTGACGGTCAAGGTCTGCGGAACTGGCGAAGCTGCACTGTAGTTGCCATCACCCACTTGACTAGCTGTAATGGTTGTAGTACCAACGCCGACGATGGTGACGATCGTGCCACTTATCGTTGCCACTGCAGGGTTGCTGCTCGTGTAGCTGGTTACCAATCCGCTCGAAGCAGTAGCGTTCGGATTAAAAGGGGCAGTGCCATAAGTCATGGCCGGCAGGGCGGCGAAGGTGACAGCTTGACTTGCCTTTGCAATCACCAGTGATCCGGAGGCACTTCCCTGGTAGTTGCTATCAGTGATGGTTCCAATGACGGTATAGTTTCCAGCGGCGGATGGGGCAATGGCAGAGCCGTTGTAAGAAAATGTTACCGCAAGGCCTGATGGATTTGTTGTTGCCGTTGCTGTTTTCGCGGTGCCGTCATAGGTAGCACTGAGGCTGCCGAGATTCACCGTGCCGGCAGCCTTATCGACCACCAGCGTCTGTGGGACGGGTGGTGCGTTATTATAGTTGCCATTGCCTTCCTGATAGGCAGTGATAATGGTTGTCCCGGCCCCCACTATGGTAACCGTGCTGGTCTTGCCTTTACCGGTTATGGTGGCAACGTCCAAATTGCTGCTCGTGAAGGTCACGGCAAGGTTGCTGCTGGCATCGGCGGTGAGGGTAAAGCTGGCATCACCGTAGGTCTTCGCGGGAAGTGGATCAAAGGTAATGATTTGATTTCTTTTGGCAATTTCTTCCGTTGCCGTAGCGCTCCCCTGGTAATTGGCATCGTTGACGGTGGCCACGACGGTATAACTGCCGACGGTGGTCGGTGCCGTGGTGGAACCGTTGTAGGTAATGGTAACTGCCAGACCTGCCGGTATTGTCGTCACCATAACCGGCTTTGGAGTGCCATCGTAGGTAAAGTTCAGTTCTCCGAACACTATCGTAGCCGGGGCCTTGTTTATGGTCAGGGACTGGTTAGCAGCCGGAGCAGCGTTATAGTTGGCATCGCCATCCTGCCTGGCGGTGATTACCGCTGTGCCTGCACCGACAATGGTCACGGTACTGCCGTTGATAGTAGCCAATGCGGTATTGCTGCTCGTGTAGGTCACGGCCAGACCGCTGCTGGCACTGGATGCCAAAGTGAAAGGCTCATCACCATAGGTTTTGCTTGGCAGCGCGCTGAAGGTGATCGTCTGCTCTCCCTTGGCAATGGTCAGGTTCCCGGTGGCGTTCCCCTGGTAGTTGGGGTCGCTGACGGTACCAACGACAGTATAGCTTCCGACGGCAGTTGGCGGTGTCACCTCACCGTTATAGGTTAAGGAGACATTGATTCCCGCCGGTATCGTTGTCGCTGTTGCCGATTTCGGTGTGCCGTCGTAGGTGGTGCTGAGGTTGCCTAGAGTGACGGTAGCTGTGGCCTTGATTATTGTCAGTGTACCATTTGAATAAGTGAAGCTGTAATTAGCCGCGGCCAGGGTTCCTGCGGCAGCGGTAATGGGATATGTTCCCACAGGACTGGTGATGGTAGCGGCAGCAGACAGCCCAGGTGAACCCGCCAGCACCGACTGGGTATCGCCATTGACAAAGCCGCTGTACGTGGCGCTGAAGATGGGATCATCGGCTCCGTAGGCACGGGTGGCATTGGCCGCCTGAACCATGAGGATAGCCTTTGTGACGATCAGTGTCTGGGCGACCGCCACTGCCGGATTGTAGGCGGCATTTCCGCTTTGACTGGCGGTGATGGTGGCACTTCCGGCTCCGACGATGGTTACGGTAATGCCGCTGATGGTGGCGACTGAGGTATTGCTACTCGTGTAACTTACGGGCAGGCCGCTGCTGGTACTGGCACTGAGGGTAAAGGCCGGATCACCATAGGTCTTGGCTGGTAACGGTCCAAAGGTGATGGTTTGGTTCTGTTTGATGATGTAACTCGCGGTCTTGGCAATCTCGCTGTTTCCCGCTGTGTCCCTGGCGAAAAATTTGAGAGTGGTGGTGGCTGGAATCGGTAGTGGCCCTGAATATGTAGGGGAGGAGGTGCTGGGGGTACTGCCGTTGGTGGTGTAATAAATGGTGGCCGGCTCATTGGCAGTCAGTGTCACGTTCTGCGCTGAGCTGTAGGTCCCTCCTGCCGGGGAGGGAGTCGTGACCGGCGGAGTAGTGTCGAGATTTATGATATAGTTTGCAGTCTTAACTGCCTCGCTGTTCCCTGCACTGTCCCGGGCGAAGAATTTCAATGATGTGGTGACACCGATAGTGAGCGGCCCGGAGTAGGCAGGTGAGGTTGTGGTCGGTGCGGTGCCATTGGTGGTGTAATAAATGGTGGCCGGCTCATTGGCAGTCAGTGTTACGCTCTTTACTGAGGTGTAGGTCCCTCCTGCCGGGGAGGGAGTCGTGACCGGCGGAGTAGTGTCGAGATTTATGATATAGGTTGCAGTCTTAACCGCCTCGCTGTTCCCTGCGCTGTCCCGGGCGAAGAATTTCAATGATCTGGAGACACTGACAGTGATCGGCCCGGAGTAGACAGGTGAGGCTATGGTCGGTGCGGTGCCATTGGTGGTGTAATAAATGGTGGCCGGCTCATTGGCAGTGAGTGTCACGTTCTGCGCCGAGCTGTATGTCCCACCTGCCGGGGAGGGAGTCGTGACCGGCGGAGTAGTGTCGAGGTTTATGATATAGGTTGCAGTTTTAACCGCCTCGCTGTTCCCTGCGCTGTCCCGGGCGAAGAATTTCAATGACCTGGAGACACTGACAGTGATCGGCCCGGAGTAGACAGGTGAGGCTAGGGTCGGTGCGGTGCCATTGGTGGTGTAATAAATGGTGGCCGGCTCATTGGCAGTCAGCGTTACACTTCTCGCTGAGCTGTAGGTCCCTCCTGCCGGGGAGGGAGTCGTGACCGGCGGGGTCGTATCGAAATTGATGATATAGGTTTCGGTCCTAACCGGCTCACTGTTCCCTGCCGAGTCCCGGGCAAAGAATTTAAGTGTCGTGTTGGCGGCGATGGGAATCGGACCGGAATAGACCGGGGAGTCAATAGTAGGGTCGGCGCCGTTGTTGGTGTAATAGATGGTAGCAGGCTCATTGGCGGTCAGGATGACGTACTGCGGCATACTGTACGTTCCGCCTGACGGGGAGGCGATGGTGAACGGGGGGGTAGGATCTATGGTGGTGAAGCTCCAGGAATAATCGGCTGTCGGATGGTTTCCTTCCAGGGAGCGAACCCCGGTGTTTACAGTGGCAGTCAGCGTTGTTGCCAGGGGGAGCAGACTGTAGGGATTGAGAGTGACGCTGTTGCTGCCGGTGTTGTAACTAACGGCGGTGGTAATGGGGAGTGCATAAGGATCCTGCGGCGCAGTGGCCTGATTGTAAGAGTTGTGTCCCCAGCCGACCAGGGTGCCGTCATTTTTCACGGCAATAGTATAATTGTTTCCAGCGGCGATACCGACTACATCGGACAGACCGGCAGGCACCGCAGTCTGGCCAAAAGCGTTCGCACCCCAAGCCACGACCGTGCCGTCACTTTTGAGGGCGACTGAGTGGGATTTGCCGGCGGCAATGGCGATGACATTTGTCAGACCGGCCGGGACCGTGCTCTGGCCCTGCGCATTATCACCCCAGCCGGTTACGGTGCCGTCATTCTTCAGGGCAAGCGAGTGGTAACCTCCGGCAGTAATGGCAATTACGCCGGAGAGACCGAGCGGTGTGGAGCCTGCATAGTTATTCCCCCAGGCGGTTACAGTGCCATCCTGCTTCAACGCCAGCGTATAGGCGGAGCCTGCGGCGATCTTCGTTACCCCTGCCAACCCAGCCGGCACCGTGGTCTGGCCTGCGGAATTCAGTCCCCAGGCAACGACGGTGCCGTCATCTTTTATTGCCACCGAATGACTATCGCCGGCGGCAATGGCAATTGCCCCCACCAGTTCCGTTGGCACGGTTGTCTGCCCGGCATCGTTTCTTCCCCAGGCGGTTACCACACCGGAAGCGCTGAGACTCAGGGTATGGGCATATCCGGCGGCAATGGCGCTGATGCCGGATATGCCCATAGGTGTGTCTGCCTGCCCGTTGCTGTTGTAACCCCAGGCGAACAGTGTGCCGTCGCTCTTCAGCGCCACCGTGTGGCCGCTGCCGGCGGCAGCGGCAGTTACCCCTGTAAGTCCAGTCGGAAGCATGGTCTGGCTGTAGGAATTATCTCCCCAGGAGATTACGCTGCCGTCTTTTTTCAGTGCTACGCTGTGGTAGTAGCCTGCGGCAATGGCCGCTATTGGCGGCAGGCCGGCAGGGCTGTTGGTCTGGCCATAGGTGTTGTCACCCCAGGCGATGACGCTGCCATCAGTTTTGAGGGCTATTGTATGGTCAAGTCCGGCCGCGATGGCAATAACTCCTGAGAGATTGGCCGGCACGGTGCTCTGGCCACTATTGTTAGCGCCCCAGGCAACGACTGTACCGTCGGCTTTCAGTGCTACAGAATTGTTTAACCCTGTAGCAATGGCTATTACACCAGAGAGGCCGGGGGGAACAGTCGCCTGACCTGAACTGTTATAGCCCCAGGCAACGACCGTCCCGTCGGCCTTGAGGGCCAGGGCGTGGGCGAATCCCGCGGCAATGCCAGTAACCCCAACAAGGCCGCCGGGGACGGTACTCTGTCCATAAGCGTTGTTTCCCCAAGCGACGAGGGTTTGGTCGGCCTTTAGCGCGAGGTTAAAATTCCCCCCGGCAGCAATGGCAGTCACCTCTGAAAGCCCGGCCGGGACCGTGGCCTGGTCACCCCAGGCAACGACCGTTCCGTCACTTTTCAGAGCCAGGCTGTGATTACTACTTGTGGCAATGGCGGTGACGCCGCTGAGTCCAGGCGGTACAGTGGTCTCGCCATTGGCGTTAAACCCCCAGCCGGCAACAGTGCCATTATCCCTGAGTGCCAATGTATAGTTGAAACCGGCAGCAATTGCTTTGATCCGGACCGGCTGTGACAGGGTAATGCTGCCAGTGGTTATGGTTGCCGGCTCCAGCGGTTCACTGAAAGTTGCCGTGACAGCAGCAGCTGTCGGGACCTCAATTGCTCCGGTTGCAGGTGAGCTAGCGGTAACTGTCGGCGATGCCATGGCTGTTTCTGGCATGGACATTGGCCAGGACAAGGCCAGGATGAAGAACACCCAGAAATAGTGTCCAAAAGATCTTGCGGCAAACGTTGGGCTGGTTATACGCATCAGTTCCCTCCATGCATAAAATGATGGTTAAAAGACCCTTTCAACCGTGTTTTCGCTGCACCCCGGCATCGAAGGGTTCTTCGCCAGCCCCTTATAAACC
The DNA here is from genome assembly GCA_963780945.1 of uncultured delta proteobacterium. Lineage (GTDB taxonomy): Bacteria > Desulfobacterota > Desulfuromonadia > Geobacterales > Geobacteraceae > Geotalea. The sequence goes on along the minus strand of CAWAFF010000004.1, from coordinate 5,392 downwards.
ACATCAGAAGGGCCGGCAATAATCTTAATTAAAAAGTGTAAAAAATCAGTATGCAATAACCAGACCTGCATAGAGAAACATATCAGAGCTGAGAAGGGGTTAATTTATCGCTTTGGCAGGAAGTCTAAAGACTCTGTCGTAACGGTGGGTGAGAATAGGGGAGGGAATGGACACAGCTCAAGGGTTTTTACCATTGAGCGCTTGCTCAAGAGCCTCCAGGTTCTTGACTGCTTCACTGTTCCCGGGATTAAGGCGAACCGCTGCGCGGATCTCAGCAAGGGCCTCGGGATACCGCTGCAACTTGAAATAGACGATGCCAAGGCTGTTATGGGCAGGATCATAATCGGGCCTTATCTGTATCGCTTCACGTAATTCCTGTTCTGCCTCAAGAAATTTACCTTCTTCCGTCAGAGTCTTGCCCAGGTTATAGTGCGCGGCGGCATTACCAGGATCAAGGCGCACAGCCTGTCGGTACCAGCGGGCGGCCTCCGCCCATTTCCGCTGTCGATAGCAGATCGTACCAAGGTTGACGTAAACTCCCGGTTCATTGGGGTCAAGACGGATGGCTTCCTGGTATTCCCGTGCTGCATCGTCAAATCGACCAAGATTCTGATAGGCATTGCCGAGGTTGGCACGGGCTCGCACCTTCATGGGACTCTTGGCGGCAATGTCCTCCCAGAATGAAACTTCATCCTGCCAAACCGTGTTCCGGGCAGCAGCCGTACCAGCCAGAACAAGCACTGCCATAGCCAGCAATGGTAACACAAGACGGGCGGCAGCAGCAGCCTTCGTCTGCAACGTGCGTCTGGCGGCGAGAAGAGCAGTGACAACGGCGGCAAAAAAGCCCACAGAAGGTAAATAAAGTCGATGTTCGAAGATTACATCAGGGATGGGGATGATGGATGATTCAATGCTCAAGGCCGTAAAAAACCAGAAGAGGCCAAAAGCAACCAGCTTCAGCTCGGGCTGGTTCTTTTGCCGTGCACGTACGAGAAGATATGCTGCTAGCACAAAAATGGCGGCAATCACTGCGAAAGAGGCACATATGCTCGGAGATACGGATCTAAATACAGGATAATCATAATCAACGTTTTGGCCGATGGGCACAAAAAGTAGTCGCAGATAGGTGATTACCACTCGAAACTGGGTGAGCAGGTATTCCCACCGGGAAATTTTAGATGTCAGCGAGGTCAGTTGCGAGAGCAGCTCTGCCAGGTTGCCCCTTGCGCCCAGAGTTGGAATGAGTGCCAGCGGTATGATCAGTGCCGGCAGAAACAGGAGCGACAGTGGGAGCACCTTTTGGCGCAGGCTGCCGCCGAAAAAAATGAATTCCACCAGCAATATTGTCAGCGGCAAAGTAAAAGCAATTTCCTTGGTGCCCATGGCAAGAACCGCCGTGGCGAATGCGGCGCTGCCGATGGCTAAGGCTCTTTGCCGTGACGGGCAAAGACGGGCGGCAACGTAAAGTATGTGAGTGGCAAGATAAAAAAGCGTAGCTAGACTAGTCGCTCGTTGGGAAATATATGTAACTGCCTGAGTCTGAACTGGATGGCAGATAAACAAAAGCGCAGAAAAAAGCGCAACCAGCTCTTTTTCCCTTTTACTGAAACCTGAGAAAACCAGCGTTGGAGTTTTTTGAATGAGGTTCAGGAAGGTATAGACAAGCATTCCATTTATTAAATGGATGCAAATATTTACAACATGGAACCCCGTTACGTCGAGGCCATGAAGGCGGTAATTGAGCGCCAGGCTGAGGTAGTTGACAATCCGTGAGTTGAGTACAATTTTAAAGTTACGCGTGATGGCATTATTGGTTATGGATGTTATGTCATCAAGAACAAATGGAGCGTTGAGAGTGTTGGCGTAGACCGCTATGCCGGCAATACAGATAAGCAGAAGTTGCAATGCCGGGCTGAACATTACCCCCGGGATGACTCCGGCGGAGACAGCAGCGGGCTGAGTTGCCAAGGTTTTTGCCGCTCGCTTGGTTATCTTATGTCGACTCATAGGGATTCTATTCCTTTGCGGAAAAATCTTTGCGGAAAGATAGATAAAGGCTGTGGGGCTGGGGAAAAACTTCCGGCTACCCGATTTGGCAGCGCTCATCCTTCTTCAGACTGAAGGATCATAAATGGAATGGCAAATGAGGTCAAATGGTAAATGGAATGGTCACCTGAAAGCATAAAGGCTCATCTGTTTTATTGGCAAGGAAAGACGTTTTAGCCTCCTCCGCTAGCCCTCTAGAGTTGCTACCTCGAGCCAACAGATGCAGAAGTGTCAAACTGCCCGCAGACCTCGTCAACCAACCCAGCGTCAATAACGACCTTCCTTGGCTGCCACGTTTGATCGAGCCGTTTCATCCCGGCAATGAACTCGTCCGAGTTCATAAGGAGGTACCTTGCGGCCTGCCGCAGCAGATCGACAGTCTGTTTGGGAAGTGAGAGGGACGTCGGTAGCTCCTGCAGGCACCTGCGCAGACGGGTGTCTGCGATGTCGTCGAAGGTCAGTTCAGTGAAGGTGAAATCGGTGGTGATCGGATTGCTGATCTGTGGTGCAGTGGGGCAATATTGGCCCAGGCGCTTGTTACAGGAATCGACGGTCCGGGAAAGTTGCTGCATCTGTTTGAAATGGCCGTCAGTGTTCTCGATGCTGTCAAAGGATACATCATCCATCGGCCCGTTCAGGGCCACATCAAGTACGGTAGTGATTCCTGGAGGAGTGCTCTTAATATCCCAACTTCGCTGTTTGGTCGTCTTGGCGTTGGCCGAGATTACCATTAGCGTTCCCAGTTTTTGCAGGTTCGCGTAATTCAGGATGCTCCAGGGGCTATCGGTGGTTGTCACCGCCTGAAATGGGCCCCTGAGGCCCAGGTTATCAGAAAGGCCGCCGTCCAAAAGATGGGCATAGAGGCGGTCGGGTTCCCGGTATGAATGCGCGGCCGTGGCGTCGGCAACGCGGCGTTTCGAGTTGTTTTTCCGGTCCAGACCGAGTCCTACCCACTGTGGTAGCGGCCCGCATGTCTCCTTGTAGATGCCTATGGTGAGCGGGGCAAATGCGACCGGGAAATTGGAGGAGGCGGCGACCGCGCGGGAGACCGTCACGCCGGAAAGATCCGAGCAGAGGAGATCAAACTGGTCCTGGGTGAACTCGAAGCGGTGGGCGATACCGATATCCGTTGCATTCAAGACGAGGAACGGCGCTTTCCCTTTGGGACTGTTGACCAAGTCGGCAAAGGTTTTCCCATCGAAAATGTTTTTGTTATAATACTCGTCTGCCAGGTCAACCCGGCTGAAGTCAGAAGAGGCAAGCCGCCACCAGTTACAGGGATTGAAAAGCCGCCAAACAAGTCTCATCCCGATGTCTCTGTAGAGAAACCTCTTCGGGAAATCACTAAAGAAATTGTCTGGGAAAAGGGCATAGTAGGCAGACGTAAAACTCCCGCCGGAGATGGACGAGATGATTTCTACGTCATCAAGAAGGTGCCTTTTCGTGCCGTTTGATGAGTTATATTCCACTTTCCCCAGCTCCTCCATCAGGCCGAAGGAAAAGGCCGCCGCGCGTGTGCCTCCGCCGGAAAATGCCAGGAGGACAAAGGGCCTTTCACTCGTTGGCTGTGGGCGGACCACGCTGTAGCGATAGCCTGTTGTCGGAGATATCGTTGACAGTTGAGGGTTGTGGGGATAGTGGGCGCAGCCGCCGCAGATGAGCACGCTTGCGCAGAGAAGTGTCAGTCTGCGGATTGTTATACACATCGGAAGGCCACCTCAATGGGTGAGATAGGATCGGTATTCCTGAGAGCAATGGTTACCTGGAGTGGGGAGCATTTTTTCCCGGTCGGGCACCTCAGGGAGATGTTGTGGAGTCCTGCGTTGCACTGCTTGGTCAACAGGCCGGAGCCATCCTTGTTGGGGCCTTGGTCGATGCCGTCAAGGATAATATCGCCGGTTACGGGACAAGGGCATACAAAGAATTCCATGGTGGAACCTCCTCTACGTTGACTTCGATAGCGTATTCCAGCTCCAGATCGCTCTGAAGGAATCGATCTTCACGAGCAGACATGTTACTCCCGCTTGATGGTTGGTGCCTGTTTTGCCAGCTTCAGAAGGTCCGGCGAATTTTTTGCACTGCAGAGGCGACCGGATTAGTCCCTTCTATCAAGGTGCTTGAAACGTAGGGCCTTTCATAATCCCCCTCCGCGCATTCCCGCATGGTATCAAGCGCCGCATGGTTTCGTACGTAACGGTGCCAGATGAAGGTGATGTCGAGGATGATGACCGCCAGCCACCATAGGTAAACAAAGATTGCTCCTGACAGGAGGACGGGAAAGATATTCCCATGTGGGCCGCTGAAGATCCCTGCCATGGCAAGCCCCACTGCGGCCAGAGCGCCGACCAGAATGACCAGCCTGGAGCCGGAACGGTCGGAAACAAGGGGGAAAAGGTAACCGAGAAAGACTATGAAAGCGGCGATGGCAATGACGGTACCTCTGGGATCGGCATCTATGGCTGGTATTGTTTCGGCAAGCCAGTAACAGGTCTCGTCTCTCACCAGGTAATAAAAGAGGACCCAGCATACGACCGAAATAAAGAGGCCTGCCAGGTGAAAGCGAATGTCACGCACCAGTCTGGGAATTCTTCCGGCGATGGCTATTCCAGCCATCAGCAGGGTAAAGCCGATGATGTTGCACGCCAGATCCTGAGCGGGCTCGCTGTAATTTATGCATTGGGTGATGGCGTTGTAGAAGATGAACACGCCAAAGAGGAGTATAAAGAGGGAGAGCAGGTAAGGCAGAGTGGTTGAAACGGTACCCATCCCGGTTTTGTCCGCCACCGGTTTCTGTACCGCACCCCCCTTGAACTTCACCGCTGAGAGGAAGTCGCAGAAGAGCTCATTGTCGGCCCAGTAATCCAGGTGCGCCTTGCCGGGGAAAAGATAGCGGGAATACTGGATGTCCTTTTGGAAAGAAAGGGAGGAATTGTTGCCAAGCCATTTGCGCGCGGAATCCAGTTCCAAGCCCACCGGGTCTCCGGTGTCGCAGTAGTTGTACCAGGCGATGTGGACGTCGGGGATATCCGGGGGAACAAGGCCTTGCCACAATTCCGGCCAGAGGATCAGGTGCTTGTCAATGGGAGAGCCTATGGTCATCAGTCCCCTTACACGGGGAAGCCACCGGGCCTTTGCTTTCATCGCCTCCAACAGCCCGAGCAATGCCACCACGGAACCTTCGCTATGGGCGATGATATAGATGTCTCCACCCGGATTGTAGTCGTGGGCTTTTTCCACCGCTGCATGGAAACGATCAACAATCTCCCTGCGTATGTGGCTGAACTCGGCCACAAGCTGCACATCCCCCATGAAACTATCCAGCACCCATTTGAGGTCAAACCTGAAC
>CAWAFF010000003.1:0-12821 GCA_963780945.1 uncultured delta proteobacterium | reverse complement strand
CGGAAGTTGTTGCGGTTGTGTCTTCCTGTGTTGGAGTAACGGTGATTGATGTGACAGAGTTTGCTACTGCTGCTGTATAGGAAGTAGTTGAACTGGAGAAGGATGGCGTCAAGCTGCCGGCTGACAGTAGCAGTCCGCTCAGGTTGGCGTTGGATGAAAGATCAACCGGCGTCTCCTTGACGACAAGCTCATCAATTAAGCCGGTACTGTCATTGACGCAGATGCGGCTGTCAGTGCTCATGGAGAACTGAATGCCAAGCTTCGAGCCGGCAGGAACATTTGTTGCTGACTGGCCGGTCAGTGAAAAGCTAAGGGTTGTTCTTGTTGTACCAACAGCTTTGCCTGCCGTTGAGCCGGTAAAATAAGTTATTGTTCCTGTTGGTGCCGTATAAAACAGCCTTGGGGTAATCGTCATTGAGGCAGATGAATTTGATCGAGCCCTGATGCTGACGGAGGTGCCGGTAACATTCGTCGCTTGCGCGTAACCGGGTCCGTTGGAGTAGAGGGTAAAGGTGTTTGCGGCATTGTATTCGATGTCCCTGTCGCTGGCAGGAACACAGTCGGCAGTGTCGACATCGTTAAGGAGGCCGACTGCCGGCGTAGTCCCCATGGCCGTATCAATTGAAGCGGGGCAGGTTGTATTGGTGGATGTTCCTGAAGGAAGGGAAATTGCCGTTCCATTGCTGAAGGTCATATAGTAAGTTCTGACCGCAGCCTTTGCCTGTGTCGGCTTGTACCACCCCTGATACATGAAGGTGCTGATCAGCACGGTCAACACCATTACCAGGCTAAGCTTGGCTACCAGACCCATTCCTCTGATCTGGCCGGCAATTATTCTTCCCATAAGATAGCTCCTTTGTCGCTTGATGCCTTTATTTTCTCTGTCCGGTTCACTCGGTCTCACCTGGCTTTTGGTCTGGTTTTCGGGCATCTTTAAAATATAAAGATCACACCACTGGCTCCCATCCATGGGCAGTGTTGATAGTTCTTTGGCAAACAGGAGTGAAAGTGCTGGGTTGCCCTTGCCTCTGTTGTGACAGTCAATGTTATTGGGGGAGGTACCGATTTTCTGGAATCTGTATTGGAGTTGTAATTGGGTGCAGTTGATGCGGCAGGGTTATTCGTCCCCTCGGCACCATGCATTCACATTTACGATAATAAATAAATTTAATTTAACCCAAGCAAGCATTATGCCTAAGTTTAAAACTATCAATTAAAAATCACTTGAGCGGACTCAAGCCACTGAAAAAGCGGATAAATGAAATTTTATAAACAATTCTAAATAGGTAGACGGATTTAGCCGCGCTTGAAATGGGACAATCCAGGCGGATTGGCCAAAAGACGGCCTTTATTGTTGTTTTGCGGTGAAATGACGGCTATTTTGATTAAAATAGTATGGTTAGGGTAAACTCTATTGCTGAGCCTTGCACTATCTGCTTTAAATCACATCGGAAACCAAATATATTCAGAAACATTGAAACTCCTGTGGAATAAAGGGAAGTCCAGCCTCAGGTGGTGATATGACGGAACAATTTAAAGTTCCTGTTGCCAAAGCTAGCTAGTGTAAATCCGGGGCTTCGGATGCAAAACTAAATGTACGGCATGCACCTAACCCATTTTGGCGATGAGGTTCTTAAAAATGGGTTAAGGAAAAGAGAACAAAACCGATAAGAATTATTGGTTTAAATGTATTAATGCTGTATTAATATGTGCAGGTATAGATCAAGCAAAAGATGGGGGAACTTGGATGAGAGGCCATCCGTTAGGTAAAATCAGATACATTGTTTCTTGCATTATTCCCCGTATTGGCCGCGCTTCGGTCTGTCCCCGTCGTCATTTAATCCTCCCGGCTGTATGTATTTTTTCATTTTTGGCAATCTTTCCCGCATATGCAGAGCTCAAGACAGTAACTGTGGGGGTCTATGAAAATGCACCGAAGATCTTCACCTCCGAATCCGGCAAACCTTCGGGCATTTTTATAGAAATCATCGAGCAGATTGCAAAAAAAGAGGGCTGGAGATTACGGTATGTATCCGGCACCTGGGCAGAGGGGTTGGATCGCCTGGCCAAAGGCAAGCTCGATTTGATGCCCGACGTGGCATACACGACGGAGCGGGAAAAGGTATATTCCTTTCACAAAATCCCAGTCTTGTCGGTCTGGTCGCAGGTCTATGCAGCCAAAGGCAGTGGCATCCAATCCATATTGGATCTGAATGGGAAGCGCATTGCCGCCCTGGAGAATACCATCCAGCTGGAGACCTTCAATCGGCTCACTAAAAGCTTCGGCTTGAAAACGACACTCATTCCTGTGCCTGATTATGAAACAGAATTCAAAATGGTTGCGGAACATAAAGTTGATGCCGGGCTCACCAACCGTCTCTACGGGTTGATGTATGCACGGCAATACGGGCTGGAAGACACCCCGATCATGTTTGATCCTGCGCCATTCTTCTTCGCTGCACCGAAAAGCGGATCCGGACAATTACTGGATGCCATCGACCATCAGCTTGCGGCGATGAAAAAAGACCCCCAGTCCGCTTACTATGCGGCGATGAAACGATGGACATCCGAAGAGGTGGAATTTAAATTGCCCGTATGGCTGCAGATTTTGGCCGCCGTTCTGGGTGTTGCATTGGTAATGAGTATGATCGGCGGCTTAATTTTGAAGCATCAGGTCGATGCGCGCACCCGCGAACTGAAGCTGATTAATCAGGAAATGGAGCAGCGAATCAAGGAGCGCACTCTGACGCTGCAGGAAACCAATGGGAAGTTATGCACGACCCTTGAAGATCTTGCTGTTGCCAAAGAGCGCGCGGAGGCGGCTGATCATCTGAAATCGGCCTTTCTGGCCACCATGTCCCATGAGCTGCGAACCCCGCTTAATTCCATCATCGGCTTCACGGGCATTCTGCTGCAGGGGCTGGGGGGTGCGATTAATGATGAACAGAGCAAGCAGCTGGGCATGGTTAAAGCTAGCGCCAACCACCTGCTTTCCCTGATCAGTGATGTGCTGGATATATCCAAGATCGAGGCGGGGCAACTGACGGTGGCCGTCGAGGAATTCAATCTTAGCGACTCTATCATGAAGGTTGCCGGGAGCGTGCGTCCTCAGGTCGAGAAAAAGAAAATCGAATTTTCTATTGAAGTGGCTCCTGATGTGGGCCCCGTTATCGGTGATGAACGCCGTGTTGAACAGGTTCTGCTCAATCTGCTGAGTAATGCCGTCAAATTTACCGAACAGGGTAGCATCCACGTCAGTTGCACTCGTCAAGGTGCCCATTACCTGACAACCGTGACCGATACCGGTATCGGAATTAAAGGTGATGATCTGGAGAGCCTGTTCAAGCCGTTCCATCAGGTTGACACCGGTTTGAGCCGTAAATATGAAGGGACAGGCCTGGGTCTCTCCATCTGCAAGAAACTCATGGGGTTGATGGGGGGAGCTATGCTGGCCGAGAGCAGTCCTGGAAAAGGAAGCACCTTTGGCTTTACTCTTCCGCTGGAAAGGAGTCAGGAATGAAAAGGAAGATATTGTACATAGAAGATAACGAGCAGAATCTGTATCTGGTCAGGTTTCTTCTGGAAAAGAACGGCTATGAGGTGTTTTCGGCAATGGATGGCCAGGAGGGAATAGGAACTGCAACCACAGTGAAGCCCGATCTGATCCTGCTCGACATCCAGTTGCCATTGATGGATGGTTACGCCGTTGCACGAATCCTGCGGACAAATCCCGAGCTGGCAGAGACGCCAATTGTGGCGGTCACTTCCTATGCCATGGCCGGAGACCGGGACAAGGCGCTGGCAGCCGGCTGCAACGGCTACATTGAAAAACCCATTAACCCTGATACCTTCATGCAGCAGATTGAATTGCACCTGTCTGCGCCTGAATCTTGAGGAGTTGCCACACATGCAAACCATTCTCATTGTTGATGATCTGGTTGAAAACCTTTATTTCCTGGAGGCACTGCTGAAGGGAAACGGATTTGAAGTGCTTTCCGCAATGAACGGCGCCGAAGCGCTGGAACTGGCGAGGAAAAGCCCTCCTCAATTGATCATTTCAGACATTCTCATGCCGGTAATGGATGGGTATGCCCTCTGCAAAACTATGCGAGACGATGAATTTCTGAAACAGATACCTTTCATCTTTTATACAGCAACCTTCATTGGGAAAAAGGATGAGGAACTGGCCTTGAGCCTGGGGGCAGACAGGTTTCTCATCAAGCCGCAAGAGCCTGAGACCCTCATGGAGATTATCCGCCAGGTGCTTGCCGATCGCGACAGCAGCAGGGTACCTCAACCGGGACCACAGGCCGCCAATGACCAGGAATTGATGAGAGAATACAATGAGGCGCTGTTTCGCAAACTGGAAAAGAAAATGGCTGATCTGGAGCGGGTCAACCAGGAGCTGGTGCAAAAAATTGCTGAACAGAAGCGCCTGGAGGAGCAACTCCGCCAGGCCCAGAAGATGGAAGCCATCGGTCGTTTTTCGGCGGGGATTGCCCATGACTTGAACAATATCCTGACAGTCATTGTTGGCTTTGGCACCATTGTTCAGATGAAGATGCCCAACTATGACCCACTACGGGACAAGATGGCCCATATTCTTTCTGCTGCGGAAAGGGCGGCAAATCTGACCAGCAGCCTGTTGACCTTCAGCCGAAGACAGGAAATGGAACTGCAACCGCTCAATCTGAAGACCAACATCAGTAATGTTGAGACCTTTCTTCGCCGGATCATCGGCCCGGATATCAAGTTGACCATTTCTTATGCCATGGAAGATATCCCCATAGTTGCCAATGGCGGGCAGATGGAACAGGTATTGATGAATCTGGCCACCAATGCCCGGGATGCCATGCCCAATGGGGGCACTCTCACTATCGCCACAGATACCATTGATATTGATGACGCATTTATAAACATGCATGGCTATGGCGCGCCAGGCCGCCATGTACAGTTGACGGTGACCGACAATGGTATCGGCATGGACGAAGCTACCCGCCAGCGGATTTTTGAACCTTTTTTCACCACCAAGGACACCAGCAGGGGAACAGGGCTGGGGCTATCGATCATCTACGGGATAATAACGCAGCACAATGGTCACATTGGTGTCTACAGCGAACCCGGCCAGGGAACCACCTTTAAAATCCTGCTCCCGCTCAGGGCAGACAAGGTCTCATTGCCAGAGCCGAACACTTGCAAGGACCCTTTTTTTGGGGGAAAAGAAACGATCCTGGTTGTGGACGACGAAGCCCAGATCAGGCAATATCTGGAGTTGTATCTGACGACCCTGGGCTATAACGTCCTGCTTGCCCAGGACGGTCAGGAGGCAATCCAGATTTTCGCCAATGAGAGTGATAAGGTGGACCTGGTATTAATGGACATGATCATGCCCAACAAAAATGCCAAAGAGGCAGCCATTGAAATCCGAAAAATCAAGGGTGGGGTGAAGATTCTCTACACCAGCGGTTATCCCTATGATCTTGCCAATGATGGCATGCTGCTGGAAGCTGGGGCGCAGCTTATCATGAAGCCGGTAACCCCAACCGATCTTGCCCAAAGGATAAGAGCTTCCCTCGACGGCCCCTGACATCAGTTAACAACCCTTGCCCCGCCAAACTCCAATGTTCTGCACAGATCAGCAATTCACCGATGATCTGGCAGGGCAAACTCCCGCAACGGCAGATTGTCTGCTGCAGAACGCAAAAAAATGGACTGCAAATGGACGATTATGCTATATTTCCTCCCTTTGGTCGGTTCCTTTAATGAGACCGGCACTATCACACAGAACAGGAAAACAGTCATGGATTATGAAGCAACAAAGCTCCAGCGCGGCTACGCCGGCCGGATGCTCACCATCGATCTTGCTACCAATACCATTGAGGGACCAGAAATCGAGGAAAAAGTCAGAGATTATTTCCTCGGCGGCCGAGGGCTTGGTCTGTACCTGCTGCAGCAGTCCATCACCTCGACCACCAAGGCCACCGATCCGGAAAACCCGTTGATTCTCGCCAATGGACCATTGGGGGGCATCCCCCAGTTTCCGGGCACAGCCAAGGCCATGGCCATTTCCCTTTCGCCAATCACCGGCGTTCCTGGCGTTTCCAATTTCGGCGGCTATTTCGGCGCCTTTCTCAAATATGCAGGTTTCGACGCCCTCAAGATTACCGGCAAGGCAGGGCACGACGTGATGATCGTCATCGACGGCCTGAAGCATAAGGTCGCCGTCGAGGAGATCTCCCATCTGGATGAGTCCTTCGACCTGGAGCGGATGATCGACGAGCGCTTTACCGCCCAAGGGATCGATCGACGCCAGATTGCCTTCATGTCCACCGGCATCGGCGCTGACAACACCACCTTCGGTTGTATCAACAGCCATTATTTCGATGTGACCAAGCCGACCCCGACCGGGCGCGGCGTATACCGAACCAAGCAGGCGGGCCGCACCGGCATCGGCTCGGTCATGAGCGACAAGGGGGTCCGGGCCATTGTCGTCCTGGCCTCCTATCCCCAGGGGGAAAACCCTTACGGGGCCGTTGACTGGGAAAAAGCCAAGGACGCCGGAGCTAGGCTGCACAAGGTGGTCAAGGAGGTCGACCCGACTTCATTGCGCATGTCGCGCAAGGGGAGCGCCGGACTGATCACCTTCATGAGCAAGGACGAATACCAATCGCTGCCGGTCAACAACTTTCAGGCTGGCTCCGACCCGCGGGCGCCACAAATCTGCGGCAAGTTCTACGAGGAGCACCTCTTCGAGCATCGCGGCATGGACGGCTGCTTTCCCGGCTGCAACCTGCAGTGCAACAAAGGTGGCTGGGTAACACTGGTTTCCGGCAGCCACAAAGGGAACCGGGTCTGGGTCGATGGTCCAGAATATGAGACTGCCGCCGGCTTCGGCTCCAACCTGGGCATCTGGAACCCGGAATTCATCTTCGAGGCCAACTGGCACTGCGACAATTACGGTATCGACACCATCAGCACCGCCACCATCATGGCCTTCCTCATGGAATGCTTCCAGCGCGGTTTCCTCACCAGGGAAGATGCCGAAGGCCTGGATCTGATCTGGGGCAATGAAGCCGCCGCTCTGGAATTCATCCACCGCCTGGCCCGGGGTCAGGGTGAGATGCTGAAACAGGCGGGCCAGGGCATGCTGCCGTTGGTCGATTGGGTGGCCGAAATCGGCAAGAACAGGGGCAAGGACATCCGTCCGGAGCTGGATCTGTTCGCCATGCAGACCAAGGGACTGCCATTTTCCTTCTACCGCACCCACCGTTCCCTTTCCATGCAGGGGTCCTATGCCGCCGCCAGTGATATCGGCGCCCATCATGCCGCTGCCTGGTTGATCAAGGCCGATCTGCTGGGCGCGTTCCCCAGTTTCGAGGAAAAGGCCTGGGCACTGATCTCCTATCCACGGGTGCGGCTGGGCAATGACAACCTGGGGCTGTGCAAACTGCCTTGGGTGGATGTCTTCAACCCCGAATCGGCCAAGCGCACCGACACCGATATCCATATCAATCCCGCTTCCCAGGAGATTTACGCGGACTTCTTCAACAGCATGCTCGGTACCGACATGGGCTGGGAAGAGATCTTTGCCCAGACCGACCGGGACATCAACCTGCAGCGGGTCATGAACGTGGTCCGCTATGGCACGTCAACGCGAAGTTATGACTGGATCCCGGACCGGGCCATCGGACCCACCGATGATCTGCTGTATGAGAGTGAGGCGGCCTACAATGACGGGGAAGTGGCGCGGATCCTGGAGAAATCCATTGCTGAGGTGACGGCCATGGCCACCACCCAGAAGCGAGCGGCGCTGATGGATTACCGCAAGAAGGAGTTGGTGCGGCTGATCGAGGTCTATTATGCCGAGCGGGGCTGGAGCAGGGATGGCATTCCCTTTGTCGACACTCTGCAGGAACTGGGGCTGTGGGATTTTCTGACCCCGGAAACCCGGGAGAAGATTACCGCCCTGCAGAGCCAGTGATTCTCAACACAGCTGAATAAAAGAAAAGCCGCTTTTTCGGAAGCGGCTTTTTGCGTTTCAGTTGATATGGAGGATCATGGTGAAAGGTCAGGAGATCTCGTAGTCCTTCATTTTGCGATAAAGGGTGTTGCGGCCGATGCCAAGTTTGGCGGCAGCTTTCTGGATATTGCCTTCATAAAAAGCCAGGGCTTCAACGATCATGCTTTTTTCCACATCTCTCAGTGATCTGATTTCAGTGACCCTGGTTGCAACTGTTTCCACCTCCGGCCGAACACCCTGGACATCCAGAAGATCGGCAGTCAGGACACTGTCAACACCTGCCCGGATCAGTGCCCGTTCCATGGCATTTTCCAGTTCCCTGATATTGCCGGGCCAATCGTGGGCCTGAATGGTCTGCATGAAGCCGTCGTCAATCCTGACCCCGCTCCTGCCCAGTTTTGTCGAAACCTTTTCAACCAGATGCGCTGCCAGCATGGGAAGGTCTTCCCTGCGCTCCCGCAATGGCGGGATGGTGATTTCCAGTACATTCAGCCGGTAATAGAGGTCCTGCCTGAACCTTCCCTGATGAACCTCTTCGTTTAAGTCCTTGTGGGTAGCGGCGATAATCCGGATGTCCACCGGTCTTTCATGGGCGGAGCCAATCCTTGAGACCTTCTTTTCCTGAATCACCCGCAACAGCTTGGCCTGTACATTCAAGGACATGTCGCCGATTTCATCGAGGAAGATGGTGCCGCCGTCGGCAATCTCGAATTTGCCGGCCTGTCCACCCTTCTTGGCGCCGGTGAAGGTCCCCTCCTCATAGCCTAATAACTCACTCTCGATGAGATTTTCCGGCAGGGCGGCGCAGTTCAAAGCAATAAACTGGCGATCGCGCCTTGGGCTGGCGTTATGGATGGCCTGGGCAAAAAGTTCCTTACCGGTGCCGCTTTCCCCCTTGATATGGACGGTGGATGGGCTGGCGGCGGCAAGTTTGGCCCATTCCTTGGCGGCATTTATGGCCGGACTTGCGCCGATAATATCATCAAAGGTGTAGCAGTGGGATTGGAGGATGGTCGGCCGTCTAACCGGCTGCCGGCTGTTCATCTCCCGGAAAACGGCCACGGCGCCGATGGTGCTGCCGGAATCATCCCGCAGGACAGTGGCGGAGCTGTAGATCTTTCGACCGATCTTTTCGATGATTATTTCCCGGTCTTCGTATTCCACCCCTTCGGCGACCACTTGCAGAATCGTGGCGCGCGCATTATAAATCTGCTCCACATGCCGCCCCTTGGCCAGGGCAGGGTTGCAGCCGAAGATCTCGCCCGCCTTGGCATTCATCTCGGTAATGACGCCGTTGTTGTTGATGGAGATGAGGCCGTCGGACATGTTTTCCAGGAGAGTGTTTGAATAGCGGTAGGCCATGTACAGCTTGTCGGTCGCTTTCTGCAGGCGAAGCTGGTTTTCGATGGCGTTGACAGCTGCCACCACCATGCCCAGGGTATGGGCATTGGCAACGCGATAGTCGCCACTGATATCGAGGATGCCGATCACCTCCCCTTCCGGGTTAAAGATGGGCGACGCTGAACAGGTGAGGAAGTGGTTGGGTTTGCAGTAGTGCTCCCAGGCATATATCTGTACCGGCTTTTTCTCGATTATGGCCGTGCCGATGGCGTTGGTGCCTTTTTCCGCTTCGCTCCAGTTGCCGCCGGGGCAGAGCAGCACCTGCCTGGTCCGGTTAACGATGTCGTTATCCCCCAGCACCTCAAGCAGGTATCCCTGCTCATCGGTGAGCACCACTTGAAAACCTGAACCCTTGACGAAATTGTACAGGTTGTCCATGAAAGGGCGGGCAATCTTGAGCAGGAGCTGTTTGTGGTAAAGGCGCTCCCGCAGTTCGAGCTGATTGACGTGGCCGTCCACTTCCTGAAATGGATTGACGTTGAGATTGCGGCAGCGCTGCCAGGAGTTGGCCACCTCCGGGCGTAACAGTTGGACGTCAAGCTCCTGGTTCTCGATGTAGCGATTCCAGGTTTTTTGCATGATTAAAAGCTTTTGCTGGGCCATTCGTTCCCAATTCCTCATGGAGGGTGGAGTTAAGATTTAATGAAAGTATCTGCTTTTGCTATTAAATATGTCAAGAATTATCTTGAGTGTGATTTTGTCAATGATTTTGCATAAATACACCTGTTTTCTGCAGCGGGAAGACAGCTTTCCCATGGTCGGTAACATTATCTGCCGCTGTCTGGGTTTTTGAAGTATACGTGTTAAAATAAATTAAGTTAGAGGATTTTCCCTTGGGTTGTGAGGCCTCCCTTGATTGAACCCAGCGACTTTCAGTTGCGTAAATTCGTGGCCCCGGAGTTTATCTTCGGTATCGATGCCCGGAAACTGGCCGGCAGGTACGCGAGAAACTTCGGCGCGCGCAAGATACTGGTAATCACCGACCCTGGGGTGATTGCCGCCGGCTGGACCGAGGATATTCTTACCACATTGAAGGCGGCTGACCTTGCCTACACGGTTTTTTCGGCAGTCACCGCCAATCCCAAAGCACATGAGGTGATGGCGGGAGCTGAAATTTACCGCCGGGAAAACTGTAATGCGCTTCTTGCCATTGGCGGAGGCAGCCCCATTGACTGCGCCAAGGGGATCGGCATCGTTTCCTCCAACCATCGGCAGGTGCTGGAATTCGAAGGGGTCGATAAGGTGGATTTCCCCATTCCGCCGCTGATATGCGTTCCCACCACCGCCGGATCAGGTGCCGATGTCTCCCAGTTCGCCATCATCACCGATCTGGAAAAAAGAGTGAAGATCGCCATTATCAGCAAGGTCCTGGTACCGGATGTGGCCCTCATCGACCCGGTGGTCACCACCACCATGTCTGCCGAGCTTACGGCCTTTACCGCCCTGGATGCCCTCTGCCATTCCGTCGAGGCCTTTGTTTCCACAGCCCATTCTCCCATCACCGATGTTCATGCCCTTCAGGCAATGCAGCTGGTAACGGCAAATCTGCTGCCGACCATCAAAGATCCCAACAATATCATGCTTCGCGGCAGGGTCATGCTGGCAAGCCTGGAGGCAGGACTGGCCTTTTCCAACGCGAGTCTTGGGGCGGTGCATGCCATGGCTCACAGTCTGGGAGGTTTCCTTGGCTGCGCCCATGGTGAATGCAACGCCATTTTACTCCCCCATGTCATAGATTTTAACTTCCAGGCGGTTCCGGAGCGCTATCTGGAAATTGCAAAGGCAATGGGTTTGAATACCACCAGCATGACGCCAGACGATGTAAGAGAGGCCATAACCTCCTCTCTTGTGCGTTTGACAAAAGATGCAGGGATTCCATTTACCATCGGGCAGCTGGGAGTGAGCCGGGATAGCATACCGGAGCTTGCCAAAAAAGCGCTGCACGACCCTTGTATCTTTACCAACCCACGCCAGTTGGGACGCCATGATCTTGAGGCGATCTATGAAAAAGCCTTCTGATGTGGAGGAAGATTGGGATGTCCAGCGGGAAAAGATCATCGGCCTGGGAGAGAGATCCCTGCGTAAGACCTATTACCCTGAACTTCAGCAGAAGCTCGATGAACTGGAACGGTT
Source organism: uncultured delta proteobacterium (assembly GCA_963780945.1). Taxonomy (GTDB): domain Bacteria; phylum Desulfobacterota; class Desulfuromonadia; order Geobacterales; family Geobacteraceae; genus Geotalea. The sequence continues at coordinate 1,267 of CAWAFF010000003.1, read as the reverse complement.
CAGGTCGCTGCTGGATCAGAGTAACGACTGCATATTTCTGTTTGAGGTGCCTTCCTTATCATTTGTCGATGTAAATGAGTCGGCCTGTCGCCAGTTGGACTGCCCCCGCGACAAATTCCTTTCCCTGAACCTTGCCGAGTTCGTCCCCGAAGAAGATCTGCTGCGCATCAAAGATCTGACCATGTTCTGCTTCACTGGGGGCAAGGACAAAGACACTATCATCACCCAGCTCTTCAAATGCTCAGGGGGAGAGATCCCCGCGGAGATAACCATCAAGATCGTCAATCTGAACAGGGTCTGTTACGGCGTGGCGGTGGCCCGTGACATAACAGAGCGGCTGCAGGCCGAGAAGGTGCTGCTGGATAATTCACGTATGCTGCGGGACATGGAGCTGGCCAGGCAGATCCAGCTTTCGCTGCTGCCGAAGGGACCCCCGGTGGTGGCCGGAGTTCAGCTCGCTGGCTGCTGTGTTCCGGCCACCCACGTTGGCGGTGACTATTATGACTATCATACCCATCCGGGAGGAATGCTGGACATGGTCGTTGCCGATGTCTCGGGTCACAGTATCGGTGCGGCGCTGATGACAGCAGAAGCGCGATCGGTGCTGCGCGCCGAATTCCATGCCTGCACCAGTGCCGGCGATCTCCTGGCAGCGCTGAATGAGGTCCTCTATGATGACCTCAACCACGCGGGGCTCTTCATCACCGTTTTCTATGTCAGATATGACACTACCACCGGCACTCTTTTCTATGCAAACGCCGGCCATGTCTCACCTCTGCTCTTGAGGGGTGCGGAGCTCATCTGCGAGAAGCTTGATGCAGAAGGGCTGATTCTGGGGGTCAGGAGGGAGGAGGTTTATGAGGAAAAAAGTTTGCAGATGCAAAAAGGAGACCTGCTGGTCCTTTATACCGACGGTGTTATCGAAGCCCAGAACAAGGCTGGCGAATTCTTTGGCGACAGCAGGCTGTGCGCCACCGTCTCAGCCATAAGCTTCAAACCACCTGCGGCTATCATTGCCGAAGTCCTGGAGCATGTTGCTGCCTTTGCCGGAACTACAACACTGGAGGATGACGTGACGATGATTGTCATGAAGATAGACTGAATTAGTTTCCATCCGGAAAGGGTGCTTTTTCCCCCTGGCGGCGTCAATCTGCGGTCTTGCTTGTGCGGCGTACCGATGTACGCCTCCGCGCAACCCCTTGATTTCCTTGCCAGGAGGAAAAATCCCCGCTTTCCGATCTGGAAACTACTCGTGTCACATCTGGAC
>CAWAFF010000002.1:0-44437 GCA_963780945.1 uncultured delta proteobacterium | reverse complement strand
AACCATTGTCCTTTGAGGAAAGGATTCATTGTGGAAGCTGAGAAGAAAAAGGAAAAAGGGCTGCGGGAACAGGCTATTCAGGCAGCTATCAGATACTACGATTTCAAGCATATAGACACCAAGCCGTTTTTTCCGGTAATCGCATACCGTATGCCGGGAGGGTGTTTGATGAAAAAGAGGTCGCCAACCTGATCGATTCTTCCCTGGATTTCTGGCTGACGACCGGCAGATACGCCGAGACGTTTGAGAAAGAATTTGCCGAATTTATCGGGGCGCGGCACTGCTCCCTGACCAATTCCGGTTCTTCGGCCAATCTGCTGGCATTCATGGCGCTGACGTCTCCAAAGCTCGGGGAACGGCGCATTCTTCCCGGCGACGAAGTTATCAGCGTGGCGGCAGGATTCCCCACCACTATTGCGCCGATTATCCAGTACGGTGCGGTGCCGGTTTTTGTGGACGTGACGCTGCCGACCTACAACATCGACGTTACGCAGCTTGATGCGGCGCTGTCACCCCGAACCAGGGCTGTCATGGTGGCCCATACTCTGGGCAACCCCTTTGATCTCGCCGCGGTGAAGAGCTTCTGTGATACGCACAATCTCTGGCTGATAGAGGATAATTGCGATGCGCTGGGGTCGCGCTATCGCCTGAACGGCGTCTGGCGTCATACCGGAACCATCGGCCATATCGGAACGTCAAGCTTCTATCCTCCCCATCACATGACCATGGGGGAGGGTGGCGCGGTCTACACCGATGACACCACCCTAAAACGTCTCGTTGAATCGTTCCGTGACTGGGGGCGTGATTGCTGGTGTCCCTCGGGACGCGACAATACCTGCGGCAACCGTTTTACCCAGCAGTTCGGCGAGTTCCCTACGGCTACGACCACAAGTATGTCTATTCGCACTTCGGATACAACCTCAAGGTCACCGACATGCAGGCGGCCATCGGATGCGCGCAGCTGGAGAAACTGCCAGGGTTTACGACCGGAGAAACTGGCGGCTATTGCGTGACGGCCTGGCAGATTTTGAGGAGTATTTAGTTCTCCCGGAAGCGACACCAGACCGACCCAGTTGGTTTGGTTTCCTGCTGACGGTGAGGGAAAATGCGGGATTCACAAGGGATGAGATCGTCAATCACCTGGAGTCGAAGGGGATCCAGACCAGGATGCTTTTTGCCGGCAATCTTATCAAGCACCCCTGTTTCGATGAGATGCGAGCCAGCGGTAAGGGGTATCGGGTAATCGGCGAGTTATCAAACACCGACCGGATCGCGCGATACTTTCTGGGTCGGGGTATACCCTGGGATGACGGAGGAGATGGTTGAGTATATGGCCGAGACTATCAGAGGTTTTTGCAAATAATGAGGATTCTGATTACCGGCGCAACCGGCTTTCTCGGAAGTAGCCTGGCACAAGCTTTTTTTAAGGAAGGGCATGACCTGGTTATTCTTAAAAGGAGCAATTCCCGCACGGCAAGAATCGACAACCTACTTCCCCATGTCACCTGTTACGATGCGGATAGGTGTGATCTGAGCCGCTTATTTCTGGAGCAGTCGCCAATTGATACTGTGTTGCATACTGCGGCATGCTACGGACGGGGTGGCGAGAGCTGCGTTGATCTACTGAAGGTAAACGTGGAGTTTTCCCTGCAACTGCTGGAAATGGCGGCAGTCAGTAAGGTCAGGTTCTTTTTCAACGCCGGTACCAGTCTTGATCCATTTCTCAGCCCATATGCATTATCCAAGAAACAGTTTGCGGAGTGGGGCCGTATGGTTGCCGAACAGGGGAGGATTTCCTTTACAAATGTCAGGTTAGAACACTTCTATGGCCCTCACGATGACAATTCTAAATCACTACCCTCGTTATTCGTCGCTGTCTTGAGAACGCCTCGGAACTTTTGTTGACAGCAGGTGAGCAAAAACGGGATTTTGTCTACATTGACGATGTGGTGGCGGCTTTCCGTTTATTGGTGAACAGGAGTTGTTGCCTGCCAGGAGGCTTCAACGAACTTGGGCTTGGTTCCGGCGAAACTGTTTCGATTCGTGATTTTGTTGAAATTGCGCGCTCTTTTGCAAAATCATCCACAGCTCTCCGTTTCGGGGCACTGCCATATCGCACCCATGAAGTTATGAGTCACGTGAGCATTGCTGCCCTGGTGGCTCTGGGCTGGTCTCCCAAAGTTGGCCTGACTGAAGGGCTGAGAAAACCGTCGAAGAGGAAGCTTTGGACATGAAAGGAGTGCATAAATGAAGTTATTGATAACCGGCGGGTGCGGCTTTCTAGGTAGCAACCTGGCTGCCCATGCCATCCAGCAGGGGTACGACCTGTTGGTGTTCGATAACCTGTCCCGGAACGGTTCATTGTTGAACCTTCAGTGGCTACAGGGCCAGGGGCGCTTCCGCTTTTTACATGGCGATATCCGCAATGCCAACGATGTGCAGCGTCTTGTGGAGGAATTTTCCCCGGACGCGGTCTTTCATCTTGCCGGTCAGTTGCCATGACGACGTCCATTGCCAATCCGCGGATGGACTTTGAGGTGAACGTCCTGGGGAGCCATAATTTGCTGGAGGCTGTGCGGCTCCACTCGCCGGAAGCGGCCATCTTGGATCCGTCGACAAAGAAGGTGTACGGCGATCTGAGCAGTATTGCTACCGGGAGACAGCGACTCGCTATGAGTGTACTGATTACCCGCAGGCATTCAATGAAGTTACGCCGCTGGAATTCCATTCACCGTATGGTTGCTCGAAAGGTGCAGCTGATCAGTACATGCTCGATTATGCCCGTATTTTTGGACTTAAACTATTGTCTTCCGCCATTCCTCCATGTATGGCGGAAGGCAGTTTGCCACCTATGATCAGGGCTGGGTCGGCTGGTTCTGTCAACAGGCATTGGCAACCAGTAACAATACTCTACAGGAGCCCTTTACCATCTCTGGTAATGGCAAACAAGTGCGGGACGTCCTTCATGCCGACGATATGATTTCCCTGTATTTTAGCGCTCTGGAGCAGGTCGAGGTTGCTCGCGGCCAGGCGTTCAACGTGGGGGGCGGCATGGCCAACAGTCTGTCGCTGCTGGAGCTTTTTGCTATGCTGGAAGAATATGCAGACTGCCGGCTCATCTATATGAAAGCTTCCGCCCCGGGAGAGTGACCAACGTGTTTTCGTGGCGGACATTGCTAAAGCAAAACGCCTCCTTGGCTGGGAGCCAAAGGTGAGTTCCAGTGATGGCATCCGGCGCATGTATATGTGGGTCGTGGGCGAGGTGCGATAAATAGGTGGTTATTTTTCGTGGGATACCTCCGCACCTGCTGGTGATGGCCAGTGCCTGGATCGGGAGGCTAGCCACTGCCCTGCTGGCTCTTTACCATCCGGCTTCTTACAACGGTACTTGGGACAGAAAACTATGCCGCATTTGCCCTGCTCACGAGTTTACAGGGCTGGTATTTACTTGGCGACATGGGGCTTGGTTCAAGTCTGCAGAACTTCATCTCCGAGCGTCGGGCTCATCAGGAATCCTATGCTCCGCTGGTACGCACCACCGGACTACTTGCGCTGCTGCTTATGGTTATCGGGGCGTCGATCGTATTTGTGCTGGCCCAGTATGCGGCTCCGATAGTTTTGCGTAGATTCCCCTCTCTTCCGGACGTGGACAAGGTGCGCACCTTCTTTGCTTCAGGCCTGCTATGTCTGACATTCGGCCTCGGGGGGATATCTTATAAGGTCTGGTATGCTGAACAGCGAGGATACCTTGCCAATCTAATGCCGGCCATGGCGGCAGCGATTTCGCTTGGATGGGTTGCGACAATCGCAGGGTCGGGTTCACCCGACAGACTGTTTTGGTGTCTGGTGGCGATGCTGCTGCCGCAAGCAGCATTACCACTGGTTGTTTTTGTGCAGCAGGTGGTCAGGAGTGGTAATCCAGTCCCGTAACTAGTGAACGACTTTGGCCGCTTCTGAAGCGAGGGTTCAAGTTCTGGGGATTTGCTGTCATGTCTGCCGGAGTACTGCAGATTGACTACCTCATCATGTCCCAGTTCTTGCCGGCAAAAGATATTGTTGGTTACAACCTGAGCAACAAGATTTTTTCACTGGCTTTTTTTATTTACAGTGCCTTGTTGATGGCTCTTTGGCCAGTGTGCGCCGAAGCCATATCCAGAAATGAGTGGCTTCAGGTAAATCGCCACGTACGAAAATCAATTATTCTGGGGGCAGGAATTATTGCAGTCACGACGTTCTGCTTGATCATATTCATGCCGGAGATGGTTAATTTGCTAAGCCCCCGAGAGCAGGTAACAATTCCTGTGCTCTTTATCGTCTTATTAGGATGTTATCAGCTCCTTCGGGTCTGGACAGATACCTACGCAATGCTGTTGCAGAGTATGAGTTACTTGCGCCCCTTTTGGTTATATATACCTTTTCAGGCTATTTTGAGCTTTCTCCTGCAGTGGTATCTTGTTAAAAAATTGGGGATCTATGGTGTTGTGTTAGGACTTATGGGGTCATTTATTGCCACGGCCTGCTGGGCACTTCCCTTCAGCTTTTATCGGCGGATGAAGCTGGATGTTTCCAGGGCGGCTGGCCATGAGATTTAATAATGAGTGTAACCTGTGAGAAAACAGTATCAGATAAAATATTTAAATGCGGCAAGATTATCTTTGCCGGGGTCAAAGCATGAATGATGTACTCCTTTCCATCTGTATCCCTACATATAATCGTGAACAATACCTTTCAAGTACATTGGACAGTATTGTTTCCCAATTGGATGACTGCACGAGAAACAGGGTTGAAATTTGTATTAGCGATAATGCGTCTTTAGATGGAACTGAGAGTTTAGTTGCAGAATACAAAATAAAGCATCCCCATATTGTCTATCATCGATGGCAAGAAAATATGGGTGCTGACCGTAATTATTTAAAAGTAGCGGAAATAGCTTCTGGTGAATACTGTTGGCTTTTTGGCAGTGACGATGTGATGGTGGACGGTGCAATTAGGCTTGTTATTTCTGAACTGGAGACAAAACCCGATATCGTTGTTTATGAACGTGCCGAGTCTGATCACCTCCTCAGTGGTGAGCCCGTATCTTCATCTTGGACTGCTTTGCCAGGAAACTATGATTTTGACTCACTAAGGGAAAGAAGCCATTTTCTAAATTATATTTCATCATGCCGTTCATTCGGTGGATTATTCAGTTATCTGTCGGTAATTGTTTTTAGCAATAAACGTTGGCGGTCAATCGCCCACAAGGATCGGTTTGTTGGCAGTGCATATGTCCATGTGCATATTCTCTTGGAAATGCTACGGCAAGGGGCTGTTTTCCACTACAGGCACACTGTGGTTGTGCTATGCCGTATGGGGAATGATTCCTTCCTTTCTGATGACAGCCTGGCAGGACACTACCGGAGGATCCAACTTGATGTGGACGGTTATCGGGAAATCCCAATGCATGTATTCGGCTCTGATTCGGAAGAGTACCAGTTAATTCATTCCTTGGTAGGACGGAACTTGCCAATCTTGGGACTTATGAAATACAAATTGGCATTTATTCGTTTGGGTGATTTTGCGGCCAGCAAGAAAATGGATCGAATGTTGCTGGCAAATAAATTCCCAGTTAAATATTTTTGCATTGCCTTGATGGGAAACCACGTCATCAGCAAGATTCTTAACTTACTACTGCGATCAGGTGCCCACGGAAATGATGGAAGACAGCAATGATCATCGGCTGTGATGGGAAATCGCTCCTGATGCAGAAAACCGGCATCGGCATGTATACAGACCGGCTGCTGGCATCGCTGCTGTTGCTAGACCCGGAGTTTATATGCCGGATGTATCTACCGTTTTCTTTGGAACAACGTGGCGTTGTAGCGAAGGGGCAAGAGGCTGCATTACGCAAACAATATCCTTCGCGGGTTGATTTCGTTAGCAGCCATTTCCCTCCTAAGTTGCGCCGCTGGATCTGGCGAAGCTCCAACGTCATGCCCATAGAGCGGATTGTTGGCGAGATTGACCTGTTTCATGCTACTAATCTCGTCATGCCGCCTTTGCGGCGAGCAAAGGGCGTATTCACGGTTTATGATCTGACATTCATGCTCTTCCCCGAGTATCATGTCAAGGGAATGCATTCGTTTTCCAGGGATACAAAGAAATATGTCGACCGCTCGGATTGTGTGATTGCCATATCAGAGCATACCAAACGGGATGTGGTAGAACATCTCCACATTCCGCCCGAGCGGGTACGGGTGACGCTGCTGGCCGCAGACGAGCGCTACAGGGTCATCAGTAATGAGCAGGCGGTGGCGGCTGTACTGGCAAAGTATGGCATTGACCGTGAATATATTCTATACACAGGCACCCTGGAGCCGCGCAAGAACGTGCCGACCCTATTACGGGCTTTTCACCTTTTCCGCCAGGAAACCGGGGCGCCCCATCGCTTAGTGCTGGCCGGCAAGAAAGGATGGCTGTACGATGAGATCTTTGCTGAGGTCAGATCACTGGGACTGGAAACTGAGGTGATTTTTACCGGCTATGTGTCGGATGAAGATCTGCCGTTTCTTTACAACGGGGCGGCGCTGTTCGCGTATCCCTCGTTCTACGAAGGGTTTGGCTTGCCGCCGCTGGAAGCGATGGCCTGTGGCTGCCCAGTTGTAACCTCCAACAGCTCGTCGCTCCCTGAGGTTGTCGGGGATGCAGGGCTGATGGTTGACCCAAACCGCCATGAGGAGCTGGCGGAAGCAATGGGAAAAATTCTATCAGATGCAACTTTGAATACCATGCTTCGTGAAAAGGGGCTTAAGCGGGCAGCGGAATTCAGCTGGAAACGATGCGCTGTGGAGACACTGGCGGTATACAATGATGTTCTGGGGAAGGGACCAAAGGATAAAGGATTGAGCTTTAAGGTACTTCAGCAAGAAGGTTGGTGCAGTGAATAACCCCGCTGCTTGTACCTCGGGCCTCGAATCCTGCCTCCCCAAGGTTGCAGCAGTAGTGCCGATCCACAACGGAAGAGATGAAACCATTACCTTTCTGGAATCGATGGCGTGTGCAACGTATCCGAATCTGAAAGTGATAGTCGTCGATGACGGCTCGACCGACGGCACCAGGGAGGCCATCACAGCCCGCTTTCCCCTGGTATCTATCGTTACGGGGGACGGCAACCTCTGGTGGTCGGGGGCCACGAACCTCGGTGTCCGGGAGGCCTTGCGGCAGAGCGCTGACTTCATCCTGACCATAAACAACGACAACGTGGTGGAGCCTGGTTTCATCGAGCCGCTTGTGGATACTGCCCGGCGCCATCCCAGAAGCCTCGTCACCTCAAAGATGTACGACTACTCGGACCGGGGCCTCATCTTTTCTTTCGGCGGTGTCATCAACTGGTATCAGGGAGAGATTAGGGACCGCAACAACCGCCGTGACAGGATTGATTTCGACCGATTGAGCGATTGTGACTGGCTGCACGGCAGCTCCACCCTAATACCGGCGACAGCATTCACTGAGGTCGGTTTTTTCGACCGGAAGAACTGTCCCCAGTACCAAGGTGATGCAGAGTTCTCCCTAAGGGCAAAGCTGCTCGGTTACCGGCTTCTGGTGGAACCGGGAAGCGTAGTGTACAACAAGACGAGTGTATCAAGCGGTACTGAGGCTCTGAACCAGGTGCGGCTGAGGGATATGCTTACCGACTATCGTTCTCCCTTTTACTTTAGGGCGAATTACGCCTTGTACCGTGACCATTGCCCTGGCCGGCCCATGTTCCCGTTTCTTATCGTGCGCTACCTGAGGCTGCTCTATTCGATCTTTCGTCGCCGGTTTGTGGATAGAACGCGGTACAAGTGAGGTAGCAAATGATCACCAAATTTTGCCAGTTGAGGAGAACCTGTCAGTGAATATCTGCATTGATGCCAGGCCACTGCAGAATGCCCACCGGACAAGGGGGGTAGGCGTCCTTCTCCACAACCTGTTGCGTCAGATGGGAAAGCTGATCCTCGCGGACGATGTCACCCTCATTAGCCTGCAAGGGAAGACGCAGTTGCCGCTGTTTACACGGGAAAGCCGTCTTGAGACCAGGCGGCTGGAGCGGCCTAATCGTTTCAACTGGATTGCCGACCAGTTACTTCTGCCGGGACTGGTTAAAAAGAGCGGGGCGGAGCTGTTCTTTGCCACCGACTTCAACAGCTACCTCATGCCGGAGGAGGACGTGAAGGTCGTTTCTCTTGCCTACGACCTGATTCCCTTTGTCTTTCCCGAAGTGATGGCTTCGCAGCCGCTTTCGGTAAGGTTGGGCTGGCGAACCAATTTCAGGAAACTGCGCTCCAGCCATCGTGTCATTGCCATTTCCGAGGCGACAAAAATCGATCTGATTGATATCTTGAATATTAATCCTGATAAGATTACAGTAATACATCCTGGTATCGACCATACCTTATTCAATACCGTCAGCGCTGGTGACAAGGAGCGTCAGCGGGAGGTGCTCTGCCGCTACCAGATTGAACGCCCCTTTTTCCTCTATGTGGGGGATTCGGAGTGGCGAAAGAACCTGAAAGGGTTCTGGAGGCGCTGACTCAAATTGACCGCCATAGCTGGTTTAGTTCTGGTCGGCAAGCGAGCACTGACAGATGCCACCCTGCATAGTTGGGTCAGGGAGCTGGGTTTGCAGGAGCGGGTAGTAATGTCCGGCTATGTACCCGATGCGGATTTGCCCGCCTTGTATGGTGCAGCCAGGGCATTCATTTTTCCTTCTTTGTACGAAGGTTTCGGTTTTCCCGTTGCCGAGGCCATGGCTTGTGGTTGCCCGGTAATTACTGCCACCGTTTCGTCTATGCCGGAAGTGGCGGGAGATGCGGCACTGCTTGTGGACCCCCTGGATGTTTCAGCTATCGGCTCGGCCATGGGAAAAATACTGACGGAGCCGGGCTGCGGGAGCAAATGATCAAGGTTGGTCTGGTGCAGGCATCTCGTTTCTCTTGGCCGCGGGCCGCCGAAGAAACACTGAAGGTATTGCATTCTGTAGCAGGTGGTTCGTGACAGCTCCGGTGAAAATAGGTATCGTCACCGCATTCCTCGGCAACCTTCGGGCTGGGACCTGGACCTATACGTACAATCTGCTCAAGGGGCTAGCGGCGAAAGGTGATGTCTGGGCCTTGGACCGTGAACAAAGGGTGCTGCCGGGGCTTGAAGGATTCAAAGTGCAAGCCTATCCAGGCGGGATGGATAAGCTCGCCAAGTTTTTCTGGCCTAACTTTATCCTGCCGGCAAAGGCGGCTGCTGACGGGTTTGATCTGATTCACTGTACTACTCCCTATGGCACCTTTACCCGGAATCGTTGCCGCAATGTAATTACCATCTGCGATGTGACGCCAATGCTTTTCCCGGCAGCCCACGGCAGGATGAACGTCTGGCATCACCGCTTGGTTCTCCCGGCCGTGCTGGAGCATGCTGCCAGGATTATTACCATCAGCGAGAGCGCTAAACAGGATATTATTAGGCTTTACAAAATCCCTGAAGAAAAGGTTACAGTCACATGGCTGGCGGCCGATGAACGATTCCGGCCGGAACCATTAGGCACTGCCGGTGAAGCTGTTCTGCAGATACCTCGCCCCTACATCCTCAACGTAGGGACGCTTGAGCCGCGAAAGAATCTGGATGGGCTGTTGCGGGCATTTGCCCTGGCGAGAAAGAGAGGGCTCTCCCACAAGCTGGTAATAACCGGCGCCAAAGGATGGGGACAGTCGCGGTTGGCTGGACTGATTAGCAACCTGGCTCTCGGTGATGCTGTTATTTTTACAGGATTTGTCGAAGATGACAGCCTGCCGCATCTCTATGCGGGAGCTGAATTTTTCGTCTACCCATCTCTCTATGAGGGATTCGGCTTGCCTCCGTTGGAGTCCATGGCCTGTGGCGTTCCCGTAATAACCTCAAACGTTTCTTCTCTGCCGGAAGTGACTGGTGACGCCGCTCTCCTGGTTTATCCAAGGAGCGATACGGAGTTGGCTGACGCGATGGTTAAAATGGCTGGTGATTTAACACTGCGCCAACTGTTTCGGGCCAAAGGAATTGACCGTGCGGCGCTGTTCTCCTGGCAAAGGACGGCTGAAGAAACCCTGGCTGCATATGGGCAGGCAATGTGCTGGAAATAACCAAATTATTCAGGAGCAGAGAGTGCGGATAGCCATTGATGCATCAACCATATCCACCCAGGGCGGTCCAAGGACATATGTGCTTGGACTTGTGGAAGCGCTGCTGCAAATAGACCGCCAAAATGAGTATGTGGTCTTTTATAATGACGCAGCTCATTTGGGTAGATTTCCCCAGGCCAGAGAAATTGTGCTGCCCGGAAAAAACCCGGTGGCCAGGTTGTGGCGTGAGCATGTGCTGTTGCCATTTGCCTGCAAAAGGGAGAGGGTGGACATACTCCATTGCCCCAAAAGTGCAGTTCCATTTTTCCTGCCATGCCCAACTGTAGTTACGCTTCACGACCTGATCCCGCTCAAGCACCCGGAGACTGAGAAGTTGGCGGCGCAAATCTATTGGCGCCTGCAGATTCCCATCGCCGCCAGGAGGAGTTCCTACATCATCACCGATTCGGAACATGCCCGCGGTGAAATAATGGCCGAGTTTGGGGTAAAACCGGATAAGATCAAGGCACTCATGCTCGGTTTTAATCCGGCCATGCTTGAGCCGCGTGATGCTTTGGCTGGCGCTGAAATCAGAGGGAAATACAGCATTTCAGGAGATTACGTTCTTTATGTGGGTACCATACAGCCACGAAAGAACATCGATACCCTGATAGAAGCGTTCAGCACCTTGAAGAGCCGAGGTGATTTCACTGGAAAACTGGTAATTGTCGGCCGCAAGGGATGGCTTTACGAAAAGCTCTTTGCAGGATAAAGGAGCTTGCCTTGGAGGATGAGGTGATTTTTACCGGCTTTGTCCCTGACGAGGAGTTGCCGTTCATCTATGAGGGAGCGTCACTGTTCGTTTACCTGTCGCTTTTCGAAGGCTTCGGCCTTCCACCCCTTGAAGCAATGGCCTGCGGGGTGCCTGTCATAACATCCAATACCACATCTTTGCCGGAGGTGGTTGGAAACGCAGGCATTACTGTTCCACCCTTGGCCGTTGACCAGGTCATCGAGGCCATGACCAGGGTGCTGAAAAGCACTGACACGGCTCGTGCCATGGCAGAGCAGGGCTCTCTTCGTGCCCGGTCCTTTTCTTGGGAGAAGGCAGCCATTGAAACCTTGGCTATCTACAATCAGTTGCAAATTGGAAAGTAGGGCAGCCTGGTTTCGCGCAGGTCAGCCAGAGAAGACGTGCTTTACTATAAATGGAGTGAATGATGACTGAACGAAAGAAAGATCTGTTGGCGCTGGTGCTTTTGTTGGCGGTACTAATTGGCGCTTTTTCCCACATCCTCTTTACCGACAAGATAATCCGCGCCCCTGACATCCTCAATGAATATTACTGGACGGTAAAAGATATCCCGGCAAAGAGTTTCCTGGACCTTTTCAAAATAGACTTGGCCAATGCCGGCTGGTCCATTTTTTCCAACAGCGGCTATACCACAGAGGGGGGCGGGGTTTCGATCCAGTTCCTCATCTACCATCAGCTTATTTACTGGCTGTTTCCTTCCCCGGTCAATGTGGCATGGTTCATTGTGTTTCATCTCTTCTTCGGTGCTCTCGGCACATTTCTCTACTGCCGTGCCATCGGCGCCAGCAGGGTCGCAGCCTTTCTTGGCGGACTTGTTTTCGCCTGTGCAACGGAAAACGCTTCATTGATCAATGCTGGCCACGTGCTGAAAATAGCCACCATTTCTTATGCACCCCTTGCCTTCTATTTTCTGGAGAAGGGCTTCCAGGGGCGCCGTCTCTTTTTCTTTATGGCTACGGCCTTTACTCTGGCATTTCAGTTCTTCAACTACCATTGGCAGATCGCTTTCTATACCTGTCTGGCTATCGGCATATATGGCCTAATCAGGAGCGTAGGCATCATTGTTGTTGAAAGGGAACGTTCCGGCACAAAGGTGCTGAAACTGCTAGGGCTTAATTTGGCGACCCTTTGTTTCTTTCTCACGACAGTTGCAATCTCCCTGCTGCCACTGGCCAACTGGTCGGTGGACACCAACCGCGGCGCCCAGAGCGGGGCTAATGAAGGGAAGGGGGGGCTGCAGGTAGAAGAGGCCATGTCCTGGTCTCTGCCGCCAGAGGAACTGGCGACATTTGCTATTCCAGGGTTCTTCGGTCTCTCTCGTCAAGAGGGGGAGAGAATCCGACTAACATAGCTTCATATTACTGGGGACGAATGCATTTTACCCAGACTTCTGACTATATTGGACTTTTGCCATGGCTACTGTTGCCCCTGCCGCTGATTTTCCGTCGGGACAGGTATACCTGGCTGGGGGTGTTGGCGATCTTTTTGGGTATTCTCTTTTCCATGGGGAAATATAGCCTCTTTTACCGGATGCTCTATGAATATTTCCCCGGTATCAATCAGTTCCGTGTCCCCAAAATGATGATGTTCATTCCTGTCTTTGGTCTTGGGGTTCTTGCTGCACGCGGTGTGGATATTCTCAGGGATCAAACATGCCGCAGTGACAGAAGGTTCAGGTATTACCTGCTGTCACTCCTTGCGCTGCCCGTCCTGCTCCTTGTTGCCTTGGGCGTGGAAGTGCTGGGTAAAGATGGTTGGATCAGTTCCTTTTACCAGATGCTCGGCCAGCCGACCCGCTATGAACAGGGGCCGCAATTGGTGATGCAGCGGTTGAACAACATTGTCACTGAGACAGGTGTTGCTGCCGTGGTTGCTGCCATTTATGCAGTGGTTATCCTTTTCTTCAGCAAAAGCCGCTCATTACTTAAAGCCCTTCCCTTTGTGCTGTTGTTTCTCTATCTGGCTGATGTCGGCAGGGTGAATGCCAAGTTCATGTTTCTGGTGGATGTGCCAAAAAAGGCAACGGGAGCAAAGACCCCGGTGATCGACTATCTGTCACGACAATCAAAGGAGTACCGGGTTCTTCCCATTAGCGCGGACCCCAACCAGTACTCAACAGAGAATATCCCTGTCTTATTCACGCCCATGCCGGTTCAGCAAAGGCGCTGGCAGGAGATTCTAGACATATTTAACTTTAATTCAGCGCTACCGGACATGTTGAACCTGAAATACCTGGTTTACGACACCAACCAGTACCAGCAAGAAAAAGCGCGCTTGGGCGGTAACTATGTGCCTGTTTTTTATTCACCTGATGGCTCTGAGGTAATAGTTGAAAATAAAAGAGTGTTGCCCAAGGCCTGGCTGGTTCCCTCGGTATTGACACTCAATAGCGGCCAGCAGGCCCTGGACATTGTTCAGAACCCTGCCTTTGATCCACGTGCACTTGCCATCGTTGAATCGCCACCGCCAATCCCCATGTTACCGCCAAGTGCACAACTAGGGTCACCGGTTGGTACGGTCGCTGTTTCCACCTATGAAGGGGAAATAATCACCATGACAGCGGATACAAAGCAGAATGCTTTGCTTGTTGTGGGGGAGAAATATTACAAGGGTTGGCAGGCAACGGTAGATGGCAAAAAGGCGGAGATAGTTCCGGCAAATCATATCTTGCGTGGGATTTACCTGACTCCGGGCCAGCATACAGTGGAGATGCGCTTTGACCCTTTGCCTTTCAAGGTCGGCAAGTATTTGACTTTGGTGTCCTTCGCCCTTTTTGCCATTTTGCTAATCAGAGAATTGCGACTGCAGAGGAAAAAAGCTGAATGAAAAGCCAACTGGTGACAATATGATTTCAGTGGTAATACGCAGTATATAACGAAAAGGAAACCATCCTGCAGGTGATTGCCCGGGTTGATCGGCAACAAATTGCTCACGCTGTCGTCTAACATGTTGACGAACCTGAACCTGACCTATATGAAGAGTAGTTACAAGGTTTTTAAAAAAGTGTACTGAACGAACTGACAACAGAAAAAAAACGTTTCGGTTTTGAGCCGGATATCACAGCGAAAATAGCAAAATGCAGGTCAGGAAAATGAAGAAGATCTCCTATTCGGGCAGAAGCTACAAGGAAGGTAAGAAAATTAACTGGAAAGATGGGATCTCTGCGCTGAGATGCATTTTGAAATACAATCTGTGCAGTTAGTTGGCAATGGCATAGAGGAAATAACCATTGATGAGCTGCGGCGCCATGGGCTGAAGGTCATGCAGCCGGTGCATGGTTATCGCTTCTCCCTTGATCCTATTCTGCTCAGCAATTTTACCCGTGTGGGTGAAGGCGACAGGATTGCCGACTTGGGGACGGGCTGTGGAATAATTCCATTGCTGTTAACAAGGCAAAAGGAAAATGCTACGATCGTCGGCATTGAATTTCAGGACCCCATGGCTGCGCTGGCGCAGCGCAATGTCAGCCTGAATCAGCTCGATGACAGAATTTCTATTATAAGTGAAGATGTAGTCAATCTGAAGCGACATTTTCCTGTTTCGACTTTTGACTTGGTTGTTTCGAATCCCCCGTACCGCAGGCCCGGCACTGGCAAGATCAGCCCCCAAACCGGCCGCGACAGGGCTCGTCATGAATCTACTGCTAGCCTTGCCGACTTTATGGCTGTCTCAAAATATTTGGTGAAACCATCTGGAAGAATCTGCTTCATTCATCACCCCTCTCGTTTGGTGGAACTTATGAGCCAAGCCGCAGCCATGAAGCTTGCCCCGATCCGTCTTCGTATGATTCATGGTCATAGCAAGGCTGAGGCAGGCATGTTTCTGGTCGAGCTCGTCAAGGGACGCACGGGAGACCTGGTGGTGGAGCCGCCGTTGGTTGTATTTGGTGACGGCGGGGGGTATAACGATGAAGTGCAAAAGATGATGGAAGCGTAACCGAGAACTTAGATGCAATGAATTCAAAGGGCATTGATGATAGGGGCAGATGCAACAAATACGGTAATTGCCGGCAAACCAGCGCATGCCCGCGAAAATAATTTTTTCGGCGGGGGAATGGGAGGAGAGATCTTGCCCAAGTGCAGTGCCGATGGCTATTGCCTTGTCCAGTTATTATATGTACCTTGATCTGCCCAAGCCCAAGCCCCCCTACGACTTCAGCCAGGACGGCAGGTTCGATGACAAGCAGGTTGGGATCAGGTTGAGAAGCATTATTTCTGAAGATGCAATCATCATGACCCGATCGGTAGAATTGCATTTTATTCCAAGGGCCCATGATCCTTTTTCCTCAAGTAAATTGAAAAATTTTTGCGTTCGCTCGGAAAATTAAAGTGCCGGAATTCGGATCATTGTGGGGAGAAAATGTATGAGTAAGCTTCTCTGGCAGGACCACCTGCTGTCCTTGTTGCTATTTGCAACTATTGCCGTGTTATACACTTACCCACTTGTTTTTCAGCTGAATAGCGTTACCGGCGGCGATGGGTATGTCTTCCTTCATGCCTTCTGGTGGTTCAAAAAGGCCGTCCTGTCCTTGCGCAATCCTTTTTTTACCGATTACTTACTCTACCCTGATGGTGTTTCCCTGGCTTTTCAGTCGAGCACCTTTTCCAACTTTTTAATAACCCTGCCCATATCGCTTTTTGCTGGCGCAAATTCGGCAGTTAATTCCGCGTATATCCTCGGCTACGTTATTTCAGGCTATGCGGCGTTTCTTCTGGCCTTCGAGTTGACGGGAAACAAGAATTCGGCGTTCATTGCCGGTTTGATTTATGCTTTTAATCCCTTTCATTTTTCTCACGGCGCCAGCCATCTCAATATTTCGACTATTCAATGGCTCCCCCTTTACCTGCTGATGTTCAAATATACGATGGAGCGGGAAAAGAAAAAATGGCCAGTTTTTGCCGGGCTTATTCTGGGAGGCATAATCCTCACTGATCAGTTCCAAACAATTCTAGCCGCATTGCTGACACTCGTCTTGTTGCCATTCATGCTTTTTCGGTTTACAGGAGCCGATGACGCAGGGGCTTCGCGCGTTCCAGGCATAAGGCCGGAAGCGGGAAAAAGAGTGGTCGGCATTTTGATTATAACAGTTGTAGCTGCAGCGATAAGCTGCGGCTACCTCTATCAAGCGGCAGAAATTCTGGTAACTAACCCTGATACATTGAAGATCGGTCCTTTTGACCATGGGGGCGCAAACATGTTTTCAGGCGATCTCCTGGGTTATTTTGTGCCGCCATCTTACCACCCCCTGTGGGGCAGGTTTGTTACTCCACTCAGCCCTGGTGGGGAAAATGTCCTGTTCTTTGGCTATGTCCCTCTTTTTATAGCGGTTCTGGGGGTGAAAAAATATTACAAAAACTGCCATGTCAGGCTCATATCTATTTTGTGCCTCTTCTTCTGGATCCTTTCCCTTGGAACAACTCTGCATGTAAACCAGGTCTGGGAATGGGGCAGAATCTGCAAGCTCCCTTTCCTGCTGCTTACCCATCTGCCATTCTTAGGAGAGATCAGAACGCCATGCCGTTTCCACATCGTCACCTTCCTCGGTGTCTCTTTGCTGGCGGCCTTCGGGGCAAAGTGGCTACTTGAGGATGAGTCAGCTAAATTCGGCAGGTATAAGAGCTTGATCACTTGCCTGCTTTCCGGAATCATATTGGTTGAGTTTTTGCCAGGACCACAACTCAAAGTAGACGTTCCGGTGCCCCAGATTTACAGGCAGATGGCTCGGGATGCTGAGCCATACACAGTTCTGGAGTTGCCCCTATCCCGTTGGTCTTCTTTCAGAAAAAATGGTTCTGGGAGTCCTGCGGTTCTGATGTATTATCAGACTGTTCATGGGAAAAAAATCTTCAACGGTCTTCTCACCCGAGTATCAGATGCAGCGCTCGATTTCAAAGACCCGATACTTGATGTGTTCACCCAAATTACGGAATTTGAAAACTACGGCATTATCGGCAGTCAGAAGCGATTGCCGACGGAAGAGGAGCTTCTTGAAGCTAAAAACTTGGCACTAAGCCTCTCCTATGACAGGGAAGAGTTTTTCCGCCGCTACAATATCCGTTACATAGTGTTGCATGCGCCCTTGGCGTCGCCCGGGAGCCTGAGCAGGACCTTTGTCGAGTCCTTTACAGGCAGAGGCATGGTTAATGCCCCTGAAGGCGGCTTAGCTTATTTGAAGGTTCGCTGATAAGGGCGGGGAAAGGAAGAATACAATGGAAGCTTCAGAATTTGCACTGCATGCACAGATAGAGGATAGGCATTGGTGGTTCATGGCCAGGCGAGGGATCATTCTTGATTTCATGGAGAAGTACTTTCCAGTCGGAGAAGCAAGGCTTTTGGCTGAAATCGGCTGTGGCACCGGCGGAAACCTGGCCTTTCTAAAAGATCGATACAAAGTAATTGGTGTAGATACCTCTCCCGATGCGGTTAAATATGCTTCTGAAAAGCTCCAATGTCAGGTTTTGCTCGGTGATTTTCGGGAAAAGCTTGCCGAAATGTGGGGCGAGCTTGATGGAGTGCTTCTGGCCGATGTCCTTGAGCATGTGAAAGATGATGCCTCCTTTGTCGAGGATATCGTTACCTCACTCAAACCTGGGGGGATGCTGTTTATAACTGTTCCGGCACACCGGTTTCTCTGGAGTCATCATGACACAGTCCTCGGCCATTTGCGTCGTTATTCGGCCGAGGAGTTACGCTCTCTCTGGGAAAGACCTTGCTGTATCCGAAATGCATTTCTCCCCCTTCAACACTGTGCTATTCCCTATTATCGCAGCTTTAAGGGTTCTTTTGCCATCGAGGAATACATCCGGAGTAAGCGACCTGAGTCTCCCTCCGCCCCTTATCAACAGGCTTCTCTACAAGCTGTTTTCTGCTGAAAGGTTTCTGCTGAGGCATTTTAAACTTCCTTTCGGCGTCAGCTACCTGGCGGTACTGAAAAAAACTAAGTGATGCGGTTTGAGGAACATTAGATGATGGCTAACAAAGAGGAAATTTATCCGATCCTGTCGGTGGTTGTTCCATGCTATAACGAGGAGGAAGTAATCGATGCCTTTTACGACAGAACTGCGCCGATCCTTGCTGCAATAGATCAGAATTTCGAGATCATTTTTGTCAATGACGGCAGTCGTGACCGAACGGTGGAAATGATTCTTGCACTCCACAAGCGGGACGAGCGGGTAAAGCTGATTGACTTGAGCAGGAATTTCGGCAAAGAGATTGCCATGACCGCTGGTCTCGATTTTGCCAATGGTGAAGCGGTTATTGTAATAGATGTGGATTTGCAGGACCCCCCTGAATTGATTCCTTTGATGGTTTCCAAATGGCGGGAAGGGTTTGATATGGTGTATGCCACGCGCACCATACGGGAAGGGGAGGGGGCAGTAAAAAAAGCGACTGCCCATCTGTTTTACCGGCTGATCGGGAAAACTGACACGGATAAATATACCGGAAAATACCGGCGATTTCCGATTAATGAACCATAGGGTGGTTGAATCGCTCAAGTCCTTGAGGGAACAGCATCGATTTATGAAGGGTTTGTTCAGCTGGGTAGGCTTCCGTCAAACCTTTATTTCCTATCGGAGAGAGCCCCGATTTGCCGGAAAAACCAAGTGGAGCTACTGGAGGCTCTGGAATTTCGCCCTTGAGGGGATCACCTCATTCAGCCTCGGCCCTTTGCAGGTTGCCACATATTTTGGTGCACTTGTGGCCTGTTTTGCCTTCGCCTATGCAGCAGTTGTCATCGTTCGTACCTTAATTTTGGTATCGACGTGCCTGGCTATGCTTCCATCATGGTAACAATCCTTTTCTTCAGCGGGGTCCAGCTTTTTACGCTGGGGGTCATAGGGGAATATCTTGGGCGAATGTTCAATGAAACAAAGAACCGTCCGCTCTATCTTGTGCAGGACATGATTGGCCTGGATCCAGCCGGCGCGCAAAATGTCTATCTACCGAGATAAGCAAAAATGGAGGTAAGAGGTTATGATAAACGGCAAAAAAGTGGCTGTGGTCCTGCCTGCTTACAATGCTGCAAAGACCCTGGAAAAGACATATAAGGAAATACCTTTCGAGTTCGTCGATGAAGTCATCCTTGTTGATGATGCCAGTCGTGATGACACCGCCGAGGTGGCAAATCGGCTGGGTATCAGGACCATTGTTCATGAACAGAACAAAGGGTACGGTGGCAACCAGAAAACCTGTTACAAGTCTGCACTGGATCTTGGTGCTGATATTGTGGTCATGCTTCACCCGGACTATCAGTACACGCCAAAGCTGATTACCTCCATGGCGGCCATGATAGCCTATGGCGAATTCGATGCAGTCCTTGCCTCACGAATTTTGGGTGTAGGTGCGTTGAAAGGCGGAATGCCGCTCTACAAGTATATTGCCAACCGTTTGCTTACCCTCTTTGAGAACGTGATGCTTGGGCACAAACTTTCCGAATATCATACCGGCTATCGTGCCTTTTCCCGGCAGATTCTGGAGAATCTTCCGCTGGAGGCAAATTCCGACGATTTCGTATTCGACAACCAGATGCTGGCCCAGATTATCTGGTTCGGTTACCGCATTGGCGAAGTCAGTTGTCCGACGAAATATTTTGCTGACGCCTCATCAATAAACTTCCGACGTAGCGTTACATATGGTTTAGGGGTTTTAAAGACGTCGCTGCAATACAGATTGGCCAGAGCTGGGCTGCTCCAGTTAGATCTTTTCGACAAGCCTCAGTCCCTGAAATAACAGTCGATCGCCGAAAAAGACTACAGCAGGCTTTGTTTTGGTTCAAGAGGAGGCAGGGGTGGTGATATGCGACTAAAGAAAGTAGTACCTCTTTTTGCTCTGGTGTTAATGGTGTTCGCTGTCCTAACCCGTTACTTTCACACTTCCGGCGTCAGTACAGATGGTGCCGTCTATCTGCAGATAGCGAGGAACATCCTTCTGGGGAAGGGCTTGGGTTGGCAGGCGCTTTGGTTTCCCCCCTTGCATTCTATACTCATTGCGTTAGTCTCATCTGTTGCTGGAATCAAGAGTCTTATCGCCGCTGCCAGTGTTGTCTCCGCGGTTTCTGGCGTTTCTCTTGCTTTTGCAGTGTACTTCCTTGGAAAAAGGCTTTTTGACCAAAGGACAGCCCTTTGCGCCGCCATGCTGTCTGCGTGTTTTCCTCACCTGGTTTCTATCTCCTTTTCTGCTGAGGCAGAGATCACCTACACGCTGTTTCTCGTGCTGTCGCTTGGATTGCTTACCCTGTGCATTGAGAAGCATTCCTTCACCTTGGCCGCACTTACGGGTCTTTCTTTCTCACTCACTTATCTCGCCAGGTCTGAGGGCTTCCTCATCATGCTCTTTGTCTGCCTGGCGCTGGCAGTTTTCGGCGGCAAGTCAGTTGCGCGAAATGTAATCTTTAAATTGTGCGCTACGGTGATCCTGGTATTTTTCGTTGTTTCGATTCCTTACCTGCTGTTTTTGCATAAGCACTATGGAGCGTGGGTTATCAGCCCCAAGACCTCCTATGTGATGATCTGGATGAAAAGCCGGATCTATCATGACAATAACAAAGGGGAAGTTTTCAATGACGAGCTTTGGGGTCTCACGCCAGGAGGAAAGCTACGATGGCAGGAACCAAAAGGGGCAAGGGACCTGGTAGATTACCTCATGTCGCACCCTGGCAAAAGCCTTTCCGTTTATTGGCGGAACCTGAAGGCGGAAATCCCCGGGCGCATTCCCAATGGCAGCGGTATGGAGCATTTTCCGCAGGTTTTCCCCGTTTATTTTGCCTTGCCTGCCCTCCTGACGATTTTTTTTCCGTGGGGGAGGTTATCGCGAGAGAAAAAGGCCATCGCCTTTGCCCCAGTTCTTATCTTTTTGGTGCTCCCCATTTTCACCGAGGGGTGGTGGAAATACCTTGTTCCCTATGCGCCACTTTTAATCATTCTGGCTGTACGTGGGTATATATTTTTAGTTGATGGGCTCTGTAGATTGTGTGGGGGCGAGCGTCATGGTTTGATAATCATCACCCTTGTCACAGGACTGGTTTGTGCCCGCTTCCTATTTGTGCAGGAAGTTACGAAAGTGCCGCCAACGTCCCAATATAACCAAATCAGGACCGATTACGCCGGCGAGGTTGTGGGGGCAGGCAAATGGGCTGTTGCCAAGTTCGGTCCAGGTAAAAATTATATGGTCGCCTGGAGTAAACTGATTTACCATCTTGATGGATTGTGGACTCCGGAGCCAGTGGCGGAACTTGCCCAGGTGCTTCAGTTCGGACGTGCCCAGGGGGTTGATTATGTGGTAAAGGAAATGCTGGGTGAGAGGCATTCACTGGAAGAAATAAAGTTGGCACCACCAGGACTGGAGTTTGCCGGCCTTTATCGATCCGAGACCAGGAATTATCAGGTGGCTTTTTACCGTTTTCTATAATTGTGAACTAGCTGTTTTTAAGATGCTTGTCCATCAGGCTGGAGAAAATATCACGTAATTCAGGGTCGGAGATGGCAGCTGAATTTTCCGATATCCGCTGTTGTTCTTCGATGGACAGGGCTCTTGATTTACGTTTTGGCTTGGGTGGGGGTGATTGGGAAGGAGCCTTGCTGCCGGCCTTGAGAAATATATCCTTCACCAGCTCTTCCTGAAGATTGGTATTTAGTTTTGACAGAATATCATTTTTCAGGTAGATCAGCTGCTGCATCCATGGGGCACTATCCACTGTTATGGTCAGAGTGCCGTCCCGAAACCCTGTCGGTCTGGCCCTGGCCGCGATCTGTTCCCCGACCGAATTCTCCCAGACGAGCCAAATTTTTCCTTCCTTCAAGCGCTTACCTGCGGGTTTATCCTGGAACATTACGGCGAGCAGGTCGGCGATTGCAGCTGGGTATTTCATCTTGGGGCGCTTTTCACTCAAGATTTTTCCTTCTCCGGTTCAGTTTGCCGCCAATGATCTGGCCGATAACTGCGCTGCCGATCGTTAAAGGAATAAGCTTCCAGCTGAAACCAGCTTTTATTCGCAGATAAATGATAATGGGAATGGAAATATGGACGTAAAAATACCAACCGAAGGTGAATTTTTCGTAATTCTGGCGTAGGTACCCGAAGGGTGCATTTATCAGCAGTGCTAGCGCCATAATGCCCACAAATGTTAAATAAGGATGCATTCTTTACCTCAGCCGGTATACTATGGATTTCAATAATTTTTGTCAACGTGCTTATTAACTGGTAAAAGCACATCAGAATGGGTTTTTCTTTCATAAACAGCGGACGAAAGGATGTAATTTTGGTAAGGGACGGCGATTTTGTGGCAGTTTTCAATTCCATCCATCGGGTCATGAAGGCAGAAAAAATTTTAAAGCAGGGAAAGATGGCGGTCCTTCTTATTCCGGTGCCACGGGCACTGCAGTCGGACTGTGGGCTGGCTATCAGATATGAAGCAGCCATTCGTGAACAGGTAGAAGGGGTGCTTGCCGCGGAAGGGCTACTCCCGGCAGAGCTGTTTATTAAACAAAATGGTCTTTATGTCAAGGTGACGGAATAGTCAAGTAGTTTGGGGAGGATTTATTTGAAGACGATTGACTGCAGGAATATGGCGTGCCCGCAGCCGGTAGTAATGGTGAAAAGGGCGCTGGAAGAAAACCTTGGTGAGGCACTAACCGTTTTTGTCGATGATGGCGCGCCCCGTGAAAATGTTTCGAGATTCGCAAACAATCGCGGGTTTGCAGTGGTGGAAACTGCAGTGGACGGTGGTTATTCTTTACTTGTTTCAGGAGAAGTGTCTGCAAAGGACGTTGGCCAGGGGGATGCCGGTACTGGGGGCAAGACGGTGCTGCTGGTCGGCTCGGACCGGTTGGGGGACGGACCGGAGGAGCTTGGCAGACTATTGATGAAGAACTTCATGATCACACTGCTGGACATGAAGGATGTCCCTGATCTCGTCTTTTTTGTCAATAGCGGTGTCCTGCTTACAGTGGTTAGTTCGGAGTTAATCGAGGTTCTGGAGAAGCTAGGTGCCCGGGGCAGCGAAATTTTTTCCTGCGGCGTCTGCCTCGACTTTTTTGATCAAAAGGATAAGCTGGCTACCGGAGCGGTAACTACCATGTTCACCATTGCGGAAAGTATCCTGGCTGCTCGCTCGGTAATTCGCCTTTAGCGATGCTCGACCCTGCTGTTTAAATTTATCTTGACAAAAAGCTGGACATTCCACTAAAGTTACTCCTTTACAAGTGGGTATTGTGCGTTATCTGTCTGACTGCCATAGAATCTCAGCTAACTGCTTGAATTTATTATAGAGTTTATATGTTCGAAGCCCTTTTCCGATAAACTTGACCTGGTCTTTAAAAAGCTCCGTGGCCAAGGAGTAATGACCGAAGACAATATCAAGGAAGCCTTGCGCGAAGTGCGTCTGGCTCTACTTGAGGCTGATGTCAACTTCAAGGTGGTCAAGGATTTTGTTGAGAGGGTAAGAGAAAAGGCAGTTGGCACCCAGGTTCTGCAGAGCCTATCCCCTGGTCAGCAGGTGATCAGGATCGTTCATGACGAGCTGGTCAGTCTGATGGGCGGGGGCGAGGACAATAGTCTCGACTTGGCTGCCAAACCACCAGTGGCCATCATGATGGTTGGTCTTCAGGGGGCAGGCAAGACGACGAGCTGTGGCAAGCTGGCCCGGTTCCTCAAAGCTCAGCGCAGGAAGCCCCTGCTGGTACCTGCCGACGTTTATCGTCCGGCGGCCATTGAACAGTTAAAAATTCTTGGGCAGCCAGCTTGGCCATTGAGGTTTTCGATTCCCAGGCTGACCAGAAGCCGCTTGACATCTGCCGGCGAGGCATTGAAATATGCCGAGCTTTCTGGCTTTGACACTGTGATTTTCGATACCGCAGGGCGTCATCAGATCGATGATTATCTGATGGATGAGCTGGTTCGATATCACGTGATGCTGTCGAGCCGCGAGAAATCCTTTTCGTGGCGGACGCCATGACCGGCCAGGAAGCCGTCAATGTGGCGACCGGCTTTAACGAACGGCTTGGCATCAGCGGTGTTGTGCTGACCAAGCTGGATGGCGATGCAAAAGGCGGAGCAGCCCTTTCCATCAAGGCGGTCACCGGCAAACCGGTAAAATTTGTCGGGCTTGGCGAAAAACTGGACGCTCTTGAGGTATTCCATGCCGATCGGCTTGTGTCACGCATCCTCGGCATGGGTGACGTTCTTACTCTGGTTGAGAAGGCCCAGTCGACCTTTGATGAGAAGGAGAGGCCAGCGCCTTCAGCAAAACTGAAGAAAAACCAGTTTGATCTTGATGATTTCAGGGACAGTTGCAGCAACTCAAAAAAATGGGCTCACTCGAGTCGATCATGGGAATGATCCCCGGCATGGGCAAGATGATGAAGCAGATGCAGGGTGCCCAGCCGAGCGAGAAGGAGCTGAAGCGCATTGAGGCGATTATCGACTCCATGACCCGTCAAGGAACGGGCGAATCATCAGCATCATAAACGGCAGCCGCCGATTACGCATAGCCAAGGGAAGCGGCACCACTGTGCAGGAGGTCAATCAGCTTCTTAAGCGATTTACTGAGGCGCAGAAGGTTGTGAAGCAGTTGCAGAAAATTGGGCCAAAGGGCTCATGAAAGGTATGGGAAAAGGGATGTTTCCCTTTTAATATATTTGTAAACCAATTCACAAAAATCGTTAGCGGCCTCACAGGCCGTGACAATACCAGGAGGAAGAAATGGCAATAAAAATCAGGCTGGCACGGGCTGGCGCAAAAAAGAAACCTTTTTATCAGATCGTAGTTGCCGACGAGCGCTGCAAGCAGGGATGGTCGTTTTATTGAGAACGTCGGCACCTACGATCCGAATCAGAACCCTGCAGTTTTCAAGCTGGAAGAGGGAAAGACTCTCGAATGGCTTGGCAAGGGCGCACAGCCGACCGATACCGTAAAGCAGATCCTGAAAAAGGCCGGCATCTGGGAGAAATTTGTCTCCAAGGCTTGCGTAAGCCTCTGTTTTCCCCCGGTCCGCCGGACATTCTAACTTACAGAGGACACGACATGAAAGAGCTCGTAGAAACCATCGCTAAGGCACTTGTTGATGACCCGACTCAGGTAAGAGCAACCGAGGAGATGGAGGAAGATACTACCGTCATCAAGCTGACCGTGGCAAAGGAAGACATGGGCAGGATTATCGGCAAGGAAGGGCGCACGGCAAAGGCCATCCGCACCTTGCTCAATGCTGTTTCCACAAAGGATAACAAGAAGGCGGTCCTGAAGATAGTTGAATAATGTCCAGTGGTAACGAAATAATACTGATCGGCAAGATCTTGGCGACACACGGGGTTAGGGGGCAGTTGCGGATCATTCCTTTTTCGGGGGATGTTCGAGCAGTTTCGGCGCTTGCGAGCGATTAATCTTGAAAACGCCTGACGGGGAGATGGAGACTTTTGCTGTGGCAGCGGCCAAGGGCCACGGCAAGAAGGTTCATGCTTAGCCTTGAAGGCTACGATAATATAAATGAGGTGCTTCACCTGGTCGGTCGGGAAATATATGTCATGCCGGACCAACTGCCGGAACTTGCCGATGATGAATATTACTGGTGCGACCTGCTCGGGCTGCAGGTGATAGACCGTGCGGTGGTGAAGTCGCTAGGTAAATTAGTCGATATCATCAGCACCGGCAGCAATGATGTTTACGTTGTTCAGGGGGGGGGACGGGAATACTTGTCCCTGCTCTGGATGACGTTGTGCTTGAGGTCGACCTTCGGTTGCCAAGCTTATGAATGTCAGGCCCCCAGAGGGGCTGCTCGATCTATGAAATTTGAAGTGCTGACCCTGTTTCCCGCGATGTTTGTAGGTCCGCTGACCGAAAGCATCCTCAAGCGAGCCAGGGAAAAAGGCCTTATTGAGGTGACGCTTCATAATATCCGTGACTATGCCGTTGACCGGCATAGTGTGACCGACGACTACCCTTATGGGGGAGGCGCCGGTATGGTTATGAAGGTGGAGCCCCTAGCTGCCTGCATCGAACAAGCTAAGGCCAATTGTCCAAAGGCGCGCGTAATCCTTACCACCCCCCGCGGACGTACCTTCAACCATGCAATTGCAGAAGAACTGGCCCAAGAAGAATCGCTCATTATTATTTGTGGGCGGTATGAGGGCGTTGATGAACGGATCATGGAGCTTTTTGTCGATGAGGAGATTTCCCTGGGTGATTTTGTCCTGACAGGTGGCGAAATGGCTGCCATGGTCATGATTGATGCCGTTTCGCGATTAGTTCCCGGGGTATTGGGGAGTGATGAATCTGCCAGTAACGATTCTTTCAGCGATGGCCTTCTCGAATACCCACAATATACAAGGCCTCCTGAATTCAGAGGTCTTGAGGTGCCGAAGGTGCTTTTGTCCGGCAACCATCAGGAGATTGAGAAGTGGCGCCGGCAAAAATCCTTGAGTTGTACCGCCGATCTGCGCCCTGACCTGCTAGAGACCGCGCATTTAAGCGACGCGGACCGGAAATATCTTAAGGAACTGCAAAGGAACTCCAAGTAGTGGAGGAATATAGGCCAACGGCGCCCAATGTAAGCCTCGCGCTACTCCATTACCCGGTATACAACAAGAATCATGATGTTGTGGCAACTGCGGTAACCAATCTTGACCTGCACGACATAGCGCGCGCGGCAAGAACCTTTGGCCTTTACCGTTATTTCGTCATTACACCTGTTGCTGAACAGCGTAACTTGTCGGAGCGGATCAGGACACATTGGTTGGATGGTTACGGAGCAGCCTATAATCCCAAGCGCAAAGCGGCGCTTCAACTCATTGAAGTTGTAGATTCGCTGCAAACAGTGCTTGATGAGCTGGAAAAGAGGTTTTGCCGACCGGCAAAAATCGTCGTTACCGGCGCACAGGGGCATGCAAACAGCATAACAGCCAGGGAGCTCTCCGAACTGCTCAAGGACCATGACCAGCCTTACCTGCTGTTGTTTGGAACCGGTTGGGGCATGACAGAATCTGTTTTTGAGATGGCTGATCACGTGCTGGAACCGATAAGGGGGAGGGGCTCTTATAACCATCTCTCAGTAAGGTCTGCGGCGGCTATCATATTGGACAGGTTGTTTGGTAATAGATAGCATGGGTGAAGAAGATAAATAATATAAGTCTGCAGTTAAACTGAACTGTTACATATAAAGCACTAGGTTGCATAGATAAGGGAGGAAGTAAAAAATGAACAAGATTGATGCCATTGAAATGGACCAAATGAAGAAAAACATCCCGGGTTTCAGACCTGGTGATACGGTAAAGGTGCAAGTTAAGATTGTCGAGGGTGACAAGAGCCGTATTCAGGCTTTTCAAGGTGTGGTCATCGGTCGCCAGAACGGCGGTATCCGTGAGTCTTTTACCGTACGCAAGATTTCCAACGGCATTGGCGTTGAGAGAAGCTTTCCGCTTCACTCGCCATCCATCGATGCTATAGAAGTGATTACCCGCGGGCAGGTTCGCCGCGCCAAGCTCTACTACTTGCGTAAGCTGCGTGGTAAAGCTTCCAGAATCAAGGAAAAGAAATACGTGGCTGGAATGTAATGATTTTAAAAGCCCCGGCAGCCACTGCCGGGGCTTTTTTGCTTTCAATCTATGGCCTGCACTAAGGTTCAATATGACCACTTTGGATCTGTTCCACTATGAAAAACCAACTCTGCTGGAATTTGACTCCATGGTCCGTCGCCAAGGCTATGCCTGCATAGCAGGGGTGGATGAGGCTGGGCGCGGGCCCCTTGCCGGGCCTGTGGTGGCGGCGGCAGTTGTTCTGCCCCCCGGGATTGAACTGCATGACGTTGATGATTCCAAAAAACTTTCCCATGGCAAAAGAGAAGAGCTATTTGACGTCATTATGGCCAAGGCCCTTGCTGTTGGCATCGGTAGCAGCGATGCAGGGGCCATTGACCGCATCAATATACTCCAAGCCACCCTTGCCGCAATGAAAGATGCAGTGTCAGGCCTGGCTGTCAGGCCGGACTATCTGCTCATTGACGGCATTTCCAAAATCCCCCTTTTTATGCCGCAAAAAACAGTTAAAAAAGGCGACGGCAACAGTCTTTCCATCGCCGCCGCATCAATTATCGCCAAGGTCACCCGCGACCGGTTGATGACTTGTTACGACGCCGAATTCCCGCATTATGGATTTGCCGCCCATAAAGGCTATGGCTGTGTTGAGCACATGAAAGCCATTGCCATATACGGCCCTTGCCCTATCCACCGGCTCAGCTTCAGCGGCGTGAGGGAACACATTAGGGCAATGATGGTGAGTTGTAGATGTTTAGCGGCAGCAGACCAAAAAATTTAAATAAATCGCTGGGGGAGGTCGGGGAAGCAATAGCGGTCACCTTCCTTAAGGGAATAAAATACAGCATCATCGAGCAAAACTTTCGCTGCAAGTGCGGTGAGATCGACATTATCGCCCGAGACGGCAAAACCCTTGTCTTTGTAGAGGTCAAGACCCGCAGCAATGCTGCATTCGGGGTTCCTCAACTGGCTGTAACGCCGTTCAAACAGAGACAGATTTCGAAAACGGCTCTTACTTGGCTGGCACAGAAAAAACTGCAGGATGCCAGTGCCCGTTTTGATGTCATAGCCATCCTGCAGCGGAATCAAACCGTGCCGGAGATAGAGCATATCAAAAACGCTTTTGACCTTGCCTACTGATGTCCCAGCCAGACCTGATCGATGTTTGCTTGCAGCTTGATCTGGACCTGTTTCGGGACCACTCTTCAAACATTTGCCAGCTGATGGATGCTGTGCTAATTTAGGAGAAAAATTCGGAGATAACCCATGGATTTTACGGTTGCCCTGGCGCAGATCAAGCCCAAGCTTGGTTGTGTCGCTGATAACTGTGCTCTTGTTGAAGCTGCCGTTCAAAGGGGGATAGATGCGAAGGCGGATCTGATCCTTTTTCCTGAACTGGCCCTGACCGGCTATTTTATTAAAGATCTGGTGCCGGAAGTGGCAGTCTCCATTGATGCCCCTGAAATTTCACGCCTGAAAGAGCTGTCGAGGAAGATCTCCATTGCCGTTGGTTTTGTCGAGGTTTCAGCCGATTACCGGTTCTTCAATTCGGCCATTTACCTTGAAGGCGGGGAGATCATGCACCTCCACCGCAAAGTTTATCTGCCCACCTATGGTCTTTTCGATGAGCAGCGCTATTTGGCCAGGGGTGAACAGTTCCGTGCCTTCAATACCAGGTTTGGCCGCATGGGCATGCTGATCTGCGAGGACATGTGGCATCTTTCAGCTCCATATATTCTGGCCATGGACGGAGCAACCACGCTGCTTTGCCTTTCCAGTAGCCCTGGCCGAGGCGTTAGTGACAGTGAGAGTCTTGGCTCTACCTTAGCATGGCAGAAGCTGACCTCGACCACCGCCATGTTCCTCAATTCCGGGTCCTTTACTGCAACCGGGTCGGGCTTTGAGGACGGCGTCAATTTCTGGGGAGGATCGGAAGTCGTTGCCCCATCGGGTGCGTTGTCAGGCGAGGCAATATTCTGGAAGAGGATTTCGTGATTGCACAGATAGAAGAGGGCGCCCTGCGGCGGGAGCGGATCTTTTCGCCGATGATGCGGGATGAGAACCTGAGTATCACCTTGAAGGAGCTGCAAAGGATCGATCAGTGAGAGGGAAAGCTGATGTCCGGACTTGTTGTTAATACAGCGTTGTTGCGCCAGGTGCTGGTTGGTTTTATAAGGGAAGAGGTGCATAAAATGGGCTGTAAGAAAAGCAGTGCTGGGCTTTCGGGCGGCATCGACTCGGCGCTCGTGGCTTATCTGGCCGCAGAGGCGCTGGGCGCAGAAAATGTCTATGCCTATACAATGCCTTACCGGACCAGTAACCCGGAGAGCGAGGCCCATGCCCGACTGGTGGCTGGACTAGTCTGGGTATCAACTATCAGGTCATCGAGATCACCCCGATGGTGGACGCCTACTTCGGCCAGTTTCCCGATGCCGACAACATGCGCCGTGGCAACAAGATGGCCAGGGAGCGGATGACCATCCTCTATGACCATTCGGCCGCCCACTCGGCCCTGGTGCTGGGAACAAGCAACAAGACCGAGCTGCTGCTGGGTTATGGAACCCTATTCGGCGACATGGCCAGCGCCCTTAATGCCATTGGCGATATTTATAAAACCCAGGTCTGGCAGCTATCCGAGGCGATGGGGGTGCCAAGGGAGGTCATTGACAAAAAACCCTCCGCAGACCTGTGGGCTGGACAGACCGATGAGCAGGAGCTCGGCTTCACTTATCGGGAAGTTGATGAGCTCCTCTACTGGATGGTTGATCATCGCTGCAACAGGGAGGAACTGCTTAGCAAGGGATTTGCAGCTGCTTTCATCGATACGGTCAGTGACAAAGTACAGAATTCCCATTTCAAGCGCCGGCTGCCGATCATTGCCAAGGTGTCGAACCGCACCATTGACAGGGATTTCAGATACTCCCGCGATTGGGGTAAGTGAAAATGTGGCTTTTCGGCAAGAGCTGCGTTCGCCTGCGGGCTTCGTTGTGCGGCGTACCTGGGGTACGCCTCCGCCTCTTCCCTTGTCTGCCTTGTTCTTGCGCAAAAATCCGCATTTTCTGAGGATGTCCATCTTTTAGAAGCGCTACGTTTTTTGCATCGAGGAGTAAGTGTGAAAAGTGAAACAAAAAAAGGAGTTTTGTACATAGTTGCGACTCCTATCGGCAACCTGGAGGACATCACCTTCCGCGCGGTGCGCATTCTGCGGGAGGCGGATCTCATAGCTGCCGAGGATACCCGTCATTCTCGCAAGCTTCTCTCCCACTTCGGCATCTCCAAGCCTCTAACCTCATATTTTGATCACAATAAAACACTGAAGGGCAGGTACATCCTGGATCAACTGGGTTTGGGATTCTCTGTGGCACTGATCACCGACGCAGGCACCCCCTGCATATCCGACCCGGGCTACCAGCTGGTCAGGGATGCGGTGGCAGCCGGCTTTGTCGTAGTGCCTGTGCCGGGGCCATCGGCAGCGGTTGCAGCACTTTCTGCAGCCGGATTGCCAACTGATTCCTTTGTTTTCGAGGGATTTCTGCCCAATCGACAGGGGAAGCGCCGGGATAAAATTGCTTCCCTGAAGGATGAGCAACGGGTGCTTATTTTTTACGAATCCCCAAACCGGTTGCTTGCCACCTTGGCTGACCTGCGCGAGGTTCTTGGTGAGCGTGAGCTGGTAGTGGCACGGGAACTGACAAAGATCTATGAGGAATTCATCAGGGGAGAGTGCTCCAGCGTTATCGATACGCTTAGCCAGCGCACAATCAAGGGGGAAGTTGTTATTCTCGTCGCGCCGGCAACTGCGGACCTGGAAAAAAACAACTCCTCTTCGATTGCCGAGTTGCTTGCTAACTACCTGGCCATGGGGAATTTATCGTTGAAAGATGCCGTAAAACAGGTGGCAGTTGAGATCGGCCGGCCGCGAACCGAGGTCTATGCTGAAGCGTTAAAGCTGAAAGCGAAGGAGTAGCCGGATAAATTTAACCCGGCCACTTCAATTGCTCAGCTACTGCAAGAAAACCTGTTGTCGAAAATTGTTTTACCTGTTTCTACAGAAATGTCATGATCCGGATTGGCCGCTGAATGAAGAAGGATCCTGAAGATAGTCTCCACCTCCCCGCTTGCCCCGAGCTCTACGGCGATTTCCTCCAGCAGTAAAACTATTTCCCCTTGAATGATTCAAATGGGCCAACACCTTTGCCTGCAGTTCAAGTACCACTCCGGCGGCTTTTTTGCCGGCCTCTACCCCCGGTTGGTGGTAGGCATTGATGTTAACAAGCCCCGCATAAAAGCCAACCGCCCGCTCATACAGGGCAATCAGCACCCCAATGCTATATGGGGTGAGCTCATCAACGGTCAAGGTTACTGATTCCCGGCCATTTTCATGCAAAGCCTCCCGCGTCCCCTGAAAAAAACCACTGAGATAATCGCCGCTGGTTACATTTGGTTCCACTGCTATTGATTTTCCTTTTCTGTCCTTCATTACCTCGATAAAGGTGACAAAGAAATTGCTTACCCCCTCACGCAGTTGCTGCACATAGGCATGCTGGTCGGTGGAGCCTTTATTGCCGTAAACTGTGATCCCCTGATTAACCCGGCTGCCGTTCAGAATCATCTCTTTGCCGATGGATTCCATGATCAGTTGCTGTAAGTAGCGGGAGAAAAAGAGGAGGCGATCTTTATACGGGAGAATCGACCATGTCTTTTTTGCCGCACCCTTCCGTGCCGTAATGCCAGATCAGGGCAAGCAGGGCTGCGGGATTTTGAGCAGTTTCCCTGCTGCGAGTAACCTCATCACAGCGCCGCGCCCCTTCAAGCAGCTGAAGGATGTCAATTCCCTGCAGTGCGGCAGGTAAAAGGCCTACTGCAGAAGTTATGGAGGTGCGCCCTCCAACCCAGTCCCACATGGGGAAACGCGACAGCCATCCTTCTTTGACGGCGGTTTTATCAAGCTCACTATCCCTGCCGGTAACGGCCACGGCGTGGCTGGCAAAGACAAGACCGGCTCTTTCGTAAGCATGTTTGGCCTCAATCATGCCGTTTCTTGTTTCCTTGGTGCCGCCACTCTTTGATATAACGATGGTCAGGGCTCTTTAAGTCGGCCGCCATTTCCGCCAGAACCCGGTCCATGCCGTCGGGGTCGGTATTGTCGAAGAAGTAGGGGTTTGACCCTATCCTCTGCTGAGCCGAGCGCATGGCGACGAACTGCGGGCCTAAGGCAGACCCGCCGATACCTACTATAAGCATTCGGGTAAAACGGTTGCCGCTCGGCGCCGTAATAGTGGCGGAGTGAATGTGGTTGGCGAACTCCCCAATGGCTCGAATGGTAAACGCTATTTCCGAAGCCATATCCGTTGTCGGAGCCAGCTGCGCGTTTCTCAACCAGTAGTGGCCGACCATTCTCTTTTTCATCTGGATTGGCAATGCCTCCTTGCTCCAATTCAGCCATGAGAGCAAAGGCCTTCTGCATGGAGGATTCCAGGTCATGAAAGAAACCGTCAGCAAAATTCATCCTGCTTAAGTCGAGCATGAGCCCTATTTCTGGATATACTCCCAGGTATTTCTTATATCTTTCCAAAGCTGCAGTTTGTCCATAGTTCCTCCAGTATAAGTCTGGGCACATCAGGCGGTGGCACCGGTGCAGCTCGACCCCTCGCCCCCGCAGTGCAGCAATAACAGTGTTGGGCAAGAAATATCTTCAGTGCCGTTAATACGCCATCTTATTTCCAAATCGTCAATTTTGAGAATATGTCCGTTCTGGTCGGTGATGGGCAGACTCACTGCCTGATTGAAGTCACAGTTGAAGAGAAAGCCCTTCCAGTCGACACTCACCATTGTCCGGCACATGATATTTTGGGCTGCAACAGGATTGAAACTCATTGCCAGCAGATTTCAGATAGCGGTCGTATGCACCCTTGGCTTCCAAATGTTCCCTGAAGCGGCCAATGGGCGCATTGGTGATGGTGTACAGGTTGTTGAAGATGACGCCATAGCGTTGGAAGAGCTCCGTCTTATAGGCTGCTTCCAGCTCCTTCTGCGAGCTGGGAGATCAATGCTTCTGCCGGATTGTAAACCAGGTTTAATTCCCGGCTGATGCAGTCACCTAAACCATTCAGCTTCTTCAGTGCGGTAATTAACCGGGAATGCACCCGTCCCCCCTCTGCTGATCCACATTTTCTTTAAGGTAACACGGCAATGAGGCTGTAATAACAAGATCATACTTCCAATAAATTACGGCAACCATTCCGACTCCCTGTTCGTGAAGGATCGTCAAATTACTCCGGACGATGCGACGTGGGGAAAGGTTGTCCGTTGCCTCAATGAGAAAGCGGAAGTTAGGGTTCATTTCCGGACAACCACCTGTCGAATCGAGAGTAATGCCTGATTAGCATTGAGAAAACCTACTATTTTATTCATCACCTCTTGCTCCATGAGCTGCTGACCAAGAGGGGACGCGCTCATGTGGCAATGGGCACAGCTTAAGTTGCAGAGGTTGCCAAGGTTAAGCTGCAGGGTTTGCAGCGACTCAAAGTTCAAATAGCGGGGATTTACTTCCTGAAGACGTTCTTTAAAGGCCGCTTCCATATAGCTTCTATTCCTTTTGGTGTCTTGGTTATAAAAGAGCATTAATAGTAGCATAACCATTGCCATAATCAAGGCTGAAGCTGTTCGGATTCTTCTGTTCAACCGTCGTTCCCCTGTTCAATATCTGATTATGTTTATAAGTATTTGAAATCACCTGATAGTTGCCTGGGGTGGCGATATTGATGTGCATTGTCTGAACAATCACCACGCTGACCTTGCGAAGACATACTAAATGTATGGACAATATTTAATTGTAAACTCGGCAGGTTGCAAAAAGCTTTTCATTCATGAGAGTTGGTATGATGATTGTACAGTATGGTGGCAGACAATGAATCCAGCAATCTCTTCTGACCTGTCATGCCAATAGAACTTGAACCTCTAATAAGGGAGGATGACCATGGGTACCGATGTTTGATTCCGGAAGAAAAAGCAGGAGAAGGCGATTACAGGATGATGGAAGTAGTTATGATGAAGGCTAAACTATGCGCAGACAAATCGTCAAAGGTTTTGATAGTGGATAATCAGTGGGATACCTTGAAGTTCCTGCAGGAAAATATGGACGAGATTATAGTCAACATGGTGAAGGTGAGGAGAATGGAAGAAATCAGCCGCGTAAAAATTGATGAAAATGCCAAACTCTTCCAGAAAAACCTTGAACCGCTGTTTTCACTGATTTCTGCAACCTGTAAAGAAAATGTGATGGACAACCTATCCAATTCACTTAAAAAGGCGCTGCTTCTTATGGCGTTAGAGCGTTATCACTGTGATAAGGAGACCATCTGCCGTGCCCTTGGCATCACCAAAGATAAGCTGGATAAAGAGATGAAGGCCTGTGGGTTGTGAAGTCATCAGCGCGGCAGGAACTGGCGGATTGCAATGTGAAAAATCATCATTGGTAACCATGGCTGTGGAGACTGTGAAAAAATAAAAAACCCCCTTTCAGGCCGGAAAGAGGGTTTTTTTTGCGTATATACAAGCAGCGCTAAAGGCTTTCCAACTGCTTTTCAACTTTCAAGTGCAGCCGGTTCAAGGCATCTATGTAAGCCTTTGCTGAGGCTTCAATAATGTCAGTGGAGGAGCCTTTGCCGATGACAGTGCGGGAACCTTCCGCCAGACGGACGGTACTTCTCCCTGGGCATCGGTGCCGCCGGTAATGGACCCGACATTATACTGCTGAAGCTTTGCCTTTGTCTTGGTCAGTTTCTTGATCGCTTTGAGCGTGGCATCCACCGGTCCGTCACCAAGTTCGGCAGTGCGGACCTGCTCTTGCCGTCGATCTCCATCTGTACCGTGGCTGTAGCCACGGCAAACGAACCGCAGGTAACAGTCATATGGATGAGTTTGTAAGTTTTTTCGAGCGCGCATCGACCTCATCGGCGACGATGGCGTCCAGATCCTCGTCAAAGACTTCCTTCTTCATGTCGGCGAGTGTTTTAAACCGGACAAAAGCCTTTTGAATATCTTCTTCGTCGAGATCATAACCGAGATCCTTCAGCCGCTGAATAAAGGCATGGCGTCCCGAATGTTTACCGAGAACCAGCTTGTTGGTATTCAGGCCGATCGATTCCGGCGTCATGATTTCATAGGTCGACTTTCTCCATCATCACCCCGTGCTGATGGATGCCGGCCTCATGGGCAAAGGCGTTGGCGCCGACAATCGCTTTATTCGGCTGGACGAGCGATGCCGGTAATCGTCGAGAGGAGACGACTGGTCGGATGAGGTGCTCCGTGGCGACCGCCGTGGTAAAGGGGAGGATATCCTGGCGGGTGCGCAGGGTCATGACCACCTCTTCAAGGGAACAGTTGCCGGCCCGCTCGCCGATACCGTTGATGGTACATTCCACCTGCCCTGCTCCGGCCTGGACTGCGGCGATGGAGTTGGCGACCGAGAGGCCGAGATCGTTATGGCAGTGGACGGAGATGACTGCATCGTC
Source organism: uncultured delta proteobacterium (assembly GCA_963780945.1). GTDB lineage: Bacteria > Desulfobacterota > Desulfuromonadia > Geobacterales > Geobacteraceae > Geotalea. The sequence continues at coordinate 8,481 of CAWAFF010000002.1, read as the reverse complement.
GATGTTCGGCACGTTCTCCTTGAGATAATTGATGATGTTGAAATATTCAAAGGGGATGGTGTAGCCGACCGTATCCGGAATGTTGACCACCGTGGCTCCGGCATCAATGACCGCGGCGACAACCTCTGCCAGGAATCTGATCTCGGTGCGAACTGCATCCTCACAGGAGAATTCCACATTGGGCGTATAGGACTTGGCTCGCTTCACTGCTTTAACCGCCGCCTCAAGGACCTCTTTTGGCGACATCTTCAATTTGTATTTCATGTGGATATCAGAGGTGGCAATGAAGGTATGAATACGCCCTTTTTCGCCGGCGTACTGGAGCGCCTCCCAGGCCCGGTCGATATCTTTGTAACTGGAGCGGCACAGGCCGGCTATTTCAGGGCCCTTGATGGTCTGGGCGATTTTTTTTACCGCTTCGAAGTCCCCCTCGGAAGCGATGGGAAAGCCTGCCTCTATCACATCCACCTTTAGTTTAACCAACTGGCTTGCTATGCGCAATTTTTCACTGATGTTCATGCTGGCGCCGGGAGATTGCTCGCCGTCCCTTAGCGTAGTGTCAAAAATTTTGATAGTTTGAAGCTCCATTTTTTTTGTCGCCATTGATTTACCCCCTTTAGAATGCCCTTTAGTATTCCACATCATCATTAAAAAACCAGTGCCGAAAATAAAAAAACCTCCGCCCCCAGCAAGGGGCGAAGGTTTTAACTCCGCGGTACCACCCTCATTTATCCTGAGTCGCAGGCATAACACTTTCGACTCAATGACCTTTGTTTTGCCCTTAACGCGGGGGACGGCTCCAATTAATAAGAAAATTACTGGCGTTTTCTGTTCGCGGGAGCGGCTCCAAGGCGAGTTCATCGGCTTCACCTGCTGACTCGCACCGAGTGTCAGCTCTCTTTGAGGTGAAGATGCGACTACTATTCCTTTTCATAGCCTTTTAATTTTCACTGATAATAAAAAAACTCCTTATCATCTGTCAAGGAATTTTCTTTGGAATTTCAATTAGTTTTGCCATTGCAAACAAACGTTTGGCTGAGGCAAATAAAACATCATCTATTGGAGATCCTTACCGGGAGGCCGTAAATCCTCATGACCCTTGTGCATGGCCCGTTTCAAGCGGATTCGCCGCGGCCAGCTCATGACATAACCGATTGGTCCGGAAAGCATGTAGCCGCAGAAGATTACGAAAAGCATTATTATCGGCTCCGCTGCAATTACGATGAGTAGTATGACCCCCACTACCAGGAAGGCAAAAGGCTGGCGTTTGATAAGTTCCGGGTCTTTGAAGGAATAATAACGGACATTGGAAACCATGAGCAAGGCGAGAAAGTAGATGAGCAGAAGTATCGCCAGTTTCTTAAATGAACTTGGCCAACCGAAATGGGAAAAAAGCAGGACGGTGGCAGAGACCATACTGGCAGCTGCTGGGGTCGGGAGGCCGACGAAACGCTTACTCTCCACCGTGTCTACCTGCACGTTGAACCGGGCCAGACGAAGGGCGGCGCAGGCAACGAAAAGAAAGGCTGCCAGCCAGCCGATCCTGCCGAAAGGTCTCAGCGCCCAAGCATACATAAGGAGGCCTGGTGCAGCTCCGAATGAGACCAGGTCTGCCAGTGAATCGAATTCGACCCCAAATTTGCTGGACGTTCCCGTCAGTCGTGCCACCTTGCCATCCAGCCCGTCAAATATTGAGGAAGCCAGGATCCACAGAGCGGCGGTTTTGTAATCATAATTAAGAGTTGATACCATACAGTAAAAACCGGCAAAAAGACTGCCGGCCGTGAAAAGATTGGGAAGAATGTAAATTCCCTTTCGCATGCCTTCGGCCATGGCTATCTTCTCCTCATGACAATATTCCCAGAATGGTTTCACCCGCTACAGTCTTGGCACCCATTGCTAACCGTATTTCAGTTCCCTTTGGGAGATAGACATCCAGTCTTGAGCCGAAGCGGATCAACCCGTAGCGCTGCCCGCGCTGGAGCAATGTGCCGATACCTGGATAGCAGACAATACGACGGGCGATAAGGCCGGCTACCTGCACCACAACCAGTTTTGTTCCGCCAGCCGTCTCCAGGACCAGTCCATTCTGTTCATTTTCGAAGGTGGCGCGCTCATGGCGAACATCAAGGAATTTCCCCGGCCGATAGAACTTGTCTACCACCTTGGCAGAGACTGGCACCCTGTTGATGTGAACATTGAACACGGACATGAAGATGCTGATCTTCAACATTTCCTGATTCAGGTGGCTTTCGTGGGCTTCCCCCAGATAGATGACGACGCCATCGGCAGGGGAGACCACGGCATTTTCGTTTTCCGGTGTAACCCGATTCGGATTGCGAAAAAAGAAGATGATGAAAAGAGTGACGACGATGAAGAAAGCGGCGATGAATTGCCAGCCGACTAAGAGAAAAACGGCGCTGATCACAGCAGCAATTGCAACAAAAGGAAGTCCTTCCACAGCAATGGGAGCATTTTTATTACGCATTTCCTGTCCTTGTATGACCTCGTGCAAACGTCAAAGAGGCCGGTTCGAGCATGACATCCACAAAGTGCCAATTATAGCCCGATTCCGGCCTCCCATGCAACGAAGGAAGATATTAGTTTTTGCTCTTGTCCACAATCTTCTGGATCCAGGGCATCATGCTCCGCAGTTTCTCACCGACCTGCTCGATCGGGTGGGCGGCATTGAGGCGGCGACGGGCGGTCATTTCAGGATAGTTAGCCATTCCCTCAAGGATGAACCGCTTGGCATACTCGCCGTTCTGGATATTGTCCAGACACTCCTTCATCGCCTTGCGACTCTCAGCGTTGATGACTCTCGGACCGGTGACGTATTCACCGTATTCGGCATTGTTGGAGATGGAGTAGTTCATGTTGGCAATGCCGCCTTCGTACATCAGGTCAACGATCAGCTTGAGCTCGTGCAGACACTCGAAGTAGGCCATTTCCGGGGCATAACCGCCTTCGACCAGGGTTTCGAAACCGGCCTTAACCAGTTCCACAGCGCCGCCGCAGAGCACGGCCTGCTCGCCGAACAGGTCGGTCTCGGTCTCGTCCTTGAAGGTGGTTTCGATGATGCCGGTGCGGCCGCCGCCGATGGCGCTGGCGTAGGAGAGGGCGACTTCGCGGGCCTTGCCGGAGGCGTCCTGGAATACAGCGATCAGGTCGGGGATGCCGCCGCCTTTGACGAACTCGGAGCGGACCGTGTGGCCGGGCGCTTTGGGGGCGATCATGATGACGTCGAGGTCGGCGCGCGGCACGACCTGGTTATAGTGGATGGCGAAACCGTGGGCAAAGGCCAGGGTCGCGCCCTTCTTCAGCTTCGGCTCGATCTCGTCGCGGTAGAGACTTGACTGGAACTCGTCCGGGGTCAGGATCATCACCAGGTCTGCCGAGGCCACGGCATCGGCAACGCTCGCCACCTTCAGACCCGCGTTCTGGGCCTTGGCAACTGACGCTGAACCGGCACGCAACCCACGGTAACGTCCACGCCAGAGTCCTTAAGGTTGCATGCATGGGCGTGCCCCTGGGAACCGTACCCAACGATGGTGACTTTCATTCCTTTGATGATCGCAAAATTGCAATCCTTGTCGTAATAAACGTTCATGTACATCCTCCATGTATTTTCTGCCCTGAATAGTCTGGCACTAAATTAAGCTATGGTGTTGCATAAAATCAAGGTGCCCAAGGAACCGTTCTGATGGCGCAGGCAGTGAAATCTAATGCAGTTCAGAAGATAGTTTGTACAGAGCGAACCGTTCAAGTGCGGCGAAGAGATGATGCCCGCCTCGCTACGCCTTTCCATCCTTTGGCGCCGCGGCCGATGGCGACCGAGCCGGTACTGAACCAGCTCCTTGAGTCCCAGCGGCGGAGCAGTTCCAGAATGCCGTCTATCTTTAGCGGTTGCCGGTCGCCTCGATGGTGTAGGATTTTGGGGTGACGTCGATGATCTTGGCCCGGAAGATATCAACGATCCTCAGGACCTCGGCCCGGCTCTCATCCTCGGCCGTACCTTGATCAGCGCCATTTCGCGCTCAATGGCGCTGCCGTCGGAAAAATCGATCACCTTGATTATGTCGATCAGTTTGTTGAGCTGTTTGTTAATCTGCTCGAGGATCTGCTCGTCGCCCCGGGTAACGATCGTCATGCGGGACAGCCAGTCTTCGTTGGTGGGGGCCACCGACAGCGAATCGATGTTGAACCCGCGACCGGAAAACAGGCCGCGACACGGGAGAGCACGCCGAAATCGTTTTCAACTATGACCGATATTGTATGTTGCATGGAATTCCTCCGATAGTATCAAGGCGACGTCACATGACGATCAGTTCTAGGCGTTCAAGCACCATTTCGTTCAGCGACGCTCCGGCCGGCACCATCGGCAGCACTTTTTCCTCGCGGGCAATCTTGAACTCCATGATCACCGGGCCCTTTCCTTGAAACCCTTCTTGATGATCCCTCCACCTCGCCCGGCTTGGTGGCCTGAAAGCCCTTGGCTCCATAGGCATCGGCCAGCTTGATGAAGTCGATCGGCAGTTCCATGCAGGTCTGAGGAGTAGCGCTTGTCGAAGAACAGCTCCTGCCACTGGCGCACCATGCCGAGGAAGTTGTTGTTGAGGATGACGATCTTGACCGGCAGCCGGTTCTGCACCAGGGTCGCCAGTCTCCTGGATGTTCATCTGGAAGCCGCCGTCGCCGCAGATCGCGATCACCTGGCGCTCCGGGAAAGCCGCCTGCGCGCCCATGGCCGCCGGCAGCCCGAAGCCCATCGTGCCGAGCCCGCCGGAGGACAGCAGGGTGCGCGGCTGGTTGAATCCGAAGAACTGGGCGGTCCACATCTGGTGCTGGCCCACGTCGGTAGCGATGATGGCGTCGTCATCGGACAGTTCACGCAGTTTCTGGATCACGAACTGCGGCTTGATGATCGTGCGTGCTCTGCTTGTAGGACAGCGGGTGCTTCGCCTTCCAGCCGTCGATCTCCGCATGCCAGGGAGCCAGATCGCCGCCGTGAAACTCTGCCAGCTTCTCCTTGCTCTGTCAGGCCTTCAGCATCATCTTGGTCAGTACGTCCTTGACGTCGCCGACGATCGGCAGGTCGACACGGACATTCTTCTTGATCGAGGTCGGGTCGACGTCGATATGGATGATCTTGGCGTGCGGCGCAAAGGTGGCGATCTTGCCGGTGACCCGGTCGTCGAAGCGGGCGCCGACGGCGATGAGCAGGTCGCAATGGGATGACCGCCATGTTGGCGTAATAGGTGCCGTGCATGCCGAGCATGCCCAGCGAAAGGGGGTCGTTCTCGGGAAAGGCGCCGAGTCCCATCAGGGTTGTGGTTACCGGGATCCGAGCAGCTTGCGCGCCAGTGCGGTCAAGCTCTCGGCGGCATTGCCGAGGACGACGCCGCCGCCGACATAGATGACCGGCTTCTTGGCCTGCGAGAATCATCGCGACCGCTTTTTCCACCTGGCGGGGATGCCCGTCGACGGTTGGGCTTGTAGCCGCGGATTTCGACGGTTTCAGGGTAGTGGAATTCAGCCTGGGCCATCTGCACGTCCTTGGGGAGATCGACCAGAACCGGTCCGGGACGGCCGCTGCGGGCGATGTAAAAGGCCTTCTTCATGATCAGTGGCGATATCCTTGACATCCTTGACCAGAAAGCTGTGCTTGGTGCAGGGGCGGGTGATGCCGATGATATCGACCTCCTGGAACGCATCGTTGCCGATCAGCGCGGTCGGTACCTGACCGGTGATGATGACCATCGGGATCGAATCCATGTAGGCCGTGGCGATGCCGGTAACGGTGTTGGTTGCGCCGGGGCCGGAGGTGGCGATGGCCACTCCGACCCTGCCGGTGGCGCGGGCATAGCCGTCTGCCGCATGGGTGCCGGCCTGTTCGTGCCGCGGCAGGATATGATGTATATCTTTAAAGGAAAAGAGCTCGTCATACAGATTGATGACGGTACCGCCGGGATAGCCGAAAACGGTATCTACGCCCTCTTTTTTCAAACACTCCAGCATTATTCGTGCGCCGTTCATTTTCATGCTTAACCTCTGTGAACAGAATTTCACCTCGTTGTAGGTGAAACAGAATCCCTATCAGGGATTTTAACTCCTGATAAGGACCCGAGCCTAGAGGTAGTTTGGAAGCTTGGTCTGAAACTGGTAGATTCTAATCTGCAGTTGTAATCGCACCGGTATGAGCCGACGTGACAACCTTGGCGTAGCGTGCCAGCCAGCCCCTCTTGATCTTCGGTTCCGGCGCCTTCCATCCGCGCCGGCGGGTGCCAGGGTCGCATCGTCCACCAGCAGTTCCAGCCGCCGGTTAGGGATGTCGAGCAGAATCCGGTCGCCGTCTTCAACCAGAGCGATCGGGCCGCCTTCGGCTGCTTCAGGAGAAATATGGCCGATACAGGGACCACGGGTGCCTCCGGAAAAACGGCCGTCGGTGATCAGTGCCACGCTGTCTCCCAGCCCCATCCCCATGATGGCGGCGGTCGGTGCCAGCATCTCGCGCATGCCGGGGCCCCCCTTGGGACCTTCATAGCGGATCACGACGCAGTCTCCGGACTTGATCTTTCCTTCCATGATGGCGGCCATGGCCTTCTCTTCGGCATCGAAGCAGCGGGCCGTGCCTTCAAAATACATCATCGCGTCGGAAACGCCCGACTGCTTGACGACGGCCCCTTTGGGAGCGATGTTTCCGGAAAGGATGGCGATGCCACCTTCCTTCTTCACCGGGTTCCCAAGCGGGCGGATAACCTCCTCGTCTACATTCTGGATGCTCTCGGCCAGCTGATGCGTGGTCAGGCCGAACAATGTGGGCGTGTCTTTGATTTTGTCTCCAAGCTGTTTCATGACGCCGCTGACGCCGCCGGCGATGTCCAGATCTTCCATGAAATGCTCGCCGGCCGGATTCATCGAGGCCAGCTGCGGCGTATCTTTTCCGAGTTCGTCAAACAGTTCCAGCGGCAGTTCGACGCCCGCCTCGTGGGCAATGGCCAGCAGATGCAGCACGGTATTGGAGGAGCCGCCCAGCGCCAGATCGACGCGGATCGCGTTTTCAAAGGCTTCGCGGGTCAGGATGTCGCGCGGCTTGACGTCATTGTGCACCAGTTCGACGATCTTTTCGCCGGAGGCGAAGGCGATGCGCCTTTTCAGCGCCGACACGGCCAGGGCGGTGCCGCAGCGCGGCAGGCTCATCCCCATCGTCTCGGTCAGGATCGCCATGGTGTTGGCGGTAAAGAGCCCCTGGCAGGAGCCCATGCCGGGGCAGGCGTTGTCTTCGCAGACCTGCAGCTCCTTGTCGCTGATGACCCCGGCCTTGTAGCGGGCCATCGCCTCGAAGGTGTCGGAGACGAAGGAGTACTGGCGTCCGGACTGGCCGCGGCCGCTCATCATCGGACCGGCGGTGACGACGATGCAGGGAATGTTGAGCCGGGCGGCCGCCATCAGCATGCCGGGGGTGATCTTGTCGCAGTTGGTCAGCAGCACCAGGCCGTCCAGGCGGTGCGCCTCGGCCACCGACTCGACCATGTCGGCGATCAGTTCGCGGGTCGGGAGGGAGTAATGCATCCCCTTGTGCCCCATCGCCATGCCGTCGCAGACGCCCGGAATGCCGAAGAAGAAGGAATAGCCGCCGCCGGTGTGAACACCCTTTTCAATGAAGCGCTCCAGGTCGCGCATGCCGACATGTCCGGGGATCAGGTCGGTAAAGCTGGTTGCCACGCCGATAAACGGCTTGTCCATCTGGCTTTGCGGGACACCGGTCCCTTTCAGCAGAGCACGGTGGGGTGTCCGCTCCAAGCCTTTTTTGATCATGTCACTTCGCATTATTGTCCCCTGCTGCACAAAAAAGTGAAGAACGAAAATAATACATTATTCCACAGCTGTCAACTGCAATAAAATAACGTTATAGTGGTGTTTTTGAAGCAAAAACAGGTGAATGATACCGTCGACCAGCTGTGGCTACATGGATGCAGGATCTGTTATTGGTCCCTTGACTGGCAGATGGCTTGGTTCTTTACCTGTTGTCGGTGATGTTGGTGCCGGTTTAGTCGGCAGTCGAGGAAGAATGGGCGCAGATAGGATGATCTCATAGTGGAGAGGGTGGTTGGGTAAGGTGAGGTCTACTGTCGGCATAGGGCTGGTCATGTGACCCACGGTCGGGTCAATTTTTACCACTGCCAAACGGTAAGTTTTTGCTTCGACCTGTTCAATGACAAATCTTCCCGTCGAGTCGGTGGGAGTACTCCAATAAGCTCCATTCCTGTTGGTGTCAGACTCGTCCCACACATCCAAGAGCCTGACTACCGCAAGTGGAACAGGTGCACCTTGCTGGTCGCGCACCGTCCCAGTTACAGTAACCGGAACAGCTTTTTTAACGGAGAGCGGTTTCGGCACAGGGGGAGTATTTGTCACAAGATTTTTAGTGTTTTCTCGGTCATTACTCCTGGAAAGGTTATAAGCACCATCGTCCTTAAC
>CAWAFF010000001.1:0-13730 GCA_963780945.1 uncultured delta proteobacterium | reverse complement strand
ATCCTTGGCCTCCTTTTCGGTGATGATCCGGATCTTGTTGCCGAAAGCCTGCTTGAAGGTGCCGGAGACATACATCCAGTTGAGCGCCACCTGCTCGGGAGAGCCATAGACGGCGCCGTAAAGATTCCAGGCGCCAACGCCGTAGCTGTCCATCAGTTTCTGGGTGGGTATGGTTCCGCTCCCTTTGTTGAGAAAGCCGCCATTGTTTTTCTTGTTATTGGCGAAACAGGTGGCCGCTTCCCAGCCGGCGTTGACCAGGGCGCAGGCATTGGGAACGATCTGGGCCTGGCGCAGGAACATCAGCGGCTTGATGATGTCGGCGATCATCTCCGTTCCTTGGGAATTTGATGCAGAATGGCATGTAGCCGCCCGGCGGCGGTGCTCCCATCAGCCATGAACCCAGTTTGGTGACGATGCCGTTGTTGGCCTGGGAAAAAAGACCGTCCACGTAAGGTCCGAAACCCCATTTGAATACCTGCCAGCTGGTGGAATTGGGAATACCTCCCATGCCGGTCTTGAGCATGCTGCCGTCGGCCAGCACCACTTCCATGCCGCAGGAAAAGAGGAAGTCTTCGCTGTAAGGGGTATAGCCGCTTCCCCGTTCGAGGATATTGCCGACCATGCTGACATTGGCCGAAGGAGCCGGCACGTCGAGCCACAGATTAATCTTGTTGGCGGTCAAGTGCTGCTGCAGTTCGGCATAGGTCACTCCCGGTTCCACCAGACAGTAGCCCAGCTCCGCGTCGACCTCGATGATCTTCTTCATGTTCCGCAGGTCGAGGATGATCTGCCCCCTGGTTGCCGGCGCAGAGGAGCCATAGCCCTCGTTTTCCCCGTTGCATACCGTCCAGAGCGGAGTTTTGTATTTGTTGGCAATGCCGACAATGGCCTGAACCTCTTTGGCCGTCGTTGGCAGGATTGCCGCGGAAGGGGTATGCAGCTCTGTGTTTTCGGCTATTGTGATTGCCAGGTAAGGTTGCAAGGAGGCCGGGTCGGTGCGGACCCGGTTGTCCCCCAGCAGCGTGCGATACTCCTTGATCGCTTTGGTAAAAGTCTCTTCTGTCACGCCCTTGGGCAACGCAATGAAACGACTCATCTTCACTACCTCCTCAACTGTTATCTTTACAGAGCAATATCCAGGTTGATCCCCGATTTGCCTGGGGCAAGGATGTTGTTGGGATCCAGCGCCTTCTTCAGGGTGTGATGGATTTTTCGCATTTCGGGCCCGTAGGAATGGGACAGCCTTTTCCATGAAGGCGATATTGGTGCGATAGGTGCCATAACCGTTCTTGGTAAACACCTTCAGCAGCTCGTCAAAGCATTGGTAGGCCTTCTGCATCTCATCCGGCTGGGTGCGATCGTAGAGCAGGTCGATGATGTGGTGCATTTCGCGCCAGCCGACAATGAACTCGGAGACATAGTCGAAGCCGTGCTTGTTGAGGATTTCCGTGGCAAGCCGCATCTGCTTGTCGCACTCGGAGGGCCGGGCGGCTGCAACCGGGGCGAACCACATGGAACCACCGCCGCCGCGCCAGTTGTAGAGACCGAACTCCTGCAGGGTACTGCCCCCCATCATCAACTGTCTGCGGTATTCGAAGATGGGATCATCCTTGGCCTCTTTTTCGGTGATGATCTCCACGTTCTTGCCGAACTTGGCTTTGAAGGAGCCGGAGACATATTTCCAGTTCAGGGCCACCTGCTCGGGTGAACCGTAGAGGGCGGCATAAAAATTCCAGGCGCCGACCTTGTACTTGTCCATGATCTCCTGGAAGACCTTGGGGGGAAGGCTCCCCTTGCCTTTGAAGAAGGTATCCCGATTGGTTCCTTTGCCGTTCTTGTCATAGGTGAAGTAACCGGCCGCTTCCCAGCCGGCGTTAACCACGACGCAGGCGTTGGGAATGATCTGAGCCAGGCGCAGGGGCATGAAGGTCTTGATGATATCCGCCAGCATCTCCACCTTGGGAAACTTCATCAGAAACGGCATGTAGCCACCCGGTGGTGGGCCTTTCAGGAGCCAGACGCCCAGCTTGCAGATAATCCCGTAGTTGGACTGGGTGAAAATGCCGTCCACGTATGGGCCAAAGCCCCATTTGTAAGACTGCCAGCTGGTGGAGTTCTGTACCCCGCCTGTGCCGGTGCGGATTACGTCACCGTTGGCCAGTACCACTTCCATGCCGCAGGAAACGAGGAAGTGTTCACCGTAGGGGGTGTAGCCCACGCCGCGGTCTGCGGTGTTGCCGACCGGGCTGGCCATGGCCGAGGGGGCCGGAACATCGACCCACAGGTTCATCTTGTGTTTCTTGAAGTACTGCTGCAGGTCGTAGTAGGTGACTCCCGGCTCTACCAGGCAGTACCCCAGCTCTTCATCCACATGGATGATCTTCTTCATGGTCTTCAGATCGAGCACGATCTGCCCCCGGGTGGCCGGAGCGGCGGAGCCGTATCCCATATTCTTGCCGGTGCTGACGGTCCAGAGCGGGGTCCTGTACTTGTTGGCGATGGCGACAATGGCCTGGATCTCTTTCACCGTCCTTGGGTACATGGCCGCCGAAGGCTTATGCAGCTCGATGGTTTCCGGGATCATGATCTTCATATAGGATTGCAGGGAAGCCGGATCGGTGCGGACCCTGTCCTCCCCAAGCAGAGCGCGGTATTCACCGATTGCCTTAGCGAAAGTTTCTTCTGTCACGCCCTTTGGGAGTGCGATAAAACGACTCATGTTAAAACCTCCTCGACTCGGTCATTTACAGCTGCACGGAAAAGGTCACCCGGTTCCGGTCTTCATAGGTGATGTAGTGGAAGGAACCGCAACAATCGACGATTGCTTCATGGACAATGGCGAAGGTTGCCGGGTCTACCACGCCGACGAAGGTATTGGCGTTGCCTCGTGCCTCTTCATAAAGTTTCCTGGTGGTAAAGTAATGCTCACCCAGGGACCCTTCCAGTGGATGAACCGTCCAGGAACCGGGGGCGCTTTTGTTCATCATTTCGACAAAATCGCTGGCTTTACCAAGGCTGGGGACGAACAGGCAAACCCCTTTGATCTGCTTGGGAACAGAGGCCTCAGCCTGCCGGGTCCCGGCTGTTCCTATCCCGGTTGCGGCCAGCGCCGCGCCGGCCAACATTATCTGCTTGAAAAACCCTCTTCTTCCGGTCTCTATCATTTTCCGTTCCTTCCTTTCTCGGCCGCTGCCGGCTGATAACCGGGATTTATCTTCCGGTATGCTGCCAGGTCCTTTAGATAGGTGACTATGGCGTTCAACTCCTTCGGGCTGACCTCCGAGATCCTGAAGGCCGGCATCGCGTTGTAGCCGAAGCGTGTATTGTTGCGTATATACTGTTCGTGCAGCGGGTTGCCGGTCTTCGACATCATGTCGAAGATCCCGATCGGGCCTATCTGCACGCCTTCCTTGTGGCACATCACACAGTACATGGCAAAGACGTAGGGCATTTTCGGCGGCTCCTGTGCCTGGGCCTTTGGGCCTGGCAAGAGCAGACCAAAGACAAGGGCTGTAGCTGCTATTAGCAAGGTTTTCCGGTTCATATGCTCACTCCTGAAATTGTTAAAGTTTGTTCCTGATAACCTAAATATCGTCAGCTTCTATCCGCAGGAGATTCGGGCAATTCTGCCTCGGGGACGATAACGTCTACCTTGTGGGGAACAAAGTCTGCTCTTACCTTTGGCCGATAGTGCCGCAGGAAATCCCGCTGGCTGAGGCTCAAGACGTAGCTCGACAGGCATTCGATCTGATAGTCATTCATGGCGTAAGCGCGCATCGGGGTGCCAGGGCTGACTTTCTTCGGGTCCTTGAAGTGCTCCATGACCCAGGTCTGCTTGGATCGATCCCCCACCAGATTGGTGTAGGAGAAGCTGCCCGGATCTTTGTCGGCAAAGGCGCTCAAGTCTGGGCCGACGGCGCCGCCCTGGCCGTTGATCTGGTGGCATCCTGCGCAGTGCATCTCCTTGTAGAGCTGTTGTCCCTTGATCAGCTTGTCGGCGCCGATCGCCTCATAGTCCTGGTGACAGATGCCGCAGCGGGACTGCATCAACCCTCTGGCCACCATCGGCACCGGCCATTCGGCCTGGGCCTTATGGGAGGCGCCGACATAGGTGGTTGCCAGCCCCTGGCCGCCATGACAGATGGTACAGCCGAACTTTTCCACCGGATGCTGCTTCAGCAACACCGGGTTGGGGTGGGACGCCAAAGGGGGCGCGACGTCTTTAAAGGAGGGATCTTCGATTCCCATGTGACAGGTTATGCAGCGGTCGAAGGAACCCCACTCGTTGATGGCCACCTGCTTGATTTCAGGCTCCATGGCGGCGACCCTGTCGTAGAAGGTGGGATTGCGGTCGCGGTTGATCTTCTTCAGAAACAGCTCTTTGTATTCAGCCTGGTACTGCTTCCATTCCCGCTTTCCATCGCGGACTGCCACCATGCCCAAAAGGACGAAACCGGCCAGCCCGCAGATGATGCAGAGTATGGTAAGCTTGCGCAAAACTGCCTTTTCCATCTGCTTATCCTCCATTAGACTACGAGTTTGGTCCGTTTAGCGTTCACCTTGGACGTATCCACGACGATAGTTCCCGTGTTGTCCACATACATCTCATACCAGGGAAGGTTTTTGGGAGCGGGGCCGCCCAGGACCTCGCCCATGGGAGCGAAAGTGGAGCCGTGACAGGGGCACGAATAGCCAACCGAGTGGTCGTTGAGCACTGGTTTCAAAAGGCATCCCAAATGGGTGCAGACCAGGGAAATGGCGTGCATTCCCTCTCTCTCCCTGACGATCTCGATACCTCGCCCTTCGATGACGGTTCGACTGCCGATGGGAAACTTGCCTAACTCCCCGCACCTTGAAGACCTGGGAAGCCTCATAAAGAACATTTGGCTTCATGAAGCGGGCACACTCGACAGCAGCTCCGCCGACCCCCAGGGCCAGTGTTGTCACCGCCAGTTTTTTGATAAAGCCTCTGCGATCTTCATTAACCTCCTTGGAAGCTTTAGGCGGGCAGAGGCATGGCACAGGTGCTGTTTTGGGATTCCATATAAAGTTCTCCTTTCGATAACAATTGGGTTTCAAGCTGCCATTACGACCACGGCCAATACAAGCCCCAGTTCGGTCCCCGGACAAACTGGCCGATCAGGATCAGGACGACCATGGTGATGACGAAAATCGTAAAGATAAGAGTGGCAACCTTACGGTCCGGGGAGAACCAGACTCCGGTTCCTTTGGGGTTTCTGTCCAGGTATGGCAGAAACAGCAGGGCCAGCACGATCAGGGCCGGGGCGACGATCCCCCCCAGGAATGCTGAATAACTCACCAGTTCCTGGATGCCTACGAAATACCAGGGCGCCTTGGCCGGATTGGTGGAGTGCAGGGCATTGGCCGGCTCCTCAAGGGGGGCATTAAAGACAAGTGAAACACCGAGAATGACGCCGAAGACCAGCAGGAAGAGCAGCAGCTCACGCACCATCAGGTGCGGCCAGCTTTGGACCGTGTCTTCGGGTCCTTTTTCCACGTTGAAGGACTCCCCGTCAACGATGGCCATCAGCGAATAGGTCTTATCGGGATCTCTCGGAAATATTTCTTCTTTGTTAGCTGGTTGCATGGCTGATCCTCCTCAGTTCTTTCTCTGGTCTTCAGGCTGGCTCTGCGGACGCGACAGGCCTCCATCTTTGCGGATCCGCCAGAAATGCACTCCCAGCAGGATAACCGCCACTATGGGCAGCACCGCCACATGCAGTACATAAAATCGCAGCAGCGCCATCTGGCCGACCTCATTGCCTCCCAGCATGACGAAGCGGACCTTTTCCCCGATCCATGGCATGTAGGCAGCTATGTTTGAGCCGACGGTAATGGCCCAGAAGGCCAGCTGATCCCAGGGCAGAAGGTATCCGGTGAAACTGAGGAAGAGCGTCACCAGCAGCAGACAGACGCCGATCACCCAGTTGAATTCCCGCGGTGCCTTATATGAGCCCGTGAAGAAGACCCGGCACATGTGCAGGAAGGCAAGGGCAACCATGGCATGGGCTGACCAGCGGTGCATGTTACGCAGGACCACGCCGAAGGAGACCACATACTCCAGGTCGATCATGCTGCGGTAGGCCAGCTGAGTGGAAGGGTTGTAATAGAACATCACCAACACCCCGGAAACGATCAGGATCAGGAACAGGAAAAAGGTGATCAGTCCCAGGCCAAGGGTGTATTCCAGGCGCAGGGTGTTGACATGAACCCTTACCGGGTGAAGATGGAGGAAGATGTTGCCGAAAATGGCTGCGGCGCGTTCTTGTTCCTGGAGTTCCTTCTCCCCGACGAATGACGGATTCCTTGATGTTCTTCGGCAGTTGTCGGACGGATTCTTTGAAATCATAGGCTGATTCGCTCATAAATTATCTCCACGTAACAGGCTCAAGTAGTTATTCCCATTCCTCTTGGCAGGAAAATTCCGCCATGGTTATTGCTCCACCAGGGCAGCGACGGGCACACATCCCACAGCTGACGCACTGGCTCTCGTTCTTGATGATGGCGGTCATTCCCCTGGCGCTGGACGACTTCTTCAGCGTCTCGGTCAGCTTTGCCACATTCTCATCCCCCCCGATATCCGCCAGCCGGACCAACCTGAGCGCGCCATTGGTACAGGTGTCGACGCAGGTCCCGCAGAGGAGGCAACGGGAGCTGTCAAAGACGGTCTGAATGCTGCATTGCCGGCACCTGGCGGCCTGCTGCCGTGCCTGCGCCTCATCAAAGCCGAGGGTGATCTCCTCTTTATTCCTGATCCTTTCGCCGGCTGCTCTTTTGGGGATCTTCACCGGGGCGATGGTTTCGCAGCGGGTATTCTTGAAGTCAGCCGCCACAGTCTTCATGTGGCCTTTCTTCGTTACCTGCACCTTCTTGCCGCCAAGGTAGCCGTGGATGGCGCGAGCAGCCTTTTGCCCGTCGGCGATGGCATCCGTTGCGTTCCTGGTGAAGCGCCAGCGAACATCTCCGCCGGCAAAGACCCCGGGAAGATTGGTGGACATGTCTTCCTCAGCGCGGATCAGACCGTTGGGGGTAATATCAAGGCCCTCCAGCCCCGGCAAGGACGAAACAGTGGAAGCTTGACCCACCGCCAGTATCACCGTGTCTGCGGCAATGACGGTGGTGCTGTCAGGGACAAAGGTGGGACTGAACTTGCCTTCGGCATCGAATACCGAACTTACTTGCAGAAATTCGACCCCGATCACGCGCCCATCTTTACCCACCATCCGCTGCGGGCCCATGGAAGGATGAAAGGTGATCCCCTCTTCCTGGGCATCCTCTTTTTCCGACCGGCTGGCAGGCATCGTTTCCCATGACTCCAGGCAGGCGATCATCACCTGCCCAGCCCCCTGGCGCACGGCGTGTTGGGCACAATCGATGGCTACCCCGCCCCCCCCGATGACCAGGCAGTTCTTGCCAAGGGGGATCTTCTCGTAGTCGCGTACGTAATCGACGCCGCTGTAGATCCCTTTGAGATCGGTACCCTGCAGATTGAGATTCATGGGGTTCTGAAGGCCGATGGTGAGAAATACCGCGTCGTAACCCTGTTGACGAAGGTCAGCCAGGGACAGCTCCCCGCCGATAGGGCTGTTCAGCTTGAGTTCCACCCCAAGCTCCAGGATCGCGTCGATCTCTTGCTGGAGCAATGCCTTCGGCAAGCGAAAGCCGGGAATACCGGTTCGCAACATCCCCCCCGCCTTGGGTGCTGCCTCAAAAATCGTCACCTGGTACCCTAGAGAAGCAAGATCGTGGGCCGCCGACAGACCCGTTGGACCGGAACCGACGATGGCCACCTTTCGGGAGGTCCCGGTTTTGCCCTGGGCCTGCCGCAGTCTCCACATGGTCAAGAGATGGTTACCGGTCCGGTCACCCAGCCGGCCATCCCGTTGTGAATACTCAGCGAGCTTTTTGGTCACCGAATGGGGAGAAGAGACCCCCTGCTGATCGCAGGCAAATCTTTTCAGGGCCCGGATGTCCACCGGGTTCCCCTCGCCACCCTTGCGGCAGGACTTCTCGCAAGGGGCGGTGCAGACCCTGCTGCAAACGGAAACCAGGGGATTGGTTTGTCTGGCAACCAGGTAAGCCTTCTCGTAATCCCCTTCAGCGATGGCTTTTACATATCTTTTGGTATCAGTTGCCAGGGGACAGGCGCTTTGACATGCCACTAAGGCTTGGTAGTCATCGATCCCCAGAATCTTTACCTGATATTTGCCGGTGAGGTCTGCCATGTTCTTCTCCTCGGTCAGTTGCTTGGTGCCGGTTGACCGGCACCTGGTGGTAATGATTTGTCACAAAGGCTGCGTGCTCTTTCTCCGGAATTTACCGTTGACTCGCCTTACTCTGGAGCAGGCGGCGGTCCGGATGGAGCCAGCGGCGCCCGCAGGAAATAGAAATTGTGGATCAGTGTCAGCAAGGCAATGAAGTGCAAGGTGTAAAGCACGGAAACCACATTGATATCGAATGGCAGGCCGGCGGCCTGAACCTTGGCCACGATGGGGGGCATCAGCACCCGAAGCAGAGCGATCCAGACAAAAGACAGGGCAATTTCAGTAAGAAAGTTATAAATCCCTCTTCTTGGCTGCTTGTACTTGAGGAAAGGATAATAGCCGAAGATGGCGCCGTGGAAATTTTGCATGCCGATGATCGAGCCTCCCACAGCGGCAAAGGAGAAGGTCGGTGTCATGAACTTGAGGCTCACCGTCCAGCAGAGCCAGCCAAGAAGGATGGAGACCAGGGTATTGGCGATCTCGCCCCATGGCTGTCCGAATTTGTAAAATGGCCACTGCTGGAAGGTCAGCACATTGGAAAAAGCTTGGATCCAGACGATGATCCAGACCAGCAAACCGAAGAACCATTCAGCCTGGAACGGACCCTTGGGATCGTAGGCCGCCCCGGCAAAGGGGGTCCCGCTCAGGTTGACCAGCTGCCAGAGCAGAGCCGTAACGGCAAGGATGACGAGCGCGCCGCCGACACCACGGACAGCCGGAGAGCACTTCTGGTTGAGGGGCCAGCCATTCCAGACAAAGGCATACCAGAGGGTGACGGTGAAGAGGATGATGCCCCACCAGAACCCAACCGGGAAAAGGGGGAATCTGGGGTAGACGTGACTGGTGAATAGTGGTCCGGCAATAGCCGCGCCGATGATGAGCATGCAGGTGCCCAAACCGGGCTTCCAGATGCCGTCACCCGGTTTCCAGTTGCCCAGAGGCGGTGCAAACGGCCATCCTCCCGAGATCAGGGGACAGAAGACGACGAGGCTGTAAAGCACATAAAAGGAAGCAGGTAAAAGCACGGTAAAGAGCAAGGGCGTGGGAATGAAGAACATCAGAGCCCAGCTGATTGCCATAAAAGCTACCAGGTAAAGGCCGAGCTGCCCGATGCCTGGAGCTGTCGTAGCGCCTTGATCAGCAACATTTATTTCTGAACTTGCCAACTCTTCCATGGTCACCCCTTTTTGTCTTTGCGGTGTTAAGATCTCGCTTGCTCAGGCAATCAATCTAATTAGTAAAACAATGTTTTTATCTTTTGATGCAAATATCTAAGCCACTGGATGATTTACCAATAGAAAAGCATCGAGTATGCCAAAACGGTGTTGTATTATTTCGGTAAAATTTCAAGTCCCTGATAATATTAAACAAAAGGCCAATGGTAGGCAAAGGGGGTGTTTGCCGACAGCGGCGGAGTGCGCGGTGAACGCAGAAAATTTTGATGATTTGGTGAAATGGGCCGATGAGGGTTGAATTATTTTTGATCATTTGGTAAAAAGTTGCCGGCCTAAGCTAGATGCCAGTTTCCAGCTGTTTGAATTTTTCTTCCTTGCCAGCGGGGGAGAGACATTGTAACCTAACATTGTTCTTTTAATTACAGTGGCATGCCGATGTAGTTAATACAGGTAGTTGTGGTAGCATGTGTAACTATTGCGCTTGTGTGGTGCGCTAAAAAACGTCATATAGAAACATAGTTTGAGGAGAATGGGGCTATGTACAAATACAGCGGCAAAACAAGGCCGGTCAGTGAAACTGCCATCGGTGACCTGCGTGCCCGTTTAAGATTTTGTGCCGAAACCGGCCAGATATGGTTGCATGAAAATCGCATGCTCCTCGTCCATGCCGAGGCGCAGGCATCGCTTCGCCGGGAGCTGATCGACACCCTCGGCATGGATCGGGCACGGGGACTGCTCACCCGCATGGGGTACGCAGCAGGCATGCGCGATTTTGACCTGGCCCGGACTCGGGCCGGGGGTGACGGAGACATGGGCGCCTTCATGGCCGGACCCCAGCTGCACATGCTGGAGGGAATCGCCAAGGTATCCACCGTTTCCCTGGAGTATGACCGCACCGCCGGCAGCTTCTATGGTGAGTTCCTCTGGGAAAACTCCTGGGAGAGCGAGTGGCACAAGCACCACTATGGTACCTATTCGGAGCCCGTTTGCTGGAGCCAGATCGGCTATGCCTGTGCCTATGCCTCATCTTTCATGGGCCAGCCGATTTTGTACAAGGAAGTGGAATGCGCTGGCATGGGTGAGAACCATTGCCGCATCATTGGCAAGCCGCTGGAGGATTGGGAGGATCCATCTGAATACAAACGGTTCTTCGTCAAGGAATCCATCGCCGAACAGCTGATCGATCTGCAGACCCAGGTGGTGCAGTTGCGTTCGGTAATAAACGAAAAGGAGAAGGTACCTTCGGATATTGTCGGTAATTCACCCGCTTTCCGCGCCGCCTTTGACATGCTCCTGCAGGCGGCAAAAACCCAGATCACCGTCCTGCTCCTGGGGGAGACCGGTGTCGGCAAGGAGGTTTTTGCCAGGTCCCTGCATAACAGGGGGGTCCGTAGCAACGAGTCCTTCATCGCCATCAATTGTGCCGCTATTCCCCACGATCTTGTGGAATCGGAACTGTTCGGGGTGGAAAAAGGGGCCTATACCGGTGCGCTTACCGCCCGGCCTGGCCGTTTCGAAAGGGCCCATGGCGGAACTCTCTTCCTGGATGAGATCGGCGATCTGCCCTTGTCGGCACAGGCCAAGCTTCTCCGTGTCCTGCAGGAAGGTGAGATCGAGCGGTTGGGGGACGACAGGGTCAGGAAGGTAGACGTGAGACTGGTGGCGGCCACCAATGTGGATTTGAAGGTGCTGGTCAGGGAGGGGAAATTTCGCTCAGATCTCTACTACCGGCTGAATGCATTTCAGATCAATATTCCGCCGCTCAGGGACCGTCAGGAGGATGTGCCGTTGTTGGCCAATCGTTTTATCGAAAAATATTCCGCCGTCCACGGCAAGAAGCTCAACGGTTTCACCGACAAGGCGATGCGGGCGCTGTTGGCCTATCCCTGGCCGGGCAATATCCGCGAACTGCTGAATATGGTGGAGCGGGGGGTCATTCTGGCTCCCAACGGCACCCGGATCGAGCTGGAACAGATGTTCTCGGGGAGCGGTGAGGGGCAGGTGCTGGAATTCGGCCTGGACAGCAACGGCGGTCTTGGAATGGACCGCCTTGAAGGCGAGAAAAATCTTCAGGATGAGGTCTTGGGCGGCAACATGACCTTGGATCAAGCCGAGGCAACATTGATCGCAGCAGCCGTGAAAAAGGCCAACGGCAACCTTTCCGCTGCCGCCCGGATGCTCGGTGTGACCAGGCCGCAACTGGCCTATCGGCTGAAGCGCCTGGACGGCACTGAATCCCAACCCTCAGGTGTTACCCTCTCATCAGCCAAGGAATTGGCGGCAGGTAATCAGTAATGAAAGACACTCTGGGCAGGCGTGTACAACGGTACCTGCGGGACCACAACGTGGCTACCCTGGCCACCTGTGGCAGCGACGGTCCCTGGGCAACGGCAGTGTTCTATGCAAGCGACGGCTATGTTATCTATTTTCTGTCTTCGCCAACAAGCAGGCACTGTCTTGATCTGACAGACAACCCTCGCCTTGCTGTGACCATCCAGGAGGACTATGCCGACTGGCTGAAAATAAAGGGGGTGCAGATGGAAGGCCTTGCCAGCGAGCTTTCCGGTGCGGAAGAAGAAAAGGCACGCAGGCTCTATGGAGAGAAATTTCCCCTGGTCGGCCTGTTGGCCCAGGCGCCGGCGGCTATCGTCAAGGCACTGGCCAAGGTGCGCTGGTACAAGGTCGTCCCGCACCACCTCCATTTTATAGATAACTCCATTGGCCTTGGGCACCGCGACCAGGTCGATCTGGGTTTATCGGCTGACGATCTGCAGCAAGGGAGCAAGGATGATAATTGAAGGGCGCCTGACCAACGGGCTGGGCAGGGGTGCGGAGTTCACGCAGCTTGATTGGGTGCGTCATGAGCTGATGGAGTTGGTGGGCATCGATCCTTTCCCCGGCACCCTCAATCTGACCATGGGGGATGACGAGAACATGGCCCGCTGGCAACAATGGCAGCTAAGGCCCGGCCAGCCGCTGGAGCCGGCTGATTCGTCATTCTGCCGGGCGCGCTGCTACCCCGTACAAGTCATGGGGCGTGTCCCGGCGGCAGTGCTGTTGCCGGAAGTAGCGGACTACCCGGAGGGCAAGGTCGAACTTGTTGCTGCCCTGCCGATCCGCCGGCATCTGTCCCTGACAGCGGCTTCCCTGCTCAAGGTAGAGTTATGCCAGCCACTTGCCGTCAAAGCTGTCCTCTTCGATCTTGACGGCACGCTGGTCGACTCGGTAGACGCCTACATCCAGGTGGCGCAGGTGGCGGCCGCACCCTTCGGTTTTGAGGTGACAGAGACCCAGGTGCGGACGGCACTTGCCAACGGTACCAGCTTTTGGAGAGCTGCCGTGCCCAAGGACCGGCCAGATGTGGATGCCGTAGTCAAGGCGATTGGCGCCCAGGCCGCCAGAGAATGGCCGCGAATCCTCCGGGAGCAGGGCAAGCTGTTTGGCGGGATCAAGCAAACCCTTGATGCCCTGAAAGACATGGGGATCAAGCTCGGCATCGTCAGCGGCGCGCGGCAGGAGGTGCTGGAACTGCTGAGGCCGGAGGGCCTCCTGGACCGGTTCGACGCAGTCGTGCTCGGCCCGGATGTGCCCACGAGAAAGCCTGACCCCGAGGGCATCCTGAAATGCCTGGGGATGCTCAAAGTCTCACCTGCCGCCGCACTGTATGTGGGAGATGCGCCGATCGATATTCTAGCCAGCCGCGCTGCCGGTGTGCGCGCCGTGAGTGTATTGACCGGAGCCGGCGACAGCGCCTCCTTATCGGCCCTTTACCCGGACCGCCTGATCTCCTCCCACCTGTATCTGCCCGCCATCGTCGAATCTGCCTGAACGAAAAAACCCATCAGTTTGCCTTCCACAAATCCGATAAACCGGTGAATACGACCAGAATTTGGTAAGGAGGGAAAGTTGAAAGGCTCAGTTTCTCTAGCACCTTCTAATAAAAATCTGTATATTATTCTCCCATACGGTTCCCAAAGCCCCCACCGGCCCGAAAAGGGAAGCATGACTAAGCAAGATGTTCCAGGAGTTCTCAATTACGACTGGTATTCCTTGTGGGAGGGGTAGTGCTGAAGGAGAGGAAGGCATATGCCCATCTGAAACAGGGCAGGAGGCACCAAAAAAGGCTTGTCGACCATCACGGTGACAAGCTTCTCTGTGTGCGGTATCGGTTGATAAGATTCGAGATGTTAAGCTGAAGACGGTTGAGATCAAAGTGGACGAGAAACCGCTGCGGACGCCCCCTTACAAGTATGACGACCTGGTGCCGGTT